>DAIQBH010000091.1:0-21876 GCA_036781285.1 Thermodesulfobacteriota bacterium | reverse complement strand
CGCGGCGCCCAATCGAAGACCGGAGCGCGAGCCAGTCGTAGGCGCCGGTCACGCGCGCGACGATGTCAGCACCGGGGGATCGGGCAATCACCCGCCGCAGGGCGGCGCCGCCGCCTGGCGCGTGATCTCTTGCTCGACCGCCGCTTCCTCGCCCGATCGTCCGGCGAGCAACCATGCTCGGTAGCGCGCCCTACCCTCCTCGTCGAGCGCGGCGGCGAAGCGCCGAACGCGGAAGTCCTCGACTCGGTCGGCGTCGCGCTTGCGGACCCACACGTCGCCCGCGAGCACTCCCTCGGTCGTCCCGATGCCGAGGGTGCACGCGACCGTCTCGCTCGCGCTCCCGAGCGGCAGGCTCGCGCCGTCGACGAGCTCGAACCGCTCGAGCCGCACGAAGAGCTTTTCGTCGCCCGCGTTGTGCAGGTCGGCGCGATAGCGGAAGCGGACTTCCGGCTCGTCGAGTCGAGCCGCGTTCGCGAAGCCGCGCTCGTCGTCGGTCTTCTGCCACGTCGCACTTACGGTCCCGAGGCGGGTGTCGTCGCCGGGCGCCCCGATCGGCAGCCCCTCGGGCGTCCGCGTGCACCCGGCGCCCAGCATCGCCGTCGTCACCAGCATCACGAGCGTGATTGGCATGCGCATGCCTCAGGAGCTAGCGCACCAAAGCGTCGTAGACGACCACTCGCCGTCCGGCCCTCAGCGCGGGCGCCCGATGCCGTGAGGGCGCACGCACGCCGAGCCGTTCCTGCACTCGATGCTCCCCAGCGTGGAACGGCGGCCGCCGGCGCCGCCACGATCGTCATCGTGCCACCGGCGCGATCAGCTCGAGGCGGATGCCGCCGGGGATCAGGCACATCATGTGCCGCGTCGGCCCATCGCCGAGCAGCTCGGGCGCGAACTCGATGGTGGTGTCCCCTCGGGCGGCGAGCTCGTCGTGAAGCCCGTCGAGCGCGGACGGGTCGGCGACCCGCAGCGCCAGGTGATGCAATCCGATGTTTTTCCGTCGGTCGAAGGGAACGGCGTGGGACGGGTCCGCCGCCTGCCACAAGCTCATCAAGACGGTGCCGTCGCTCAAGAAGAGCGAGGGATACGCGGAGTTGCCCCCCACGCGTCGAAAGCCGAGCGCCTGCTCGAAGAATGCGGCGGATGCCTCGATGTCGGGTACGGTGAGCCCGGCGTGATGGATGCCCGTCGTTCGTGCTGTCGTGGTCGTTGAGGTCATGTGCGTTCTCCTTTCCCGGCCGATCTACGATTGTTCCGTACGACGGATAAGAGCCGCTTCACCTAGAGGACTCTTTTGGTTTACGGAGTAATGGCGTGGACAAGCTCGCCGCCATGCGCGCCTTCGTCACGATCGTCGACCGTGGCAGCCTGTCGGGCGCCGCGCTGACGCTCGGGCGTTCGCTCCCCACCATGGTGCGCATGCTCGCCGACCTCGAGCGGTCGCTCGGCGTCGTCCTCCTGCGCCGCACGACGCGCCGCATGTCGCTGACGCCCGAGGGACGGGTGTATCTCGAGCGCTGCCGCCGCATCCTCGCGGACGTCGCCGAGACCGAGGACGTCGTCGGCGCGGCGCGGAGAGAGCCGCGCGGCCGACTCCGCGTCACTGCCCCCGTCTTGTTCGGACAGATGCACGTCGCGCCCGCGGTCACGGCGTTCCTCGCGGAGCACCCGGCCGTCGACATCGAGCTGCTGCTCGTCGATCGGGTACTCGACCTCGTGGAAGACGGGATCGATGCGGCCGTGAGGATCGCCCGCCTTCCCGACTCGACGGCGATCGCCATCTCAGTCGGCACCATGCGCCGCGTGGTCTGCGCGAGCCCGAGTCTCCTGCGTCGCGTCGGCACGCCGCGGCATCCGAAGGACCTCGCCGAGCGGCCGTGCGTACGGTTGCAAGGGCTCGCCCCGAACGCCGAGTGGCACTTCGAGGACGCGGGTCGTCCCGTGGTCGTTCCAGTCGCGGGCCCACTCACCACCAATCAATCGGCCGCCACCGTGACCGCGTGCGTCGCCGGGCTCGGCTTCGGGGTGTTCCTGTCGTACCAGGTGGCGTCGGAGATCAGGGCCGGGCGGTTGCGCGTCGTGCTGCCGCGCTACGAGCCGCCGCCGCTGCCGGTGAGTCTCGTCTATCCCGAGGCGCGTCTCGTCTTCCCGCGCTTGCGGGTGTTCCTCGACTGGATGACGCGTCATCTGCGGCGGCAGAAGATCGGCGCGCTGCCCCGGTAGCGATCGGTCGTCGCACCCGCCCCGCGGCGCTGTCGGCTTTCGTCCGTGGCACCATGTCGGCACTTACACGTAACTCCACCGAGGAGAGAACGCCCACAAGAGCGCGAGAGCGGCGTTGGAACGGTGCGGCGACGCGCGAGCCCTCCCGTGCGAAACCGCCGACGGTCGCGAACCCGACAATAAAATTTGCCAGGTAGTGGGGCGGTCGCCTACGCTCGGCGGCGATGTCACGACAACTCGGGAGCTTCCTCCATCGAAGGCGCACGACGATCTTGCAGCGCTGGCAGACGCGAGTCGCCGAGCTGACTCGGACGCTGAAGATCTCGCGGATCGAGCTGCTCGACCACATGCCGAACTTCGTCGACGGGGTCATCGAGTTGTTCGATCGCCCGTCCGCGGGCCCCGTCGACGACGAGGGGCCGGCGCAGGCGCACGCGTCGATGCATGGCGCCCAGCGATTGCACGTCGGGTTCGACGTCGACGAGGTGATCCGCGAATACGGCATCCTCGCCGACGTGCTGCTCGAGGTCGCGAACGAGAGCGACGTGACGCTTCCGAGCGAGGACCATCGCCGGCTGATCACGGTGGTGAACGCCGGCGCGGCCGAGGCCGTGCGCGAGTACGTCCGCCGGCGCGACGGGGAGCTGGCGCACGAGCAGGCCCGTCACCGCGCCTTCATCGCGCACGAGCTGCGGACGCCGCTCTCGACGGCGCTCGCGGCGTCGCAGCTGCTGGCGCAGCACCATCCCGATCTCGAAGCGGGCCGGCCGCTCCAGCTCCTCGGGCGGAGCCTCGGCCGCGCCCGCGAGCTGATCGACCAGATGTTGATGGCCGGCAGACTCGCCTCCGGCGGCGCGCCCGACTACGCCGACATCGACGTCGCCGCGGTGATGCGCGACCTCGAGGACACGCTGCGGCCCGAGGCGGAGAGCCGGCACGTGACGCTCACGCTCGACGTGCCACCCACGGCGCCGATCCGCGCCGACGCCCGCTTCCTGCACTCGGCGCTCGCGAACGTGATGCGGAACGCGGTCAAGTACACGGGCACCGGCACTACGGTACGCGCCTCGCTGCGCGACGAAGGCGATGTGGTCGTCGTCGAGGTCGCCGACGACTGCGGCGGCATCATCGACGGCAACTGGGCGTCGATCTTCGAGCCCTATGCGCGCGGGGAAGAGGCGGCCCAGCGCCAGAGCGAAGGCCTCGGGCTCGGCCTCGCGATCGCGAAGGAAGCGGCAGAAGCCCACGGGGGCACGCTCGCCGTCCGCAACGTGCCGTCGGAAGGCTGCGTCTTCGAGCTGCGCCTGCCGCGCCAGCCGCCGAGCTGACGCGGCTCAGACGCGCGCGCGTCCGGCCTTCCGGCGCGCCGCGCGACGCTGTCGTCGAGCGGTGCCACGGCTGCGGACCACGGGCGCGCCGTCACCTGCCCTGACTCGTCGTCGGCGTCGGCAGCGGGCCCTGTTCCGCCGCCGCTTCCTGTCAGCCGAGGATCTCGTTCACCCGGAAGCGAACGCGGGGGAACGCGAGCGGCGTCAGCACGCGGCCGCGGTGGAATTCCGCGCGCTCCCGGTAGCCGCGGAGCGCCGGCTTCCGGTAGCGCTCGATCACTTCGGCCTTCAGATCGACGAGCCAGACCTCGCGGAGCTCGGCGCGGGCGTACAGCGGCAGCTTCAACGTGCGGTCATAGCCGCGGCTGGAGTCCATGACTTCGATCGCGAGGAGCACGTCGCGCGGTCGAGGCTGCGCATGCCCGTAGAAGTCGGCGCGGGGCGCCAGCACGCTCAGGTCCGGCTGGGGCTCGGAATGCCGGTCGAGGATGATCGGGCCCTGCACACGGATGATGGCCCGACGGCCGAGCCGGCGACTGAAGAACGCGCAGCCGGTCGACGCTGCTCGAGTGCGGGATCCCGATGGGGCGCATCTGGACGATCTCCCCGTCCAGGAGCTCGACGCGATCGTCCTCCGCGAACACGCCCGCCTCCCCCATGCGGTGGTACTCGTCGGTGGTGAAGCGCCGCCGCGGAATCCGGACGGCGACGCTGTCAGGTCGTGTGCGTGGCACCATGCCGGCACCTACCACGGAACGCTCCGCCGTGGTGAGCACGACGACAAGAGCGCCGAGTAGCCGTTGCAAGCCGCCCACCCACCACCGAGGCGAGCACGACACCGCAAGCGCCACCGATTCGGGTGCACGCCGCGCGCTTCGGTCTGACGAGCTCGCGCAGCGGCGGTAGCTGCGGGGCGGGAGCGTCGCCTCGGCGGCTCGTGAGCGGGACACGGCTCCCCTGCGAATTCTACCCTTGAGCGGTGCGGGCGTCCCGCGCCCGAGCCGCCGAGGCGATGCTCCCGCCCCGCCTCGCACGACCCGACGCGCGGTCTTCTCGTAAACCTACGACGCCGCGAGCACCTGAAGAACCAAAGCCCGCTTGCGGGGCCCGTCGAGCTCGGCCATGAGCACGCGCTGCCACTGCCCCATGGTGAGCGCACCCTCCGCGACCTGGAGCGTCACGCTGCTGCCCAGCATGATCGCGCGCAGGTGCGCGTCCGCGTTGCTGCGGTCACAGTCGGAATAGCGCGGGTCGTTGTGCTTCCATTCGTCCGCGCGCGGCACCAGCCGCTCGAGCAGGTGCTGCACGTCGTCCAGCAGCGCCGACTGCGGCTCGTTCACGAACACGGCCGTCGTCGTGTGCATGGTGCTGAGCGTCACCAGTCCCGCCGTCACGCCGGTCGCCCGCACCATCTCGCGCACCGCCTCGGTGAGATCGTGGATCTCCATGCGTTTGCTCGTCTGGACCTCGAGGCGGCGCACGTGCACGCCCATCGACGAGGATTCACCGCCGTTGTCCTGCCACCGCACCGCGGACTGCTCTGCCGAATTGCTCATCGTTCCCCCTGTTCCATTCTGCTGACCCACTGCTGCTCAACTCGCCGCGCGCGTTTCCCTCCCCCGGGAGCCGAGCGCGGCAAGACGCGCCGTCACGACCTCGGCGGCGCGATGACCGCTCATGACGGCGCTTTCGATGGTCGCAGGCAGACCGGTGTCGATCCAGTCTCCGGCGAGCACGAAGTTGTCGAACGGCGTGACCGTCGGCGGGCGCAAACGCGCGGCCGCGACCGATGGCGACATGGTCGCGAACTTCTCCTTCACGACCTGCGTGTGACGGACGCGCGCCGCGGCCGACGCCGGCACGAGCCGATGCAGATCCGCCAGCGTGCGCGCGACGATCGCGTCGTTGTCGTCGTCGACGATCGCGCGCGCGCCCGAGATCACGAAGCTGAGATACCCGCCGTCGCGATCGTGGCGGCCGGCGATGACGTCGCGGTTGAAAGCCCAGTGCGTCCCGGTGCCGACGAAGCCGACGAACGGACGCTCGGCCAGCACCGCGCGGTCGAACCACACGTGCACCGAGACGATCGGCGAGCTCGTGAGCGCTTCGATGCCGCCGAGCATCGGCACGCTCCGGCGGACGGCGACCGGCAGCAGCGGGAAAAGCCCTTGCGGCGGCACCGCGCTCACGTACGCCGCGGCGCTGAGACGGCGACCGTCGCGGAGCTCGAGGTGGCTGACGTCGTCGCCGCGGAAGCCGACGCCGACTACGTGGGCCTTGGTCTCGATGCGACCGCCGCGCGCCTCGATGAAGCGCCGCGCGTCGGTCGTATAGAGGTCCGAAAGGCCGACCTTCGAGAGCACGAAGCGCGCGGCGTCCTTTCCGGCGAAGAACGCGCGTACCATGACCTCGGCGAGCAGGTCGGCCGACGCGATCGCGGGATCGTCGTTGAGGGTCGCGATCGCGACCGGGTACCAGAAGGCGCGGCGCGCCGCGGTCGTCTGTCCGAGGAGGTCGAGCGCGCCGTCGACGGTGAGCGTCGCGAGCCGCGGGTCGCGGAGACGCTTCATCAGGAGGAGCCGGAGCCCGCCGGTGAGCACGCGCGCGCGGTCCCCCACGCTCAGCAGGCGATAGCCGAGCACGCCCGCGCCCATGTGCAGCGGGTTCGGAAGCGACGGACAGCTGATCACGCCCGGGCCACGATCGGGGTCGAGCATGTCGACGCGGAGGCCGGGCTGGATGCTCAGCTTCCCGCTCGCGCCGATGCGGTCGAGGAAGCGGAACATTTCGGTGTAGCAACCCATCATCGCGTGCTGGCCGTTGTCGATGACCTCGCCCGTCGTCGCGTCGGTGTAGGAGTACGCGCGCCCGCCGAGCTGCGGCCGCTTCTCCAGCACGGTGACCCGCCGGCCCTCGGCGGCGAGCGCGGTCGCAGCGGCGAGTCCGGCGAAGCCGCCGCCCATCACGAGCACGTCGGTCGTCGTCACGCGGTCTCCATGCCGGGAGTCGGACGCCGGGCCGGGGCGCCGACCGGCACGCGCGTCCGAAGCCACGCCCAGCCCGCGAGCGCCGCCTTCTGCCACTTCGGCAGGCGGATCTGCGGGCCGAAGAGCGCGTCCGGGTCGGCGGCGATCTTCCCGAGCACACGCGAGTAGACGAGGCGCATGCCTTCCGCGGGCGCCAGCGCGCGCCGATCGGTCGGGGTCAGCGCGGCGCGGGCCGCGCCGTAGAACTCGCGCGCCCGCGCGCACTCGAACGCAACGAGCGATCGGAACGCGTCGTTCCGCGTGTGCGTGAAGAGATCGCGCTCCGAGTAGCCGAAGCGCCGCAGGTCTTCCTGCGGCAGGTAGACGCGGCCGCGCTCCGCGTCCTCGGCGATGTCACGCGTGATGTTGGTGAGCTGGAGCGCGATGCCGAGCGCTTCGGCGTAGTCGCGGCTCCGCGGGTCGCGGCAGCCGAAGATCGGAATGGTCGCGAGGCCCACCGCCGACGCGACGAGGTAGCAGTAGCGGCGGAGCTCGGCGAACGTCGCGAACCGCTGCGGCACGACGTCCATCGCGACGCCGTCGAGGATCTCGCCGAGGTGCTGCGGCGGGATCGCGAAGCGCGCGATCGAGTCGGCGAGCGCGACGCCGACCGGGAGCGTCGGGGTGCCCGCCAGCACGCGCGCGAGCTCCTCGCGCCAGCGCGCGACTGCGGCCGCGGCGTCGCCGCCGTCGTCCGCGGCGTCGTCGACGACGCGACAGTACGCGTAGAGCGCTTCCAAGCTCCGCCGGCGCTCGTCGGGAAGAAGCCGGAACGCCTGATGGAAGCTGCTGCCGGACGCGCGAACGATGCGCCCGCACTCGGCGTAGGCCACCTCGAGCGCGGCAGTCACGCGACGCCCCCCACGAGCGACCGGGCGACCAGGCCCATCTTCGCCCAGCGCGAGAGCGTCGGCCGCGCGGTGAACGCGTCGTACCCGACCGCTTCCAGGCGATCGAGGATCGCGAGCCCGCCGCCCGCGAAGAGGCGAATCTCGCGGCCGCGGTTGCCGTCGAGCATGCCGGCGAGCGCGAGACCGCGCTCGAAGAGGCCGCGCGCCCGCGCGCACTGGAACGCCATGAGCTCGCGGAACGCGGGGGTCACGGCGTGGCGGCCGAGCTCTTCGGGGGTGTACCCGAAGCGCGCCATGTCCTCGCGCGGCAGATAGACGCGCCCCTTCCGCAGATCGATCGCGAGATCCTGCCAGAAGTTGGTCAGTTGGAGCGCGGTGCAGATGTCGTCGGAGAGCGATTGGCGCTCGGCGTCGCCGTAGCCGAAGAGGTAGAGCACGAGGTGCCCGACGGGATCCGCCGAGTGCGCGCAGTAGTGACGAAGGGCGTCGAAGGTCTCGAACCCCGCGAACCGCACGTCCATCCGGAACGCGGTCAGCAGCCGCTGGAACGGCTCGATCGGAATCCGATGGACGCGGACCGTCTCGGCGAGCGCCACGAACACCGGATGGTGCGGCGTCCCCGCGTAACACGCCTCGAGCTCGCGCTCCCACGCGTCGAGGCCCGCGAGCGCGCGCTCGGGATCGGGCTCCTCGTCGGCGAGATCGTCGGCCGTCCGCGCGAAGGCGTAGAGCGCCGCGATGTGGCGGCGTAGATGTCGCGGCAGCAAACGCGAGCCGAGCGTGAAATTCTCGTAGTGCGACCGAGCGATCCGCTCGCACTCGGCGAACGCCGCGACGGCCGCCGCCGATTCGGACGCGGACGCGACGGCCGTCGCGTCGGATCTCTCTGCCGGCGCCGTCATGACCCGATCAGCGCGCGGCCGCCCGTCCGGTCCGCGTGCCTTCACCGCGCCGGGCGGCGTCACGCGCCCAGCCGTCGGCCGCCAGCAGCACGTCGAGATCCGTCGCCCGCGCGTGCTCGTGCGCGTCCATCACCGACGTGACCAGCGCCGGGATGTCGCGGTAGGCGATGTCCTCCGCGAGGAACCGTTCGACGGCGATCTCGTTCGCGGCGTTCAGGACGGCGGGCATGGTACCGCCGGCGCGAAGCGCGCGGTACGCGAGATCGAGACAGGGGAACCGGGGGCGATCGGGAGCGACGAAGGTGAGCGTGCCGGCGGCGGTAAGATCCAGGGGGCGGAGATAGTCGAGCGGCAAGCGGGCCGGATACGCGAGCGCGTAGCCGATCGGGATCGTCATGTCGGGCACGGCCATTTGCGCGAGCACCGAGCCGTCGATGTACTCGACCATCGAGTGCACGATGCTCTGCGGATGGATGACGACGTCGATGCGGTCGGCGCCGACGTCGAAGAGCCAGCGCGCCTCGATCACCTCGAGGCCCTTGTTCATGAGGGTCGCCGAGTCGATCGTGATCTTCGGGCCCATCTTCCAGGTCGGATGCTCGAGCGCCTGTGCGACCGTCACCTCGGCGAGCTCCGCGGCCGACTTGCCGAGGAACGGCCCGCCCGACGCCGTCAGCACGATGCGCTTCACCTCGGCGGGGTCGTGGCCCTGGAGCGCCTGGAAGATCGCGTTGTGCTCGCTGTCGACCGGGAGGAGGTGCACGCCCTTCGCGCGCGCCGCCTCGGTGACGAGCTCGCCCGCGACGACCAGCACTTCCTTGTTGGCGAGTGCCACGTGCTTGCCCGCATGCACCGCGGCGAGGGTCGGCACGAGGCCGAGCGCCCCGACGAGCGCCGAGAGCACGAGGTCGGCCTCCGGATGGGTCGCGACCGCGAGCGGCCCTTCCGATCCGACGAGGATGCGTCCGGTGTACTCGGGCACGCGCTCCCTCAGATCGCGCGCGCTCGCGTCGTCGGCGACCGACACCAGGTCCGGCGCGTGGCGCCGCACCTGATCCGCCAGCACCTTCGTGTTCTTTCCGGCCGCGAGCGCCACCGCGCGGAACCGATCCGGGAACCGTTCGACCAGCGCCAGCGTCGACACTCCGACGGATCCGGTGGATCCGAGGAGCGCGAAAGAGCGGCGGCGGGTCGAATCACTCATGCAGACGCGTGCAGTTCCGTCGGAGCGTGCCCGTTGCCGTTCTCGGCCGCAAGGCCGTTGCCGTGTCCATGGCCCGCCGCATGACCATTGGCCGCTTGGCGCTCCAGGTGGGCCTGGGCACGGGTGCGGAAGATCCCGAGCGCCATCAACGGAAAATAGTTCCGGTACATGTAGTAGCGCAGATAGAAATGGCGCGGAAACCCGGTGCCCGTGAAGTGCAGCTCGTCCCAGGTGCCGTCGTCCAGCTGGGTGCGGGTCAGATATTCGATGCCGCGGACGAGCTCGGGGCTGAGTGCGTCCTCGCCCGCGAGGAGCCCGAGGAGCGCCCACGCGGTCTGTGACGGCGTGCTCGGACCCTTGCCGGCGAGCGACGCGTCGCCGTAGGTGTCGCACGTCTCGCCCCAGCCGCCGTCGTCGTTCTGGCGGGATTTCAGCCAGGCGACGGATTGCCGGATGTACGGCTGATTCAGGTCTTCCCCGATGGAGCGCAGCCCCGAGAGCACGGACCACGTGCCGTAGATGTAGTTCACGCCCCAGCGGCCCCACCACGAGCCGTTCGGCTCCTGGATCTCTTTCAGGAACGCGAGGCCGCGCTTCGCGCGCCGCATCTCGACGTCGTAACCGAAGTCGCCCATGAGCTCGAGGTGCCGGCCGGTGAGATCGGCGGTCGGCTGGTCGAGCATCGCTTCCATGTCGGCGAACGGGATCTTGTTGAAGAGCTCGCGCAGGTTGTCGGTGTCGAAGGCGCCCCAGCCGCCGTTCCGGCTCTGCATACCGAGCGTCCAGTTGAGGCCGCGCGTGAGGGCGCGCTCCTTGGCGCGCTCGTCGGTCGCCCGGATGCGCTTCAACACCATCAGGATGACGGCGGTGTCGTCGGTGTCCGGATACCAGTCGTTCGCGAACTCGAAGGCCCACCCGCCCGGCTCGAGGTCGGGATTCTTGATCGACCAGTCGCCCGGTGCGTAGATCTGGTTCGCGATCAGCCAGTCGCTCGCCTTCTGGAGGATCGGCGCGTCGGGCTCCATGCCGGAGTCGAGCAGCGCCTTCGCGGCGAGCGCGGTGTCCCAGGTCGGCGAGACGCAGGGTTGGAAGAAGAGCTGATCGCCCTCCTCGATCACGAAGTCCTCGATCGCCTGGATGCCCTTCGCGACCGCCGGGTGGTCGTCGGCGTACCCGAGCACGCGGAGCGCCATCACCGAGTTCACCATCGCCGGCTGGATGCCGCCCCAGCCGCCGTTCACGTCCTGGTGCGAGAGGATCCACTCGGCGCACTTCCGGAGCGCGCGCGCGCGAAGCGGCTTCACCGGCGACTTGCCGAGGAGCTTCAGCACGCGGTCGAGCCCGAGGAAGAAGTTCCGCCATGAAACGAGCGACTCCTCGTCGGGCGGGAACGCATAGTCGGCCGGCGCCGGCGGATTCACCCAGAGCTCTTGGCAGCCGTGCTCGGCGGGGATCGGCACGTAGGGGCGCTTCGCCATCAGCACGACCAGCGGCACCACGGTGCCGCGCGCCCAGCTCGACATCTCGTAGATGTTGATCGGGAACCAATTCGGCAGCAGCACGAGCTCGGCCGGCATCGCGGGAAGCCCGTCCCACGGGTACTGCCCGAAGTACGCGAGGAAGCAACGCGTGAAGACCTGTGCCTTGGCGAGCCCGCCGTTCTTCAGGATGAACGCGCGCGCGCGCGCGAGCGCCGGATTGTCCGCGGGCACCCCCGCGAGCTTCATCGCGAAGTAGGCCTCGATCGTGTTCGAGAGGTGCCCCGGCGCGCCCGGGTAGAGGGACCAGCATCCCTCGGGCAGCTGGGTCGCGAGCAGGTGGGCGACGATGCGGTTCTGGCGCTCGACGTCGACCCGTCCCATGAAGTGCATGAAGAAGACGTACTCGGCGTCCATCGTGGCATTCGCCTCGAGCGGCCGATGCCAGTAGCCCTCGGGATGCTGCACCCGCTCGAAGTACTCTTGCGAGCGGCCGATCGTGTGGCTGATCTTGGCGAGAAACTCGTCGCCGCGGGGGGGCGCCGCCGGGCGCGGCGGCATCGGGACGGCAGTGCGGCGAGCTTCCTCGACGAGCTGGGTCATTCGCTATCTCCCCCTCCACGGACCGACCGGCTAACCACACGGTCAGCGCCATTTCCAAAAAAAACGGTGTGAGCGTCGGGCTCTACACCGCCTCGACCCTGCGGTCAGGTGCGACCAACGAGGCGCGTCATAGGCGCTGGGTCTGGGCGTGTCAATATAAAGGAGACCGCGGGGCAAGCGATTCGGACGGGTGTGCGGGCGCGCGTTCGGTCGCTTCGAGTGCGCTCATGCCAGCCTGGCCTGATACCCGCGTCAGGAGCCTTCGACCAGAAGCGGTTCCTGGCGGGAGAGCGCTCGCGCGAGATTGTCGCGGGCGAGCTGGGAATCGGGGTCGAGCCTGAGCGCGCGCTCGAAGGCCGCGACGGCGCGCGGCCACTCGCCGAGGCGCGCGTATGCGACGCCCAGCATGTTCACGAGCCACCCGTTGTCGGGCTGGAGCGTGAGGGCCATCTCGAGCGCGTGGCGCGCCCCGGTGACGTCGCCGGCGCGCAGACGCACCCACCCGAGGTTGCCGTGCGCCGACGGTTCGTTCGGCTGCTGCCTGATGGCTCGCTCGAGGAGCCGCGCCGCGTCCTCCAGTCGGCCGACGTTGGCGTACACCCACCCGAGGTTGCTCTGCACGTTCGGATCGTCGGGATCGAACTGCCGCGCGCGCTCGAGGACCTGCTGCGCCTCTTCCCACTCGCCCACCCGGCCGAGCACCGAGCCCAGGTTGTTCATCGCCGACACGTTGTCGTCGGCAGCGGCCGTTCGCAGGACGCGAATCGCGTCGTCGGTGCGGCCGATCGCGGCGTAGGCCCAGCCGAGATTACCCTGGATGATGCGGCGGGTGTCGCGCTCGATCCATCCCATGTTGCCCTCGATCAGCGCGGCGGCGATCTCGAGCGGCGCGATCGCCTCCTCCGGTCGGCCGAGCTGCATGAGCAGCGCCCCGTGGGCGGCGCGCGCGACCGCGTCACGGGGGTCGAGACGCACCGCCTCGCGCACCGCCGCGAGCGCTTCCGCGGTCCGCCCGATGCGCGCGAGCCCGTTGGCGAGACCGGTCAGGATCTCGACGTTCTGCGGATCCTTGCGCTGGAGGCGCCGCAGCGTCTCGATCTCCGTGAGCACGACCCGCCGCATGCCGCTCTCGTCGCCACGCCGCTGATACGCCTCCTCGAGGTTGCGGTAGACGCGCTGCTTCGCGGGTGTCTTCGCGAGGTTGTCCGACCAGAGCGTGACGGGGTCGCGCCAGACCTCGTTGCGGGCAATCGCGGTCGCGGCGAGCGCCACGACCACGACGCTCGCCAGCGCAACGGTGATCCGCGGCGCGCGTGTCGCGAGCGTGCCCCCGGCGAGCGCCACCAGCACCGCCAACGCGCCGACCGTCAGATACATGCGATGCTCGAAGACGAGGTCGGCGATCGGGATCACGCTCGAGCTCGGGAGGAGCGCCACGATCGCGAAGCCGAGCCAGAAGGTCGCGGCGCGCCGGCCGCGGCGCGCGAGCCACGCGAGCGCCGCCAGCACGAGCACCCAGCCGAGCGCGGGGACGAGGACCGTCGCGGTGTCCCACCGCGTCGCGAGCGGCCAGTCGTAGTCCAGCACCTGACCGGCCGGCCACAGGAAGAGCCGGAAATAGTGCCAGGTCACGCCGAGCTGGGTGCGGAAGTAGTCGAGGGGATCGAGGTCGATGTCGAAGCCGGCGCCGGGATGACGGCCCTCGGCGAAGAGCACGACGAGCACGACGAGCGTCGCCAGGACCCCGAGGTGCAACGGCCAGCGGCGCGGCACCTCGACCACGTCCGGCGTCTCGGCGAACGCGATGCGGGGACGGGTCGGCGATGCGAGCACCCAGCGTGCGAGCCACCACACGGTCAGCGGCACCGTCACCATGATCGGCTTCGCGGTCATGCCGAACGCCGAGACCGCGACCGCGAGGACCCACAGCAGGGCGCGGCGCGAGGGATGCGCCTCGGCGAGCAACACCAGCTCGAGCACGCCGAGGTAGCAGAGCGCCATCAAGAGCTCGCTCCGCGAGATCACGTACGTCACCGACTCCGTCTGGAGCGGATGCACGACGAAGACGAGGGACGCGAAGCAGGCGGCGGCGTCCTCGCGGCCCGCGAGCACGCCGGTCAGACGGAACGTCCGGCGGGCGACGTCGTAGAGGAGTAGCCCGCAGAGGAGGTGCAGGCAGAGATTCACGACGTGGTAGCCGGCCGGGTTCAGCCCGCCGAGCGCGTAGTTGAGCGCGAGGCTCAGCTCGACGAGCGGACGATCGGTCATGAGGAGCTCGGTCGACCACTCGCGGATGCGGATGTTCTGGACGATCGCGTGCACGTCGTCGAAGACGAACGGCACGCCGAACGTTCGGGCGTAGACGGCGACCCCCGCCAAGACGAGGAGGACGGGCCACAGCCAGCTCACGGCGCGGCTCCCGACGCGGCGCCACGCCGCAGGAGATCGGCGAGCTGCCGCACGTTGCCGTCGCCCGGATACAGGCGCTCCGCCATCGCGAGCGTCGCCCGCGCGTCGGCCGTCCGTCCGAGCACCTGCTGGCTCGCGCCGAGCGCGACGAGGGCGCGCACCGGTGCTGGCGCCGGAATGCGGCCGAGTACGTCGACGGCGGCCGCGAACTCGCGCCGTGCGTAGAGAAACGAGCCGAAGTTCGTGCGGATCTCGACCGAGCTCGGCGCGAGAGCGAGCGCGCGCTCGTATCCGGCACGGGCCTCCGCGATCGCGCCGGCGCGGAAGTGGGTGTTCGCAGCGTTCATCTGGAGGATCGGCTCGTCGGGCGCGAGCGCGAGGGCGCGTTGGAACGCCGCGAGCGCCGCTTGCTGATCGCCGCGCGTGCTCTCGGCGTTGCCGAGATTCTCGAGCGCCTCCACGAACGTCGGGTTGCGCGCGAGCGCGCGCTCGTAGGCCGCGACGGCGTCGCCGTAGCGGCCCTCGCGGCTGAGCGCGTTGCCGAGGTTGTAGAGCGTCGTCGCGTCCTCGGGCTTGATGGCGAGCGACCGTTCGAACGACTGCCGCGCTTCCGCGAAGCGGCCGAGGTCGCCGAGCACGGTGCCGAGCTCGCGATGGCTCCGCGCCGACCGTGGCGCGTCCACGGTCATCGTCTGGAAGAAGCCGAGCGGCTCGCGCCAGACGGCGTTCCGCGCGACGGTCCGCGCACCGTAGAGCGCGACCACGATCCCGATCACGGCGGCGAACGCGGCCGGCATGCGGCCGCCGCGCTCGTCCGTGCGCGTCAGGTGGGAGAGGCCCGCGGCGAGCGCGAGACAGAACCCGGCGGACGGCAGGTAGATCAGCCGTTCGCCCATGATCGTCCCGATCAGGAAGAAGAGATTCGCGACGACGACGAAGGTCGCACCGAGCACGCCGATTCCGAGCGCCAGCGCGTGGACACGCCGCGACGTCCACCACGCGAGCGCCGGCGCACCGCAGAGCACCACGAGGCCGCCGAGGAACCCGAGGTCGAGCGGCGAGGTCACCGCCTGGATCTGGTCGTACGAGTAGTCGGCCGAGAGCCAGAGCGGGAAGACGAGCCGGAGCACGTAGAGCCCGATCACCGCAACCGCCGTCATCAGGCGGGAGCCGGGGCCCAACGTCCCGAGCGGATTGTCGAGGAGATCGGGCGACGGCGTGACGGCGCCGAGCACGCCCGCGCGGAGGACGACGAAGAAAACGGCCACCGCCGCCAGCGCCGCGTACCGCGGGGCGCGGGCTCGCAGCCGGGCGATCACGGCTTCCTCCGGCCGCCGCATCACGACGTCCGCGACCACGAGCGCCAGCGGCAGCGTGACCGCGTTCTCCTTGCCGCACATCGCGAGGAAGTACGCGACGAGCGTCGCCGCCAGCCACGCGCCGCCCGCGCGGTCGGCGCGGAGCCAGCACCACCACGCGACGAAGAAACCGCCCGCCGCGAAGAGCTCGGCCCGGCCGACGACGTTGGCGACCGCCTCCGTGTGCACGGGGTGGGCGGCGAAGAGGAGCGCCGCGGCAAGCGCGGTCCGCGGCGCGGCCGTGACGGCGGCGAACACCACGAGCACGAGCACGCTGACCGCGGCGTGCAGCGCCACGTTGGCCACGTGATACCCGAAGGGCGCGAGCCCGAAGAGCGCGTGGTCGAGCGCGAAGCTCAGGGTCGTGAGCGGGCGCCAGAGCGGCCCGCGTGCGCTGCCCCACCAGGACGGCTCGGTCAGGATCCCGGCGACGTCGCCGTTCCGAACGAACGGGTTGTTCCGGATCGCGTTGGCGTCGTCGTAGAGGAGCCCGCCGCCGAGGCTGTTCGCGTAGACCGCGAGTGCCACGCCGGCGACGAGCGCGATCCACGTCCAGGCTACGGACGATTCGCGACCGCCGCGCCGCGGCCCCGGCGCCGATGTCGGCGCGCGCTCCGCACGTCGCGCGGCCGGCGGACTCGCCTTGGCGCGCGAGCGCGGCACCGGACTAGACGCGCGCGGCGCGCTGCTCTTCGAGGCGGCGCTGGAGCTCGGCGCGCGTGAAGAGCGCCGCGCACTCGACGCCCGGAACGGCGGCGCGCACGCGGTCGAGGCCGCCCTCTTCGCGATCGACGAGGATGACGACGGCGGTGATCGTGTAACCGGCCTCGCGGCAGCGATCGATCGCGTCGAGCGTCGAGGTGCCCGTCGTCACCACGTCGTCCACGATCGCGACGCGGTCACCGGGGCGGATCGAGCCCTCGATCGCGCGCGCCATCCCGTGCGCCTTGGCTTGCTTCCGGACGGTGAAGGCGCGGATCGGCGCGCCGACCGTCTGGCTATAGTAGGCGACCGCGCCGGCGATCGGATCGGCACCGAGCGTCAGCCCCCCCGCCGCGTCCGCGCGCCCCGCGAGCGCGTCGAACACCAGCGCACCGATCAACGGCTTCGCTTCGGGATCCCAGGTCACGACGCGGGCATCGAGGTAGTAGTCGGAGAGCGCGCCCGACGAGAGCGTGAACGGCTTCTCCGGCCGGTATTGATAGGCGCGCTCCGCCAGCATCGAGAGCAGGCGGTCGCGAGCGTCCGAGGCCGCCGGCGTCGAGCGCGTCATGCGGCACGAGGTAGCAGATCGCCCGCGAGCTGCGAACCCCCCGCGCGCGCGGCAATGGATGCGTCACTTCGAAACGCGACGCCCCGCGCCCAAGGAGTACGGTGACGGCGGGGGGTCGTCACGTCGAACGCGGCGTCACAGGCGCGCGGAGTATGGGGACGGCGGAGGGAGCCGATCTCGGCGACGAGCGTAAAAACGAAAGCGCGGCCGCGAGACGCCGATCGCCCACGAGCCCCATGCGCCCATCCACGCAGAACGGGACGCACGAGCCCGTGCGCACGCGACGCGCCGACCACACGCGAGTCCGCCGCAGGCGACCGGAGCCGTCCCCATACTCCGTGCGCCAGCACCGACCTCGCTTCGAACTGACCCTCACTGACACGACACGAGCGGCCTTGCAGAGCGCGAGCGACTGCGCGACATCCGCCCGGGTGACGACCGCGCCGCGCGCCCTGCCCGAGCTCGACGCGCTCCGTGCCGTCGCGCTCGCCGCCGTCGTGGCGCTGCACGTGAGCTTCGGCGTCCTCCTGGCGGCGCCCCCGGGCACCGTCACCGCGACGGCCGTGCTCGCCGCCCACCTGCTCGCGGGCTACGGCGCGCCGCTCTTCGTCGCGCTCTCGATGGCCGGCCTCGCGCTCGGGTACGAGCGGCCGCCGCGAGCCCTCGCCGACTACGGCGCCTTCCTCGCGCGGCGCGCGCGGCGCATCCTGCCGGCGTACGTCTTCTGGACGCTCGTCACGATGGTGCGAAACGAGCCGGCCGCGCTGCTCCAGCCCGCGGTCCTCGGCGAGCGGCTCGCGACCGGGAACGCGGCGTACCACCTCTACTTCGTGCCGTTGATCTGCATGTACTACCTCGCGTGGCCGTTGCTGGCGCCGCTCGCCGCGGCGGCGCAGCGGTCACCGCTCGCGGCCGCCGGGATCGCGGGGGGCGGTCTCGCCGGCAGTCTCGTGGTCTGGCACGCGGCAAGCCTCGGCAACATCGCAGCCGGGCTCGCGACGCTGCCCCTCTTTTGGCTCGGGTTCGCCGCCGTCGGCCTCGCGAGCGCACCCATCGTGGCTCGCCGGGCGGCAGCGCCGCCGTGGCGGCCGATGGCGGCGCTGACGGTCGTCACGGCGATCGTCATGATCCGCCACGTGCGGGAGCTGCTCGGCCCCGCGCCGGCCGATGCCCACATCGCGATCGCCGTCACCATCTTCCAGATCCCGAGCCTCGCGTACGTGCTCGCGGCGATGGCGTTCGCGACGGCGCTCGTCCTCCGGTCGCGGAACGGCGGCGCCGCACTCGCGGCGTTCGGCCGCCGCGCGTACGGCGTCTATCTCGTGCACGTGCTGATCCACGAGGTCGTCGTGCGGCGGATCGTCGGCGCGACCACGGCGGCCGCGGCCGGGTCGCCGACGTGGGCCGTCGCGATGATCGCGGAATGGGCCGCCACCCTGGCGCTCGCATTCGCGCTCGTCTGGAGCATGGAGCGGGTGCCCGTCCTGGCCCCGCTCGCCGGCGCCCGGCCCCCGTCGCGTTGACGCCTCCGCCGCGCGCGCCGTAGTGTCGACGCGCGTGCCCGCCGCCGACGCTCCCGGGTTTTCCGTCGATCGGATCGAGCTCGCCGACGACCGCGCGACGTTGCGGTTCACGGGCGAGCTGCGGTTTCGCGGCTGCTTCGATGCCTGGGACGAGGTGCGCGATCTGCTGCGGCCCCCGCCCCCGCACCTCGAGCTCGACGTCTCGGACGTCGCGGGCCTCGACGGCGGCGCGACGGCCCTCCTGCTCGAGCTGCGCGCGGAGGCGGCGGCGGCCGGCAGCGACGCGACCATCGTCGGCGCCACGGGCCGCGTGCAGAGCATGCTCGACCTCTACGGCGCGCACCCGCGCCGCCCGAGCATCCAGGCGCCGCCCGCGCGCATCGGCATCCTCGACGAGATCGGCCGCGAGACGCGCGCGCTCCTGAACGAGAGCAACGCGCTCGACTTCGTGGGCGACGTGGCGGTCGCCGGCGCGCAAGCGATCCGCGCGCCGGGGCGCATGAACTGGCGCGATATTCCCCGCTTGATGGAGCGGGCCGGGGCCGACGGCATCCCGATCGTGCTCATGATCAATTTCCTGGTCGGGCTGGTCACCGGCTTTCAGGCGGCAATCCAGCTCGAGCAATTCGGCGCCAACATCTTCGTCGCCGACCTCGTCGGCCTCTCCGTGACGCGCGAGCTCGCGCCGCTCATGACGGCGATCATCATCGCCGGCCGCTCGGGGGCGGCATTTTCCGCCGAGCTCGGGACCATGCGCGTCTCGGAGGAGATCGACGCGCTCCGGACGCTCGGCCTCGACCCGTATCATTACCTCGTCTTTCCGCGCGTGCTCGCGCTGACGCTGGTGGCACCGCTGCTCACCATGCTCGCCGACGTCATCGGGATCGCCGGGGGGCTTCTCGTCGCGATGTTCAGCCTCGATCTCACCTTTCACGCGTACGTCGCGCAGAGCGAGAAGGCGCTCGACCTCTTCGACGTCTTCTCCGGGCTCCTGAAGAGCGCCGTGTTCGGGCTCAACATCGGGCTGATCGCCTGCCAACGCGGGCTCGCGACCCGCGGCGGCGCGGAAGGCGTCGGGCGTTCCACCACGTCGGCGGTCGTGACGAGCCTCTTCGCGATCGTCGTCCTCGACGCCGTCTTCACCGTGATCTTCCATGCCCTCGGCTACTGACGGCACGACGGCGCCGCCGATCATCGAGGCGGCGAACCTCACGATCGGCTACGGCAGCCGGGTACTGCTCGATCGCCTCGACTTCGCGATCGCGACCGGCCAAGTCTTCGCGATCCTCGGCGGCAGCGGCTGCGGAAAGTCGACGCTGCTCCGCCACCTCATCGGCCTCGAGTCGCCGATCGGCGGCACGATCCGGATCGCGGGCCAGCCGCCGGTGCAGAACGCCGGACCGCCGGCTTACGGCGTGCTCTTCCAGTCGGGCGCGCTCTTCGGATCGATGACCCTCGCGCAGAACGTGGCGTTGCCGCTCCGCACCTGGTCGCGGCTCGACGCCGACGCGATCGACACCATCGTGCGCGCGAAGCTCCGCCTCGTCGGGCTCGAGGGCTTCGAGAACCACATGCCCTCCGAGCTCTCGGGCGGCATGAAGAAGCGCGCCGGCATCGCGCGCGCGCTGGCACTGGATCCGCCGCTGCTCTTCCTCGACGAGCCGTCCGCCGGGCTCGATCCCGTGAGCTCCGTCGAGCTCGATCAGTTGCTCTTGACGCTGAATCACAGCCTCGGCATGACCACCGTCATCGTCACGCACGAGTTGCAGAGCATCTTTGCGGTCGCGGACGCGTGCATCATGCTCGACCGCGAAGCCCGCGGGATCATCGCCCGCGGCCATCCCGCGACCTTGCGCGACCAGAGCGACGACCCGCGGGTCCGCGCCTTCTTCAATCGCGAAGCCCGGCCGGCCTGATGGCGACGACCGCGACGAACCACTGGAAGCTCGGACTCTTCGTCGTGGTCGGCGTGGTCGCGATCCTCGGGGCCCTCTTCTGGCTCGGGGCGCAGCGTTTCCAGCGCACGTCGTTCCCGGCGGTGAGCTACTTCGACGAATCGGTGCAGGGGCTCGACGTGGGCTCGCCGGTCAAGTTCCGCGGCGTGACGGTCGGGACGGTCGCGGACATCACGATCGCGCCGGACCACCGGCACGTGCAGGTGACGTCCGACATCTACGTCGACGCCATGCAACGTCTCGGGCTCGGCGACCGAGCGCCGCGCCAGGGCGAGGAGTTCATGAATCCGCTGCTCCGCGTGCAGCTCGTCTCTGCCGGCATCACGGGCGTCCGATTCATCCAGACCGACTTCTTCCACCCGCAACGGTTCCCGGAGCCGATCCTGCCGTTCGAGCCGCCGTGGAACTACGTGCCGTCAGCGCCGTCCACGTTGAAGAGCGTCGGCGACACCGCGACCGAGGTTCTCAATCGCCTGCCACTCCTCGAGGAGCGCATCTCGGAGACCCTGCTCACGATGAACACGACGCTCGGATCGGTGAACCGGTTCGTGAGCGGCCTTCAGGACGAGAACGGCTCGTTCGACCGGCTGCTGGTGCAGCTGCGCGGCACGACCCTCGGTCTCGGGACGACCGTCGAGGAGGCGAAGCTCGCCGACACGACGACGGAGATCCGCGCGGCGGCGGCGAACGTCGCGACGGCGGCGAACGGATTCGACGAGATCCGCGAGGACCTCCAGGCGAGCCTCGGCACGCTCCGCGAGACGCTCGAGGCGTTCCGGAGCGTCGCCGATGCGCTCGAGCGCGACCCGAGCATCCTCCTGCGCGGCCCACGGCAGGACGGACCGGTTCCGAAGGTGAGCAAGTGACGGCCGGCCGCGCGCTCTTCGCCGTCGCCGCGGTCGTCGGGCTCGGGGGCTGCCTCTTCCGGACGGCCGAGCCGCCGCGCTTCTACCGGCCGGCGTCCGTCGTGCTGGACGCCGGCGACGAGGACGACGCGCCGCCGCCGGCGAGCGGCGTGCCCGTGCGGGTGCAGAGCGTCCGGAGCGCGCCGTTCCTCCGCGAACGAATGGTCTGGCGCGCGTCGGGCGTCGAGTACGGCCTCTACGAGCAGCGGCGGTGGTTCGAGCTCCCGGCGCGCTACGTACGGCGCGCGCTCGGGACGGCGATCGACGACACGCCGGGCGTCCGCCTCGGCGACGCGCGCGCGCCGGCGCGGCTCGACGTCGAGATCCTGGCGTTCGACGAGGTGCTCGCCGCACACCATGCGCACGTCGTCCTCGCGGTGAAGCTCCGGAACGGCACCGAAACCCGGCTCGACCGGACGTTCGCGGCCGAGTCGCCGATCGCCGGCGACGACGGCGCCGCCGTCGCCGAGGCCATGGGACGCGCTCTCGACGAGGTCGTGAAAGAGGTGGCGGCCGCGACGGCGCGAGCACTCGCCGCACCGGCGGCGTCGACGCGGCGCAAGAAGTAGCGCCGAGCCGCGTGCCGGCGTCGCGTCAACGCCGCGTGCGCTCGAGACCGAAGGCGCGGATCAGGTTGTAGAGATGCGAGCGCGCGATGTCGAGGCGGCGTGCAGCCTCGACGACGTTCCATCCGGAGTCCTCGAGCGCTTGCTGCACGAGCTTGCGAAAGCCACGGCTGCTCGACTGACCCAGAAAGTGCGCCAGGCCGTCGCGTGAAGGCGAGGCGGTGAAAGCCGCAATCGTGCGGTCCGGCCGGAACAGTGCCTCGAAGCTGTCTTCT
>DAIQBH010000090.1:0-21979 GCA_036781285.1 Thermodesulfobacteriota bacterium | reverse complement strand
CGAATCGCAGGCGGCGTCCGGACGTCCTCGTCGGCGTCCGAGAGATGCTCCCGCAGCGCGTCCGCGAAGATGCCTCCCGTGTCGCCGGCCCGTCGGTGGAAGCCGAGCAGCACGACCCAGGAGCCGAACGTGATCGCCAGTCCGAGCCATCCGGGCCAGCCGTCGAGCGCGCCGAAGGCGACGAAGACGACCGTCGCGATCGCTTGCCACGCGACGTGGTGCAGCGCGAGCTCGCCCGTCAGCCAGCCCATGAAGAAGTAGGGAATGATCAGGTAGCTGATGCGGCGAATGCGCAGCACGACCGTCGCCGTGAAGGCGGCGCCGACGAGGCTGACGAGCAGGAAGAGCCAGGAAGCGGCCACGGGGATTCCTTAGCGCAGCGCGGCGGTACTCGCGAGCCCCGACGACCCACGAGCGACGTTACATCAAACAATATTCTTGCAGTCGACTGTAAGAATTTGGTAGCGAGGGGCGGTGCGCTCCACCGCGGTGGCCGCGAAGGCCCTTCCGGAGTCCCGGCGTGAGCGTCGCCGACGCGAGGTGCGCACCCGCATCATCGAGGCGGCGATGCGGCTCTTCGACGCCAAAGGCTTCGCGGCGACGACGGTCGCCCAGATCTGCACGGCCGCCGACGTCGCGGAGAAGACGTTCTTCAATCACTTCACGTCCAAGCCGGACATGCTGCGCGAGGTCGCGCGGTTCGAGCTGGAGCTCCTGCTCGGCATGATCGCGGAGGCAGGACGACTCGGCGCCGGCGGGGACGCGGGCACGCGGGTCCAGCATTTCTTCCGGCTGCTCGCGGACCGCGTCGAGGGCGCGGGCCCGATGCGGCGGGAGCTCCTGACCGAGCTCGTGCACCTGGCGCACGACGCCGGCACGGGCTCGGTGCAGGCGCGGACGCTGCACGGCGCGTTCGCGTCGCTCCTGCGCGGTGGCGAAGGTCCGGTGCGCGGCCTCGCCGTCGAGACGGCCGTCGAAGTCGTGCTCGGCGCGTTCTACGCGCTGATGCTCAACTGGGCCAACATCGAAGGCTATCCGGTCCGTAGACGAGCGCTCGCGATGGCGCGCTTCCTCGGTGACGCCGTCGCGCACGCTGGGAGGAAGACGCGATGAGCACGAACGGCAATCGCCACACCATGCTGCCGATCCCGAACGGCTGGTTCGCGATCGCGTGGAGCAAGGACCTCGTCCCGGGTGACGTGCAACGGGCCCGGTATTTCGACGAGGAGCTCGTGCTGTTCCGGACCCGCTCGGGGCAGGCACGAGTGCTCGACGGCTATTGTGCGCATCTCGGCGCCCATCTCGCCGAGGGCGGCAAGGTGATCGAGGAGTGCATCCGCTGCCCGTTCCACCACTGGCACTACGATGGCCTCTCCGGCGACTGCACGCGGATTCCCTACGCGTCGAAGATCCCGGCGAAGGCGAAGGTTCGCGCGTGGGAGGTCGTCGAGCGCAACGGGATGATCTTCGTGTGGCGTCATGCCGCCGGGGCGCCACCGCAGTTCGAGGTCCCGACCTTTCCCGAGATCGGCCACGCCGAGTGGACGGCGCCGCGCTACTTCGACCTCAAGGTGGCGGTGCACATGCAGGAGATGGCCGAGAACAACTGTGATCCGGTGCATTTCAAGTTCGTGCACGGCATGACCGCCGTCCCCGACACGGAGATCAGCTTCAGCGACAACGGCGTCTTCATGCACCTGACCGACGAGGCCGAGCGTCAGAGCATGCAGGGAAACTTCCGCACCAAGCTCGTGCGCGACAGCTACGGCATCGGGATCGCGACGGTACGCCTCGCGGGCATCCCGAACGCGGGCCTCTTCATGCTGGCGGCGACGACACCCATCGACCGCGGCCACACGGAATCGCGCTGGATCTTCACCGTGACGAAGAACCTCGCCGACACCGCCGGCGAGGAGTTCGTCGACGGGCTCTCGACCGGCGTCCTCGACGACATCCGCATCTGGGAGAACAAGATCTATCGGCCGCACCCGGTGCTCTGCGACGGCGATCTCTTCCTCGGCAAGTTTCGCCAGTGGACGAAGCAGTTCTACTCCGACCCGCTCGAGTGAGGTCCGACATGGCCAGCGCCGACCGTCATCTCGTGATCTCCTCCGATTGCCACGCCGGTCTGCCGCCGGAACGGTATCGCGACTACGTCGACCCGCAGTACCGGGAGCTCTTCGACCTCGCGCTGCCGATCCAGGCCGAGGAAGTAAAGAAGGCCGAGAAGAAGTTCTTGATCGACGAGGTCAACGCGGCGTGGCGGAAGGGGCGCGAGCGCGACCTCCAGGGAGCATGGGACCACGGCACCCGGATTCGGGTGCTCGACGCCGACGGCGTCGCGGGCGAGGTGATCTTCCCCGACGGCATCACTGAAGCGAACATGCCGCCCTTCGGCGCGGGCCTGTCCCTACCGACCGAAGGCGTCAACGCCGAGCTCCAATGGGCCGGGGCGCGCGCCCACAACCGGTGGGTGTCCGAGCTCTGCGCCGAGGCCCCGGAACGCCGCGCCGGCATCGCCATCGTCCCCGCGCTGTGGGACGTCGGCGAGGCCGTGAAAGAGGTCGCGTGGGCGCGCGAGCGCGGCCTCCGCGGCATCCTGATCCCGTCGATGTGGGGCGCGCTCGACGCCTACCACCACCCGAAGTACGAGCCGCTCTGGGCCGCGTGCGAGGACCACGGAATGGTCCTTCATCTCCATTCGGGCGCCGCGCCGATGGCGGACTACGGGGAGCACCTCGGGATGATGGGCATCTACATCACCGAGGTCGTGTGGTGGGCGGTCCGTCCGGTGACGTTCCTGATCTGGGGCGGGGTGTTCGAGCGCCATCCGAAGCTGCGTCTCGCCATCACGGAGTCGACGACCGTGTGGGTCCCCGAGATGCTGGCCCTCATGGACTTTCGCTACGACGTCACCCACTACAGCGCGAAGCTCGGCGACTATCGCAGCCACCTCTCGATGCGGCCGAGCGAGTATTTTCGCCGCCACGTCTTCCTCGGTGCGTCGTGCATGCCGCGGCGCGAGGTCGACATGCGGCACCAGATCGGCCTCGGCAGCATCATGTGGGGCTCGGACTTCCCGCACCCCGAAGGCACGTGGCCGGCGACGCGGGAGCAGATGGTGGAGGCCTTTCGCGGCATTCCCGCCGACGAGACCGCGGCCATGCTCGGGGGCAACGCCGCCGGTCTCTACGGCTTCGACGTCGAGAAGCTGGCGCCGCTCGTCGCCCGCATCGGCCCACCGAAGTCGACATTCGCCGCCTGAGTCATTTTCCGCGAAGGAGGAGCACGATGGGCAAGGTCCGCTACGTGAAGTCGGCCGACGATCTCCGGCTCGCCGCCAAGTTCGATCCGGAGTTCCTGCCGAGCTCGACGCGCCAGATCCGCGCTCGCTACGAGACGGACCCGGATCTCGTCGCGGCGGTCCTGCCGCCGCCGTTGCGCCCCGCGAAGCGTCCGGAGGTCGGCGTCACGATCTCCGAGGTCAAGGTGCACATGGCGCCCGGCTTCGACATCGAGATCGGCGCCGCCATCTTCGGCGCGAGCGCGGTCTACGACGGCGTCGAGGGCCTCTACATGATCACCATGCCGATGACGACCGAGGGCGCCGTCGTCGGCGGGCGCGAGACGTTCGGCGAGCCCAAGAAGCTCGCCGAGATCGGGTTCGACTTCACGGAGGAGACCGTCGCCGCGACGGTCACACGCCACGGGGTCCCGTATCTCGAGCTCCGCGGCCGGCGCGGAACGGCGCGCGCCGCTACCGGCTTCACCGAGTACGCGTACTGCTACAAGTGCCTCCCAGCGCTCGAGAAGGGAAAGGGCCTCGAGTTCGACCCGCTACTCGTACGGCTCACCTGGGAGCACACGCTCGAGAAGGTCGTCGACGTCGCGGGCGAGGTGATACTCCGCGAGTCGATGCTCGATCCCGTCGCCGATCTTCCGGTCCGGCGCGTCGTCTCGATGACGTACGAGGAAGGGCGGAGCCGGAGCAGCGGCCGCGTCCTCACGAGCGTGCCCGCTGCCGCGTTCCTGCCGTACGTCCACCAGCGCTACGACGACATCACGCCGATGCTCGCCGCGATGGCCCCGCCGGACGCCGCCCGTGCGTGAGCTGCGCGGCAAGCACGCGGTCGTGACCGGCGGCGCGTCCGGGATCGGCCGCGCGATCGTCACCCGTCTCGCGGGCGAGGGCATGAAGGTCGTCGTCGCGGACGTCGAGGCCACGGCGCTCGACGCCGCCGTCCAGGAGCTCCGCGCGGGGGGCGCCGACGTCACGGGCATCCAAGTCGACGTCACGCGGTTCGAGTCGGTGCAGGAGCTGGAACGGCGAGTGGTGGCGGCCTACGGCCCGGTGCACCTGCTCTGCAACAACGCCGGCGTCGGGGCGCAGGAGGACGTGCCGCTCTGGGAGCTGCCGCTCAGCGACTGGCGCTGGACATTCGACGTCAACGTCTGGGGCGTGATCCACGGCTGCAAGGCATTCCTTCCCGGCATGCTCGCGCACGGCCAAGAATGCCACGTGGTGAACACCTCGTCCGGCAACGGCGGCCTCATCGTGCTGCCGTTCACGCCGATCTATTCCACGAGCAAGGCGGCCGTGAGCGCGCTGACGGAGGTGCTGCTGCACCAGCTCGCCCCGACGAAGGTGCGGGTCTCGGTGCTGTATCCGGGGCCGAACGTCGTCGCCACCAACATCTTCTCGGCGTCGCGCAACCGCACGACGGACTACGCGCGCGGCCAGGACCAGATCATGCCGCCGATCACGCTCGACGGGCTCAAGGAAATGTTCGGCGGCAAGCTCGACGTCACGCAGCCGGAAGAGGTCGCGGAGTATTTCGTCGCGGGCGTGAAGACCGACGCGTACTACCTCCTGCCGCCGAACGACCGGACCGATGCCGGAGTGCGGGCGCGGATGGAAAGCGTGCTGGCGCGTCGGAACCCCGAGCCGCCGTCGTTCTGACGGCGGCCCGCATCACTTCTTCTTCTCGTAGTCGTCCACGAGCTTCGCCCGCGCCGCGGCCTCGCGCTCGCGGAGCTCGTAGAAGCGCGGCTTCCGTTTCTCGACGAAGGCATTGCCGCCTTCCTTGCCTTCCGGCGTGTCGAACCAGTCGGGGTAGAGGCGGTTCGAGATGACGCCCATCTCTTGATAGCCGTCCATCTCCTGGTCGAAGGCGGCTTTCAGCACCTCGAGGCAGCCGGGGCTCGCGAGGAAGAGCTCGGCGCACCAGTCGTCGACGGCGGCCTCCAGGCGATCGAGCGGAACGACCTGGTTCACGAGGCCCATCTCGAGCGCTTCGAGAGCGGGGTAACGGCGGCAGAGCATCCACATCTCGCGCGCCTTCTTGTGCCCGACGACCTTGGTGAGGAACGGCACGAAGTAGCCGTCGGCGGGACTCGAAACGCGCGGCCCCGCCTGACCGAAGATCGCGGTGTCGGCGGCGATCGTGAAGTCGCAGACGTAGGCCATGTGGTTGTGACCGCCGAGGCAGTAGCCCTGGACCTGCGCGATCACGGGCTTCCGCGACAAGCGGATGAGACGATTGTGCGGGTAGCGGTTGTAGAACGCGGCGCGGAGGCCCCAGCGCTCCCACTCGACGTCGCCGCCGGTGCCGAAGTGCTTGCCGGCGCCCGCGACCACGACCACACCGATCGTCGGGTCGTGGTCCGCGTCGTAGAAGGCGCGGAACATCTCGTCGACGGTGTGCATGGTCATCGTGTTGAGCTTCTCGGGCTTGTTGATGGTGACGCGCGCGATGCCGCCCTTCAGCTCCGTGTGATGCTTCTTCTCGTAGACGACCTCGTCGAAGACGAGGCCTTCGCCCTCGACCTTCCGCCAGGCGGTGTAGCTCTCGGCGCTGCTCATAAGGATCCGACGACCTTTCCCGCCTCGGCGAGGAGGCGCGTCAACCCGGGACGATCGAGCGCGGCGAGCCCGGCGGGCGGGATGGCGAGCCCGAGGAGCGCCGACCAGATCGGACATGCGTAGACCGTCACGCCCGCGGCCGCCGTCGCGGCGACGAGCGCCTTCGGGTCGAGCTGGCGGCCTTCGCCTTTCGCGAGGAGCGGGAGCCCGAGCGTCTTGCCGCCGTGGTCGGCGAGGGTGAGCCGCATGCGTTGACCTGCGAGCTCGCGCGGCCAGCCGAACGTGCCGCCGGCCGCCGCGGCGAGCGCTTCGCCGGTGACGACGACGGCGACGTCGCGTCCAGTCTCCTTCGCGTCGCGCGCCACGAGGAGTGTTCCGATCAACGTGCTCGCGAGCGCGTCGCGTACGAGGAAGACGAGGTCCATGCCGCCTCCCTAGCAGGGGCCGCGGGATCGCTCAAAAAGGCGCGCGGGCTCGCGACCTCGCGATCGCGCGGCCTACGCTTGCCGATGAAACTGTAACGTGTTCTATTCCTGCGACTTGCCGGTCGCCGGTCGCGACGCGCGGCAAGTCGCACGCCGACATGAAGCCGCCCGTCTTCGAGTACGCCACGCCGTCGACCCTCGCCGAGGCGACCGCGCTCCTCGCGCAGTACGACGGCGAGGCCAAGGTGCTGTCGGGCGGTCAAAGCCTGGTCCCCCTCCTCAACATGCGCCTCGCGCGGCCCGCGATGCTCGTGGACCTCGCGCGTATCCCGGACCTCGATTACGTGCGCGCCGACGGCGACGGGTTCGCGATCGGGGGCATGACCCGGCAGCGCACCGTCGAGCTCGCGCCGCAGATCCAGGCGCAGCACCCGTTGCTGCACGCCGGCATGTTGCTGATCGCGCATCCGCAGAACCGGAATCAGGGAACGATCGGGGGCTCGCTCGCGCACGCGGATCCCGCCGCGGAGCTCCCGGCGCTGGCGTTGGCGCTCGACGCGACGTTCACCGCGGTCGGTCCGAACGGGACGCGCGCGATCGCGGCGCCGGACTTCTTCCTCACGTACCTCACGACCTCGCTCGAGCCGACCGAGATCCTGACCGCCGTCCGCTTCCCGACCCTCCCGAAGCGCACCGGCTGGTCGATCCTGGAGGTCGCGCGGCGCCACGGCGACTTCGGCCTGGCGGGCGTGGTGGCGATCGTGGGGCTCGCGCCCGACGGCGCGATCGCCTCGGCTCGCCTCGTGCTCTTCGGCGTCGGTGCGACGCCGATCCGCGCGGCCGCGGCGGAGGCCATGCTGCCGGGCCGTCAGGCGGACCCCCGCCTGTTCGCGGAGGTGGGCGCGAAGGCCGCCGCCGACCTGGAGGAGCCGCTCACCGACGTCCACGCCACCGCCGAATACCGGCGCGACCTCGCGCGCGTGCTGACCGGCCGCGCGCTCGCCGAGGCGACCGTTCGCGCGCGCGCGGCCTGAGAGAGACGATGACGACGACCCGACGGATCGCGATGACCGTGAACGGCGAGCGCCACGAGGCGGACGTCGAGCCGCGCACGACCCTGGTCGACTTCCTGCGCGGCACGCTTGCGCTCACGGGCACGCACGTCGGCTGCGAGCACGGCGTCTGCGGTGCCTGCACCGTCCTCTGGAACGGCAAGGCGGTGCGCTCCTGCATCATGCTCGCGGTCCAGGCGGACGGCGCCGAGTTGAAGACCGTCGAGGGGCTCGCCGACGGTCCGACGCTGCACCCGATCCAGCAGGCGTTCCTCGAGAAGCACGGCCTCCAGTGCGGCTTCTGCACGCCCGGCTTCATGATGTCGATCCACGAGCTCCTCACGCGCACCAGCGCGCCGAGCGACGAGGAGATCGTCGACACGCTCGGCGGGCACATCTGCCGCTGCACCGGGTATCAGGCGATCGTCGAAGCGGTGCACCTCGCCGTGGAAAAGATGCGGGCGCCGAAATGAGCGTGCCGGTCGACTCGATCCCGAAGTCGGTGGCGGGCCTCCCGAACAGCGCGCCGAAGTACGTCGGCCAGCCGGTCGACCGGCTGGAGGATCCCGCGCTCCTCACCGGCCGCACCGAGTTCATCGACGACGTCGTGCTGCCACGCATGCTCCACTGCGCGATCCTGCGGAGCCCGCACGCGCACGCGAAGATCGTCGCGATCGACACGAGCGAGGCGGCGAAGCTCCCCGGGGTGGTCGCGATCGTGACGGGTGAGGATGCCGAGCGCTGGTCCAATCCGGTGATGACCGTCCCTCCCGGATGGGGTACGCGCTGTCTCGCGACGGACAAGGTGCGTTTCGTCGGCGAGCCGGTTGCGGCAGTGGCGGCCGTCAGCCGTTACGTGGCGGAGGATGCGCTCGAGATGATCGGCGTCGACTACGAGCCCTTGCCGGCCGTTGCCGATGCGCGCAAGGCCCTGGAGGTCGGCAGCCCGCTGCTGTTCGAGGAGAACGGCGACAACGTCATGCTGCGGAAGCTGTTCACCTGGGGCGACGTGGACGGCGCGTTCGCCGGCGCCGCGCACGTGGTGCAGCAGACGTTCCGCTGGAACCGCCTCGGCGCGAACCCGCTCGAAACGTTCGGCGTCGTGAGCCAATGGGACGTGATCGACGGCTCGCTCACCTGCCGCGGCAGCTTCCAGGCGCAGGGTCATTTCGCGATGTCGCGGGCGATGGTCTTCAACCTCCCGCTCAACAAGGTCCGCTTCATCAGCCACCCGCACGGCGGCAGCTTCGGCGGGAAGGGCGGCGCGCGCGGCACCGACATCACGGCACTGCTCTCGCGGAAAGCGGGCGGCCGGCCCGTCAAGTGGATCGAGGACCGCATGGAGTACCTCGCCGGCGGCGCGAGCCAGGCGTGGGATCGCCACTACGACGCCGCGATCGCGCTCGATGCGAACGGCAAGGTGCTCGGCTTCAAGGTGCGGCTGCTCGACGACCTCGGCGCCACGGCCGAAGGCTGGGGCGCCGTGAGCGCGGCGAAGCCCCTCACCAACTTCACCGGCTGCTACGCGATCCCGGCCGCGCAATACGACCTCACGATCGTCGCGACGAACAAGCTGCCCGGAAGCCCGTATCGCGGCATGGGCCCGCCGCCCCACAACTGGGTGCTCGAGCAGCTGATGGATCTCGCGGCGCGGAAGCTGCTGATGGATCCCGCCGAGATCCGGCGCCGGAACTACATTCCGCCCGAGGCCTTCCCGTACACGATCGCGAGCGGCAACGAGTACGATAGCGGCGACTACCGGGCGGCGCTCGAGTGCGCGCTCGAGATGGCAGACTACCCCGCGCTTCGCGCCGAGCAAGCGCGTCTCCGCGCCGAGGGCCGGTATCTCGGCATCGGTCTCGTGAATACGATCGAGCCCGGCGTCTTCGATTGGAACGCGTACGCGATCGTCGGCCAGCCCGGGACGGGGGTGCCCGAGGGCGCGACCGTCGGCATCGACCTCTTCGGGAAGCTCACGATCAAGGTCGGCTTCGCGCTCGAGGGGCAGGGGCAATACACGGTCGCGGCCCAGGTGCTCGCCGACTGGTTCGCGGTCGACATCGCCGACGTGCGCGTGGTCGCGCTCGACTCGCTGGCGGCGCCGCCGCACTTCGGGCCGGGCGGGAGCCGTCTCGGCGTCGCGCTCACCGGCGCGGTGCTCGGGGCGGCGGAGCGTCTCACGGCGAAGCTGATTGCGGTCGCGGCCGTGCTCTTCCGGACGACCCCGGAGAACGTCGAGCTCCGCGACGGCCGGATCGGCGTGAAGGGGATTCCCGAGGCGAGCATGCCCTTCCAAGAGGTGGCGCAGACCATGCTCGCCCGGAGCGATCTGCTGCCGCCCGGCGTCGACCCGCTGCCGCAAGCGACGTACGTGTGGACCGCGCCCGGCCGAACCGTCGCCGACGAACAGGGGCGCGCCAAGAGCTACCTGACGGCGGCGAACGCGTGTCACATCGTGCTCGTCGAGCTCGACGTCGAGACCGCGCAGGTGCACATCAAGAAGTACTGGATCGCCGACGATTGCGGCACGCGTCTCAATCCGGCGAACGTCGAGGGACAGACGCAGGGCGGGGTCGCGCAGGGTGTCGGCGCGGCGCTTCTCGAGGAGGCGGTATACGACGAGGATGGACAGCTCCGGACGTCGACCTTCATGGATTACCTCCTGCCGACGATCTACGAGGTGCCCATGACGGAGAAGCGCGCGCTCTGCACGCCGTCGCCGTTCACGCCGCTCGGCGCCAAGGGCTGCGGCGAGGGCGCCATGCACACGACGCCGGCGGCGATTCTCTGCGCCATCAACGACGCGCTGGTCCCGCTCGGCGTCTCGCTCTTCGAGGTGCCGGCGAGCCCGCAGCGCCTCTGGACGCTGCTCCGTGACGCGAAGCGCCCGGCGTGACCGAGGCGCGCGCCGCGCGTCCGCTACTTGATCTCGACCAGCTCGACGTCGATCAGCAGCGTGGAGTTCGGCGGCACCTTGGCGACCGTTTCCCCGCCGTAGCCCAGCGAAGGGGGGACGGTCAGCTTTCGCTGTCCACCCGTCTTCATGCCTTGCACGCCTTCGTCGAGCCCCTTGAGGGCCTGACCCTTCCCGATGGTGAACACCATCGGCGAGCCGATCTTCGACCCTTCGATTTTCTTCTCACCGATCGCGATCGTGTAGGTGATGGAGACGGTGTCGCCGCTCTTCGCGGCGTTCCCCGTGCCGACCTTGGTGTCGACGTACTCGAGGCCGCTCGCGGTCTTCGTCGGCTTTTCCGCCGCGGCGGCGGGCTCCGGGCTCGGGTCGGCGGCGTGCGCGACGACGGCGGGCGCGCCCACGAGGGCGGCGGTCAGGACAAGGATCGCGAATCTCGGCATGGTGGGCTCCTCGGTTCGAAGTTGGCGGGCGGGACGCTATCGATGCGACCGGACACGGTCAAGACGACTCGCGCGCGTGGGGCGGGTCTGCTCGACGCCGGGACGGAAACCGGGCTAAGACGACGCTCGCGTCGGGGCCGCGAGCGCCCGCACGCATCCAGCCGAGAACCCCGCAGCATCAGAAGGAGACGAGCGTGACGACGAAAGCGACGACCGACCATTTCGTGGCCCTCTCCGAGTGTCACTTCATGAACGAGCAGTCGATGCACGAGATCAGCTACTACCCCGGGTTCACCCGCTGGTGGCAGAGCGTCGACGGCGTCATCCGGGCCTGGGCGAACCGCGATCTCGCCGGCGGCGACGCGATGCCGCCGCCGCGCGCCTCGGCGCTGATCGAGTGGATGGACAAGTCGGGCGTCGACGTCTGCTTCGCGCTCCGCGAGTCGATGATGGACGTCTCCGGCGGGGCGACGTGCATGTCGACGAACGGGTTCATCCTGGAAGAGATCGCGCCGTATCCGGACCGCATGTATCTCGAGTGCAACGTGGGTCCGGTCATGAAGCGCGGCGTCGAGAACGCGATCTGGGAGCTCGAATATCTCGTGAAGGAGCGCGGCGCGAAGCTCTGCAAGGTCTACGCGCCCGAGGACGGTCCGCTGAACGACCGCCGGATGTGGCCCTTCTACGAGAAGGCGTGCGAGCTCGACATCACGCTCACCATCCACATGGGCATGGCCTACGTCTGCCCGCAGCCGACGAAGTACACGCTGCCGCTGCTTCTCGACGAGGTCTGCCTCGACTTCCCCGAGCTCAAGATCATCGCGTACCACATGGGCTGGCCCTACCACGAGGAGATGATGGGCTACGCCGGGAAGCACAAGAATCTGTACCTCAGCCTCTCGGGCATCATCGGCTGGCTGCAACGCGCGCCGTACCGGGGCTATCACATGATCGGCCAGGCCTTGCAGTGGGTGAGCCCCGACAAGATCGTCTGCGGGCTCGACCTCGCGTTCGACGACATGCCGCGCGTCGTCGACTGGCTGCGTACCCTCGAGATGCCGGCCGAGCTCCAGGAGAAGTGGGGCTACCCCGAGATCACCGAGGAGATGCGCGCCAAGTTCCTCGGCTTGAACCTCGCGCGACTGGCCAAGATCGAGCCGACGAAGCGGGTGAAGAAGGGCTGACGCGGGCGGTGACCACGTCACCGTCTTTCGCGGCGAGCGAGGCCGCGCTTCACCACGAGGCCGCCGCGCTCGCCGGCTGCGACGACTTCGGCGACCCGGCCTATCGCGAGGGGCTGCGTGTCGTGCTCGACGCGTACGACCGCGAGGCGAAGTTCCACGATCCCGGGCGGCAGGCGGCGCGCGGAAACGTCGTGCAGCTCCTTGCGACCCGCCTCCGTTCGGTCGCGCGCATGGCGAGCGGAGACAGGGGGCCGGCGGCGCCGATTCGCCGGCCCATCATCGTCCTCGGGCTCGTGCGTACGGGCAGCACCTCGCTGCACCATCTCCTCGCGCAGGATCCGCAGCTCCAGTCGCTCGAGTATTGGCTGGCGGCGCGCCCGCGGACGCGTCCTCCGCGCCCGGCGTGGGAGTCCGATCCCGATTTCGCGGCGGCGGCGGCCGAGATCGAGGCGATGTACGCCTTCGACCCGGGTCTCCGGCGCATCCATCTCATGGCGCCCGATCTCGCGGAGGAGTGCCGACACTTCCTCGCGCAGAGTTTCACCGACGATTCGTTCGAGGTGAACGCGACCGTCCCGTCGTACACCGCCTGGTACGAGGGCGGGGATCACGTCGCGGCGTACCGCCATCATCGCCGGCTCCTGGCGCTCGTCGGCGGCGCCGACCCGCGACGCTGGCTTCTCAAGTATCCGGTGCACCTGAAGCACTTGGCGGCCCTCCTCGCCGTCTATCCGGACGCGTGCATCGTCCAGACGCACCGCGACCCGACCCAGGTGATGGCGTCGTACGTCGAGCTCATCGCCGGCTTCCGCGCGATCTTCGAGCGCGACATCGACCGCCGGGCAATCGCGCGCGAGCAGCTGGAAGTATGGGCGGCCGGCGCCGACCGCGCGATCGCGGTCCGCTCGCGGCACGACGCGGCGCAGTTCCACGACGTGGACTTTCGCGACTTCGTCGCGGACCCGATCGGCGCCGTCCGCGGCATCTACGCGCGCTTCGGCCTCGAGCTCTCGGCCGAGGCCGAACGGCGCATGCGGGCCTGGCAGGGCGGGGACCCCGACGGAGCGAAGGCGCGGCCGCGGCGCGCGGCGGAAGACGAGGATCTCGGCATGCCACGCGCCGCCGTGCTCGACCGCTTCGCGCGCTACATGGAGCACTTCGAGATCCGCCCGGAGGCGCGATGACGGCCCCGGTGCCACCGCGCCGGCCGCGAAGCGCGCGCGAGGCGGAGCTGCTTGCCTCCGCACGGCGTCTCCTGCCGAGCGGAGTGCGGACCGCGAGCGCGAATCCGGACTATGCGATGGTGGTCGCCTCGGCGCGCGGCGCCCGGATCACGGACGCGAGCGGCAACGAGTACGTGGACTATCTCCTCGGCTCCGGACCCCTGCTGCTCGGGCACGCGCATCCGGCGGTGACCGAGGCCATCCGCGAGCAACTCGAGCGTGGCACGGGCTATCTCCTGGTGAACGAGCCGGCCATTCGGCTCGCCGAGGCGCTGGTCGAGCTCGTGCCCTGTGCGGAGGCCGTGACGTTCCACAACACCGGATCGGAGGCGGTCTTCTTCGCGCTCCGTCTCGCCCGCGCCGCGCGCGGTCGGGACGCGATCTTGAAATTCGAGGGCGCGTACCACGGCATGGGAGACCACGCGCTCATGAGCACGCAATGGACGCGGGCGCCGGCGCCGTTCCCGGAGGCGGTACCGAGCTCGCGCGGGATCCCGGCGAGCGCGCGTGCGGAGACGCTCATCGCCCCCTTCAACGACGTCGCGACGAGCACCGCGCTGATCGAGGAGCACGCCGATCGGCTCGCGGCCGTCATCGTCGAGCCGCTGCAACGGACGATTCCCCCGGCGCCGGGCTTCCTCGCGGATCTCCGGCGCGTGACGGCCCACCACGGCATCGTGCTGATCTTCGACGAGGTCGTCACGGGCTTCCGTCTGGCGCTCGGCGGGGCGCAAGAGCGCTACGGCGTGACGCCGGACCTCTGCGCGCTCGGCAAGAGCATCTCGGCCGGGCTGCCGCTCGGCGTCGTCTGCGGGCGGCGCGATCTCATGACGCTCGCCGATCCGGAGCGCCGGGAGCACGGCGACGGCGTGCTGCTGACGGGGACCTACAGCGGGAACGCGGTCGCGGCCGCCGCGGCCCTCGCGTGCATCGGGGAGCTCCGCCGCCCCGGCGTGCACGCGGCGCTCGCCGCCACGGGGACGCGGCTGATGGCGACGCTGCGGCGCCTGTGCGACGACGCGGGGATCGCGGTCAGCGTTCAGGGCGAGCCGGCCGTCTTCCAACCATGGTTCGGGACCGGACCGGTCGTCGACCATCGCAGCGCGCTCGCCGCCGATGCGGGCCGGGGTGCGGCGTTCACGGACCATCTGCTCGCGGCCGGCATCCTCAAAGCGCACGAGAAGTTCTTCGTCTCGACCGTCCACCACGAGGAGGATGTCGCGCGAACGGAGCAGGCGTTCGCGCGGGCCGTCGAGCGGCTCGCGTCGTACCGAAGAACTACCGAGTAGCATCCGCCCGGTACGCTCTGGCATGAATATCGGATGCGCGGGATGGTCACGCGGCGGGCGGAGGGGCATGGGTTCGATCCGCCGTAGGCTTTTCCTGCTGGCCGTCGCGGCGCTCCTGCCGCTCGTCGTGATGGCCGGGTTCGGGGTCTTTCTACTCGTCCGGAACCAGCACGAGGAGGCGGCGCGCGCGGCGAGGGAGCTCACGCGCGCGCTCGCGATCGCGGTCGCGGCGGAGCTCGGCCGGTCGACCTCCGTCGTCGAGGCGCTCACGACGTCGCCCGCGCTCGACACCGGCCAGCTCGACGAGTTCCACCGGCGGGCGGCGCGCGTGGTGGCGACGCAACCGCACTGGCACGGGATCGTCGTCGTCGACGGGGCGGGCACGTCCGTCGTCGACACGCGCGTGGCGTACGGAACGCCGCTGCCGCCACTCGAGGACCGCGAAGCCGTGGCGCGCCTCCGCGCGACCGGCGCGCCCGCGATCGGCAACCTCGTCGCGAACCCCGACGAACGGAGCACGCCGTACCATTTCAGCGTGCAGGTGCCCGTCCTTCGCGAAGGGACGTTGCGCTATGCCGTGATCGCGCTCGTCGACCCGGCGGTGATCGTGGAAATCCTGAAGAGCCAGGGCGTGCCGCCCGATTGGGTCATCTCGATCTTCGACGCGGCCGGACGGCGGGTCGCGCGCTCGCGCGCGCACGACGAGAATCTCGGAAAGCCCGGCGCCCCGAGCCTGGTGACGTTGATGGCGAGCCCGGCCGACGAGGGGTGGGGGCGCACCACGGCCGTCGAGGGGGACGAGATCTACACCGCCTACAGTCGGCTGAACGCGGTACGGTGGACGGTCGCGACCGGCATTCCGGTCGCGACCGTCGAGGCGACCGTCGGGCGCTCCCTGCTGGCGTTCGGAGGCGGGATTCTCTTGTCGCTCCTCATCGGCGCTGCCGTCGCGTCGTGGGTCGCGCGCGGCATCGCCGCGCCGATCGCGGCGCTCGGACGCGCGGCCCAGGCGCTCGGGCGGCGCGAGCCGATCGCGGTACCGATGACGGCGATCGCGGAGATCCAGCAGGTCGCCGACGCCCTGACGAGCGCGGCCGACGAGCGCGCGCGTGGCGAGCACGAGCGCGAGACGCTGCTCGCGCGGACGCAGGAGGCCCGCAGCGCCGCCGAGGCGGCGAACCGGGCGAAGGACGAGTTCCTGGCGATGCTCGGGCACGAGCTCCGGAATCCCCTCGCCGCGGTCAGCAATGCCGTCGCGTTGCTCGATCACGCCGGCGCCTCACCGGAAGCGGCCGTCCGGGCGCGGCAGATCATCGCGCGGCAGACGGCGCAGCTCGCGCGGCTGACCGACGATCTGCTCGACGCGGGCCGCGTCATCACCGGGAAGATCGTGCTCCACCGCGAGCCGCTCGACGTCGCGGAGATCGTGACGCGCGTGCTCGCCACCGTGGACGTCGGGCGACACCGCGTCACGCGCGAGGTCGCGTCGGTCTGGGTCGACGGCGATCCCACCCGGATCGAGCAGATCGTCTCCAACCTCGTCGGTAATGCCCTCAAGTACACGCGCGAGGACGGGAGCATCACGGTGCGGGTGACGACGGCGCCGGGCGAGGCCGTCATCGTCGTGCGTGACGACGGGATCGGCATGCCGGCGGACCTCGCGGCGCGCGCGTTCGAGCTATTCGTCCAGGGCGACCGTCCACTGGATCGGGCGGCCGGGGGCCTCGGGATCGGCCTCACGCTCGTGCAGCGCCTCGCGCAGCTGCACGGCGGGATGGCGAGCGTGTTCAGCGCGGGTCCGGGGCAAGGCACCGAGATGCACGTGCGCCTGCCCTCGATCCCGGCTCCGGTCGCCGCGGCGGAGCCGGTCGCCCCACCGCAGTCCGCGGCCCGAGGCCGCGACGTGCTGGTGGTCGAGGACAACGAGGACGCGCGCGCCGCGCTCTGCGAGCTGCTCGCCATCGGTGGTCATCGGGTGCGCGCGGCGGCCGACGGCCCGAGCGGGGTCGCGGCGGCGCTCGCCGCGCCGCCCGAGGTCGCGTTGATCGACGTCGGACTGCCGGGCATCGACGGCTACGAGGTCGCGCGGCGCATTCGAGCGGTAGGTGGCGGCGCGCCGCGGCCGCTCTTGATCGCGCTCACGGGCTACGGGGCGCCGGAGGACCGTCGGCGCGCGCTCGACGCGGGCTTCGATCGCCATCTCGTGAAGCCCGTCGATTGGTCGCTGCTGTCGGCCTTGCTGGCGAGCTGACGCGGCGTGCGACCGCCTGGCACGTCCCCGAACGATCGGGTATGTGCCCTCGCCATGTCGACGTCCCTCAAAGACCGCGCCTGCATCGTCGGCATCGGCGAGACGGCCTTCTGTCGCGCACCCGGCTCGGGCATGACCCAGCTCGGCATCCAGCTCCAGGCGTCCCTCGCGGCGCTCGCCGACGCCGGGATGAAACCGCAGCAGCTCGACGGCGTCATGCCGTTTCCGAATCTCGGGAGCGCCGAGGAGCTCGCCGCCAACCTCGGGATCGCGAGCCTGCGCTTCGCGTCGACCGTGCACATGGGTGGTGCTGCGCCGGTGGCGTCCCTCCAGGCGGCGGCCGCCGCCGTGACTGCCGGCATCGCCGACTATGTGCTGCTGCCGGCCGGCTGGAACGGCTACTCGGGCCGGCGCGCCCGCGAGACGATCGCGATGGACGTCGCGTCGCTGCCCGGGGGCGCCATCGCGCGCGACTACTACATGCCGTACGGACTCACCGCGCCGCCGCAGTGGTACGCACTGATCGCGCGCCGTCACATGCACGAGTTCGGCACGACGCCCGAGCAGCTCGGCGCCATCGCGATCGCCATGCGAAAGCACGCGCAGCTGAACCCGGGTGCCGTCATGAGGGACAAGCCGCTCACGCTCGACGCGTACCTGGCGTCGCCGATGATCACCGCGCCGTACCGGCTGTTCGATTGCTGCCTCGAGACCGACGGCGCCGCCGCCGTCGTCGTCACGACCGTCGAGCGGGCCAAGGATCTCGCGCGGAAGCCCGTCTACATCATGGGCGTCGCCGCGGCGCAGCCGTATCCCGCCGACGAGATCACCAATCGCGCCGATCTGTTCGAAACGGGCCTCACGATCGCCGCGCCCCGTGCCTTCGCGATGGCCGGGGTGATGATGCTCGACGTCGACTTCGCGGAGATTTACGATTGCTTCACCTTCGAGGTGCTCCAGCAAATCGAGGAGACCGGGTTCTGCGGCCGGGGCGAGGGCGGGTCGTTCGTCGAAGGGGGGACGATCGAGCTCGGTGGCGCGCTGCCCGTGAATACGCACGGCGGACTGCTGTCCGACGCGCACGTGCTCGGTATGAGCCACATCACCGAAGCGGTACGCCAGCTGCGGGGCGACGCGGGCGAGCGACAGGTCCCCGACGCCGAGCTCGGGGTCGTGACGGGCTGGGGCGATTTCGGGGACGGCAGCATCGCCATCCTGCGGCGCTAGGAAGGACGCGACTCATGACCGATAGGCCGACCACCTCGCGTCCACTGCCCGCACTCCAAGGGCTCACGCAGCAGTTCTACGACTTCTGCCGCCAGGGCGAGCTGCGTTTCCAGCGTTGCGACGGCTGCGGGACCTGGCGCCACGTGCCGCGCGAGGTGTGCGCGACGTGCGGGTCGTTCGCCTGGACCTGGACCAAGTCGAGCGGCCGCGGCCGGGTCTTCACGTGGACCGTCGCCGCCCGTCCGATGCACCCCGGCTTCGCGAACGCCGCGCCCTACGCCCCGGTCGTCGTCGAGATGGAGGAAGGCGTGCGTCTGGTCACGCAGCTCCTCGACGTGGCCCCCGACGCGCTCGCGATCGACATGCCGGTCGAGGTGGCGTTCGAGGCCGTGACGCCGGAGATCACGTTGCCGATGTTCCGCAAGGCGTGAGCGGTCAGCCGGGCTGACCGCGCTCAGTGTCCCGGCGTCGCCGTCGCGACCGCGGCGCGCGCCGCGGCCTTGGCGGCCTCGACGGCGTTGCCGGCGGCGGCCTTGGCGTCGGCGGCCGCCTGTTCCGCCTTGCGCGCGGCGTCCGCGCTCGCGGCCTTCGCGGCCTCGGTCCCCTGGCGAGCGCTTTCCGCGGCCCGATCGGCGGCCTCCTTCGAGAGGGCCGCCGCGTCCTTCGCCGCGTCCTCCATCGCCTGGCCTGCTTTCGCGGCGGTTTCGGATGCCTTCTTCGCGGCGTCGGCACCGACGTCCTTGGCGCGTTCCGCGGCGGCGTCGATCTTGCGCCCGGCTTCTTCGGCGGAGTGGTCGCCGCTGCATCCGGCGGAGGCGAGCATCAGCGCGGCGACGACCAGGGCGAAACGTCTCGTGGGCATGACGCGCATCGTGTCCTCCTGCGTCGCGCGTAGCGACGGTTGCTGGTCTGCGAAGCGGCCTACCTCAGCCGTTACGCGCCGGGCTTCCCGTGGTCAAGGTGCGCGACGGTTCTTGACTAGAGAGCCTCGGGCGATAGCGTCCCGCATCCAAGGAGGACGACGCCATGGGTCTGTTCACGTTCATCAAGAACGCCGGCGAGAAGCTCTTCGGGAAGAAGGAAGCACAAGCGGCTCCCGCGCCGGCAGCCGCGAAGGCACCCGATCCCGCCGGAGCGAATCGTGCCGCCGCCGACGCGATCCTGGCCTACATCAAGACGCAGAATCTCGAGACGATCGGCATCACCGTCACCTTCGACGGCGCCTCGGGGACGGTGAAGGTCGCCGGCAGCGTCCCGGACCAGGAGACGAAGGAGAAGATCGTCCTCTGCTGCGGCAACGTCGAAGGCGTCGAGCACGTCGAGGAGGAGATCCTCGTCGAGCACGTGGAGCCGGAGGCGGAGTTCTACACGGTCGAGAAGGGCGACAACCTTTCGAAGATCTCGAAAATGCACTACGGCGACCCGAACAAGTACATGGCGATCTTCGAGGCGAACAAACCGATGCTGAAGCACCCGGACAAGATCTATCCCGGCCAGATGCTCCGCATCCCGCGACTTTCGTAGCTCCCGGCCACCCTGAAAGGACCCCGAACGGATGAAGGCGAAGACTCCTCCGACGCTGCCCCCGACCATGCGGTACGAAAAGCGCGAGCGCATCGCGATCATCACCATCAACCGCCCCGACGCGATGAACGCGTTCACCGCCGACATGCTGCGTGGCATGGACGCGGCCTTCGCCGACTTCAATGCCGACCCCGACCTCTGGGTCGCCATCCTGACGGCCGCGGGGGAGAAGTCGTTCTGCGCCGGGATGGATCTGAAGGAAGCGATCCCGGCGATGGCCGACGGCGACGACCTCGGCTACGGCGACCACACGAAGCGGCCGTTCTCGGACGTCTTCAAGCCGATCATCGCAGCGGTGAATGGCTTCTGCATCGCGGGCGGGCTCGAGTTCCTCCAGGGCACCGACATCCGCATCGCCGCCGAGCATGCGACCTTCGGGCTCGGCGAGGTTCGCTGGGGCATCGTCCCGACGGGCGGCTCCCACATCCGACTCCCGCGCCAGATCCCTTGGGCCGTCGCGATGGAGCTCCTCCTCATGGGCCGCCCCATCGACGCCAAACGCGCCTACGACATCGGACTCGTGAACGCCGTCGTACCCGCGGCCGACCTCTTGCCGACGGCCATCAAGTGGGCGGAGACGATCTGCAAGAACGGCCCGCTCGCGGTGCGGACCGCGAAGGAGATCGCCGTCCGCGCGCTCGAGCTCGAGGGCGGCTTCGTCCTCGAGAAGGCGCTCGGCGCCCGCGTCTTCGCTTCCGCCGACGCCGCCGAGGGTCCGAAGGCGTTCGCCGAAAAGCGCCCGCCGAACTTCACGGGGAAATAGCCGAACGAATCGTCAGCCGCGGACGGCTGCTGCCATGCGCTCGAGCTCGCCGGGAATGTCCGGTCCGGCGGGTTGATACGCGATCTCGGTCGCGCCCATCGACTCGAGCATCGCCACGCGCTCGCGCCAGCCCGATGCCGGGAGCGCGAGGCCGTTCTGTGTGAGCATCTCGCCGGTCACGAACGGACGGTCGCGGTCGTTGACCGCGATCAGGTGGCGGTCGTGGAGAGCAAGATGCCTCGCCGTCGGGGGGACGTCGGCATACGCGGCCGCCCATGCCTCACCGTTCGGCAGCAGCTCGAGCCGCTTGTTCTCCATCGCGAAGTGAAAGAGCACCGGTCCCGCGTGACCGGCGGCTGCGAGGGCGCGCGGGCTGTCCGCCGCCTCGTCGTCCGCGAGCACGGTGCCGAAGGTGAGGGCGATCGAGCGCGCGAACCCGCCGATGGGCATCGGCGCCGCGAAGACGCCGTCGCCGACCTCGTGGGCCGCGGCGATCCCCTTCGGACCGGCGGCCGCGATGATGAACGGCACCGTGATCGGTCGTGCGGCGCCGTAGCCGGGCGGGTGGAGCATCTGGAGGAGTCCGCCGTCCCATTCGACCTGCTCGCCGCGGAGCAACGCCTGCACCGTCCGGACGTACGCGACGACGTCCGTCCACTTCATCGGCTTCTTCCCGAGCGTGAACCGTCCCGTGAATCCCGACCCGACCGCGATCGCGACGCGATTCGAGCCGGCGATCGACACGAGGGTCGCGATCGCGGCGGCGTTCGTCATCGGGTGGCGGAGGCTCGGCACGAGCACGCCCGGGCCGAGCCCGATCCGCGTCGTCCGCTCCGCGGCGCGGCAGAGCTGCACCCAAACGTCGGGGTAGAGCGCGGGGGAATCGTAGAACCATGCGTGCGTGTAGCCGAGGTCCTCGGCGATGCGGGCGTGCTCGTGGCTCTGCTCCGAGGTCGCGAAGGCGCAGGAGAGGGTGATGGGCATGGCGCGGACCGTAGCACGCGGCCGGAGCCGTCCGAAGGCGGGTGGCCGTCGCCGGGTGCGGGCCGAGGTCGTCACGGCGCGCCGCACGGGCAGGTTGTTCGCTGTCGAAACCCGTGACGCCCGTTCGACGTACGGGTAGGAAACGGCGCGGCTTCAGCGCCGCAAGGAGGACGTGGATGGCTCGTTACGTGGACGGATTCGTGGTGCCGGTACCGAAGAAGAACCTCGCCGCCTACCGCGCGATGGCGCGCAAGGCGGGGAAGATCTGGAAGGAGCACGGCGCGCTCGAGTACGTGGAGTGCGTCGCGGACGACGTGAAGCCTGGCAAATGGACGTCGTTCCCGCAGAGCGTGAAGCTGAAGCCGACCGAGACCGTCGTCTTCGCCTGGATCACGTACAAGTCGCGGAAGGACCGCGACCGCACCAACGCCAAGGTCATGGCCGACCCGCGCCTCGGCGGGATGGATCCCTCGACGATGCCGTTCGACGGGAAGCGCATGATCTTCGGCGGCTTCAGGGCGATCCTCGAGGTGTAGCCGGCATCGCTTTACCCGGTGGGCGCGCTGTGCTCGATTGCCGGCCCGCATGGCCGGACTCTCGACCGCCCGTCCGCTCGGGGTGCGCGTCTTGAACGCGGTAGGGTCGGCGCTCCGGACGGCGGGCATGCCGCTGCTCGACCTCGACCCCGATGCGCTCCTCGCGAGGGCGACACGCCGGACCCGACTCGACGATTTCGGCGACGACCGCTTCCGCGAGCCGTATCGCCTCCTGCTCGAC
>DAIQBH010000089.1:0-22024 GCA_036781285.1 Thermodesulfobacteriota bacterium | reverse complement strand
CGGTCGTTCTCTTTCGGGTACGGCGGATACGGTGTGAGAAATCTGCCGCAGCAAAGGGGTTACAAGCGAACGGAGTTTCAGGAGTCGACGGTCCTCGAGCTCGTGACCGCCTGTGGTGCGAACCCGGAGACGCGTGCGGCGCTCGACGGCGCCCTGCAAAAACTCGACCGAGCCGTGACCGCGATCCCGCAGGACATCGGCAAACGCGTGGCGATGGCCCAGCTGCACGTACAAGATACCGTTCCCGGGTACCTCACTGAGATCCGAGCGGGTCTCGAATGGATCGAGGGCGTACGGAACGCATGGGCTCCCGTGTCCAGCTCCAAGGCGCGCATCTGCGCACCGGCTGGAGCATGAGACCGTACGGATGCCGCGAAGCAGCTTCGTGATGCCTACGCTCGCAGGCGCCGCCGAAAAAATTCCAGGATCTCGTCGACCGCCTGGCGCGTCGGCTCGCCGTCGCCGTCGATGAGGTGGCCCGTGACGACGCTGTGCGGGTTCTTCATCGGCGCGTCCGGGTTGGCGCAGCCGTCCGGCAGCACCTTGGGGACGAAGCGATCACCGAGTGCCGCGCTGTAGTCCGCGAAGCGCCCGGCCGCGCAGAACTTGTCGCCGGCGAACCGGTAGCCGAGCACCGTCAGGTCCTCCGCGTCCATCCGCGCTTTCACCCGCGCGAGCTCGTCGGGGGCGATGTGCATGCCGCCTTTCTTCCCGAGCGGGAGCGACGGCTGGCAGAGGACGGGGGCGCGGACGGCGGGCTCGAGCATCAACGAGAGCGCGAAGTTGCCGGTGAAGCACATGCCGATCGCGCCGACGCCGCGTCCGCCGCAGAGCGGATGCGCGTGCGCCGCGAGCCGGCGGAGCCAATCGGTGATGGGGCTCGACGCGTTCGCCGCGAACGCGCGGAACTCCCGGCTGATGCAGCCGCGTACGATGCTCACCGTGGTGTAGAGCGAAGTGACGGGCTTGCCGTCGACGCCGAAGAGGTGGGGCATCCAGACGGTGAAGCCGGCATCACGCACCCAGCGGGCGAACCGTCCGACGGCGGGGTGAATGCCGGGCATCTCGCTCATCACGATGACGGCGGGTCCGGTGCCGGCGACGTACACGCGGCGGCGCCGGCCGAGGAACTCGAGCTCGCGACGTTCGAAATCGTCGAGCGGATCGTGCGTGTTCGGGTCGAAGGTCGCCATGGACGGCACGCTCTACCCGAATGCGGCCCTTGCAAGCGAGCGCGTCCCCTCGCACCCGCTGGCCGCAGCCGATTCGCGGGACGTTCTGTCAGCCGATCAAATCCACGCGCCGCGACATTCCGGGTGCGCGCGCCAGCCTGCGATCGCACGACAATACGACCGCATCCAGGACTTCGGCCAGCGCGACGTAGACGGCGTCGTATGCCGTGAGGTTCTCTCGCAGCTCCCACACTCGATCCAAGAGAGGTTCGTGACCGTGGCGCTCCAAGTCGAGCGCGTGGAGATCTTCGAGAGCGTCAGCCGCCGAAGCATGGTCGATCTCGCGATCGCGAACGTACCGTCGCAAGGTCTGCGCTACCTCGACGTCGGCAAGGTGGGGCACGTGCAATCCGAGCGCTGGATCGGCGATGCGGGCAGCGACGATTCGCCCGTGCTCGGTTCCGAGGAGAAGCTCCACGAGCGCGGAGGCGTCGAGTACGATCACCGCGCGGCGCGTTCGGTGCGGATGACCTCGGCGGGGCGCCGCTTGAGCTTTAGGACGGGCCGCGCCTGGAGGCGCTCGAGCACTTGCTGGCGCATCGGTCGATCCAGGGCTTTCCGCAATTCTCGCAACACGTAGTCGGACATGCTGAGGCCCTCCATTGCCGCCCGCACCTTGAGCCGGCGATGCAGATCGGGAGGGACGCTACGCAGCTGAACCATCGACATGAGAAACGGGTAGTTTCATCGCTTTCTCATGTCAAGGGTGCCGATCCGACGAAAGATTCTTCTCGCTGCGCCGATGACGCGATTCGACTCGGTCCTTGCAACGGACCGGGTTTCGGCTCACACCGCACGTTATGGCCGATCCCCTGATCCTGAAACCGGACGTCTCCTGTGGCGCCGTCATGACCGCGCAGCACCGCGACGGCGTCATCCGCCTCGCCCGCGCCTACGAGAGCGGCGGCTTCGACTCGATCTGGGCCGGCGACCACATCAGCTTTTACGTGCCGATCCTCGAGTCGATGACGGTCCTGTCGTTCGTGGCCGGCGCCACCGAGCGCGTGCAGATCGGGAGCAGCGTGTACCTCCTGCCGCTCCGCCATCCGACGACGACGGCCAAGGTCGTGTCGACGCTCGACGTGCTCTCGGGCGGCCGGCTGCTCTTCGGGGTCGGCGTCGGCGGCGAGTTCCCGCCCGAGTTCGAGGCGAGCGGCGTGCCGGTGAACGAGCGCGGCAGCCGCACCGACGAGGCGATCGGCATCCTCCGGAAGCTCTGGTCGGAAGACGGCGTCGCGCACGAAGGAAAGCATTTTCGTTTCGGCCCGATCTCGATGGACCCGAAGCCCGTCCGTCCCGGCGGTCCGCCCATCATCGTCGGCGGGCGCAAAGCCCCGGCGCTCCGCCGCGCCGGCCGCCTCGGCGACGGCTACGTCTCCCACATGTGCGCGGCGGAAACGTACGCCGAGAACCTCGCTACGATCCGCCGCCACGCGGAAGAGGCGGGGCGGAACGACGTGCCGTTCGAGACCGCGGCGTTCCTCTTCACGATCCTCGACGACGACTACGAGCGCGCGCTCGACGGCGCCGCGAACCTGCTCCAGATGATCTACAACCGGCCCTTCCGCGACGCCGCGAAGAAGTACTGCCTGCTCGGCCGGACCGAGGATTGCCTCGAGCAGCTCCAAGCATTCGCGGACGCCGGCTGCCGCCATTTCGTGCTCTCGCCGCTGATGGACCCCGACGAGTTCGCGGCGCGCGCCGGCGGCGATCTGGTGCGAGCGATCAAGGGGATCGTGCCGAAATGACGAAGGCCGTGCTGCTGGCCGGGTTCGCGGTTCTCGTGGCCTCGGGTTCGCTCCATTCGACCCCCGAGCCGCACGCCGTGCGGCTCGCGCAATTCGGCGAGATGACCAAGAAGCGTGCGACGCCGGTTCCGCAGCGGACCGCCGCGCCGGACACGCGACAAAACGCCGAGCGCCGCGGCGCGCAGCCCCAGCCCGGCGGCGCCTTCGGCGGCATGCGCAAGTGAACGACCCGCGGCCGCGGGTCACGCCGACGCGCTGACGCTCTTCGCCGCTTCGTTCTCCGCGTAGGCGAGCAGGCGCTCCCCGACGCTCCGCGCGCGCGCGTGCTCGGGCCAGCGCCGCCACACGTCTTCGATCGCCGCGCGCGCCTCGTCGTAGCGACGGAAGTCGATCAGGAGCTTGGCGCGCGCGTTCGCGATCACGGGCACGTACTGCGCGGGCATCCGGGTCGCGGCGCGGTCCATGAGCTCGAGCTGGACCGCGAGCGGGAGCGCGCCGACGTCCGCCGCCTCGACGGTGCGGCGCGACGGCACGCGGACGCAGAAGTACACCGCGGAGCCGTAGTCGAAGTAGTCGAGCGGCAGGAAATAGTGGCGCAGCAGCTCCATCGACACGATGATCCACGGTTGCCACTCGTGGACGTAGTCCTGCTGGATCAGGATCGAGCGTCCGGCGATCAGGCGCGGGAACCAGCGCTCGGTCACGACGGTCTGCACGGGCACGGTCTTCATGACGTCGAGGAAGAGGAGCTCGACCTTCTCGCCGCCCCACGTCTGCGCGCGGACGTCGCCGCGGTGGACGCTGACGAAGCGCTCCCACGGCTCCACGGCGGTGCGCCATTCCTCGTAGAACGAGTCGCCGACCTGGAGCGGGGAGTCCGCGAAGAACTCGCGCTTCGCGTACCAGTCCATGACGAACATGTCGTAGCTGTCGATCCAGCGGCGCTCGCGGTAGAGGCGCGGGTTCCCGCTGACGCCCTCCGCGAGCGCCACCGTCGAGCCGCCGAGGAAGCAGCCGGCGTCGACGATCTGGCCGCGGCCGCGGAAGTACCAGCGGCCGAACCAATGGAGCATCGCGATCTCCTCCGTGCTCAGCATGGTGCGCGGGACGGCGAGGTCGGGACGGTAGGGGTCGGCCCACGGCCGGGGCTCCAGGATCCGCAGGCGGCGGCGCGGGCCGCCGACGAGCTCGACGAAGCCCCGCCACGCGCGCGTCCGCCGGAAAGCGGCGACCCAGGGATGGTCCAGCACGTCCGGTGTCGCCCACACGGAGCGCCGGCCGTCAAGCCGCGGGGTGACGCTTCCGTGACGGTGCCGTCACCGGACGCGCGCCGACTGCCACGACGTGTCCGTTCGGCGCTCCTCCGGACGAGGTTTCGAGCGTCCGATCCCTGGCATCGGCTTTGCTGCTTGGGAACCGATTCGCCACCGCGATCGGAGGGATCCATGGGCCTCGCGAGCTTCGTCAGGAAGCAGTTCATCGACGTCATCCAGTGGACCGAGGAGGGGGATGACGTCCTCGCCTGGCGGTTTCCGACGGCGGACCTGGAAATCCAGCACGGCGCCGCGCTGATCGTCCGCGACACCCAGACCGCGATCTTCGTCGACGACGGCCGGCTGGCCGACCGCTTCGAGGGCGGCCGCTACGTGCTCCGGACGAAGAACCTGCCGGTGCTGACGAACCTCCGGAACTGGACGAAGCTCTTCGAGTCTCCCTTCAAGAGCGAGGTCTACTTCTTCTCGACGCGCTTGCGCGTCGGACAGACGTTCGGGACGCCGGCGCCGGTGACGGTGCGCGATGCCGAGTTCGGCGCGGTGCAGGTCCGTGCGTTCGGCGTCTACAGCTTCCGCATCGCGGATCCCGGGCGCTTCCACCAACAGGTATCGGGCACGCGCGACGAGTATCGGGTCGCCGATCTCGAAGGGCAGCTCCGCGCGGTCTTGTTGAGCGCGCTCGGGGCGGAGCTCGGGAAGGGCATCGTGCCCTTCCTCGACCTCGCGGCGAACCAGCCGGCGCTCGCCTCGGCCGTCTGCGACCGCGCCGCGGTCGATTGCGCGGCGCTCGGCATCGCGATCACCGACGTGAAGCTCGAGAGCCTGACGCTCCCCGACGAGCTCCAGAAGCGGCTCGAGGAACGGATCGGCATGGGCATCGTCGGCGACCCGGCGCGCTACGTGCAGTTCCAGACCGCGCGCTCGATCCCGCTCGCCGCGGCGAGCGAGGGCGGCGGCGGCGCGGCCGGCGCGGGCGTCGGTGTCGGCGCGGGCGTCGCGTTCGGGCAGGTCATGGCGCAGGGGATGACGCAGGCCCTCGCGGCCGCGGGCGGCGCGGTGCCGCCGGCGGCGACGATCGCGTGTCCGAACTGCAAGGCGACGCTCGATCGGGCGACCCGCTTCTGCCCGGAGTGCGGCCAGGCCCTTGGCTGATTCGCCGCCGCCCGACTGCCCCGGCTGTAGCCGGCCGATGACGCCGCAGTCGCTCGAAGGAAAGTACGGGCAGCCGCTCGCGCTCGACCTCTGCTTCGGGTGCGGGGTCGTCTGGTTCGACGGCTTCGAGAGCCTGCTGCTCGCGCCGGGGGCGATCCTCACGCTCTTCACGAGCATCCACGAGCGCCGCGAGGAGCATGCGGCGCGGCCGCTCGCGCGGCCGGCGTGCCCGCGTTGCCGGACGCCCCTCGCGGAGACCGTCGACCGGCAGCGTCACGTGCAGTTCCGGTACTGGCGCTGCGGGGCGGACCACGGCCGCCTGACGTCGTTCGTCGAGTTCCTGCGCGAGAAGGACTTCGTGCGGCCGCTGGCACCGGCCGAGGTCGCCGAGCTCCGCACGCACGTCCGGACCGTCCGTTGCGACGGCTGCGGCGCGGCCGTCGACCTGGCCAAGTCCTCGGCGTGCGGCTACTGCCGTTCGCCGGTTTCGACGCTCGACCCCGCGCACGTCGAGCGCGTCGTTCGCGAGCTCCGAGCCGCCGAGGAGAAGCGGGGGACGGTCGACTCGACGCTCCCCGCCCGCCTCGCCATGGACCGCATGGCGACCGACCGCTTCTTCCACGCGATCGAGCGGGAGTCGGGCCGGAGCGTCGATGTCCAGGGCGGCGTCGACCTCATCGGCGCGGGGATCGGCGCCGTGCTCGGCATGCTCGCCGGCGACTGAGCGATCGGGCACGCGCGGTCGCGCCGCCTGACGTCCGATCGCTCACGCCAGGGCGCTTGCGCTGGCGTTCCCTCGCGAGGGTTCCCGTCCTCGTTGGCGTTGCCGGGGCGCCGGGGGCGCGGCGAATGCCTGATTTCGCTTTGCGAGGCAAGTCACGGCGCGTGATCGCGTGATCGCATCGTCGCGAGATGGCTCAAAAATTCCTTGACCCATGCGGCGGGGTCAGACTACGACGCATCTCGTCCCCGCTGTGCGCGGGGAGGTGCCGATGTCTCGTCCATCTTTTGCCGTCGTTCCCCCGAGGATTTCGCATGGAGCTCACGCTCCAGCGCGCGCGCTCACTCCGAAGGACGTGAGCGTGACACGCAACGCGTGAGGCAGCCGAGCACGAAGTAGCGCACGCACCACGAACCACCCCGCGCGAGCGCGGGACATTTCGATTTCAAGGAGAGAAAAGCCATGAAGACTCTGAAGCAGCTTGCCCTCATCGCCGCGGCGGTCGCCGTCTCGGCATCCCCGGCGCTCGCCGGTACGAAGTACGCCGCAAATCTCGTCTCGAACTCGCCGACGCATCCGCCGGCGAACCCGACGCTCTCGTCGAAGAGCTCGATCAAGCTGAGCGACAAGGGTACCATTCAGATCGGCCTTGCCGGCGTGACGGATGGCGGCGGTACGCTCGTTACGTCGACGTCGGGCTGGCCCGACAGTGGCACCCTCGACGGCACCGAGTACACCGTCATCATCAAGATGGTGATCCCCGGTATCGCGGGCCTCATCGAACGCGTCGAAGTCCCCGTCCCCGTGGTGCTCAACAAGGGTAAGGGCAAGGTGAAGCTGAGCGCCGCACCTCTCTTCAATCTCATTCCCGGCGGCATCGGACGCACGCTCGAGATCACCGGGAGCGAAGTGTGGGGCCCGCTCGGCGCCAACGCGGCGGCGTGTGAGGCCGTGGTCGAGTCGGCGATCCCCGCGTCCCTCTACCCGCCGATGACGCCGCAGGACAACTCGTGCCGCGGCGGTTCGCAGATCGGCATGTCCGGTCTCGACATCCCCCTGCCGTAGTCGATGCAACGGCGGCGTCGTCTCCACGCGGAGGCGGCGCCGCTTTTTCTTTCACCCGAACACGGAGAATCGCATGACCTACGGCCGGCTGACTCTCGTTGCACTGCTCGCCCTCGTGACGTTGCCCCATCAGGCATCGGCGTTCACGCCGGTCGAGACCGCCTGCCGTAAGAGCATCGGCGCGGGCGTCCTCAAGCTCGCGGCGACCATTCAGAAAGAACAGATCAGCTGTCATCGCGCCCGCATGTCGGGCGACCCGGCCGTCCCGCAGACGGTCGACTGCAACGACGTCGCGCAGCTGCCGGCGAAGTCGCAGGCCAAGATCACGAAGGTCGAGGACAAGCTCGCGATCTTCGCCGACCTCAGGTGCGCCGCATACGGCATCCCGCCGTCGACGCTTGGTTACATGATCTGTAGCGCGCCCTGCGACTCCATCGCGATCACGCAGTACAGCGGCCCGAACAGCGTCAGCGCCTGCTTGATCTGCCAGACCCGGAACGAGCTGCGCCTCGCGACCGAGAGCACCTACGGCACCTATCCCGATCCTCCGCTGCTCGTTTCGACGAGCCTCGCGGGCAACTGTCAGCGAGCGATCGGCAAGCAGCTCTCGTATCAGCAGTCGGCGCGCGTGAAAGAGCAGCAGAAGTGCCAGTACTCCAAGGACCGCGGGAAGATCCCCGGCTCTACCGACTGTCAGACCGCCGACCTCAAGGGCAAGCTCGCGAAGGCCGAGGCCAAGGCGCTGGGCGCGATCACCAAGGCCTGCACCGATCCGCACCTCGCGAGCGAGCTCACGAGCTGCGGCACGACGGTCGTCGACGAGGCTGCGTGCGTGCTGACCACGGCGGCCGCCGCCGCCGACGCGCTCTTCGATCAGGTGTACGAGCCGCCGCTCCCCGCGACGCCGACCCCGACGCTCACCGCGTCGCCGACGCCGACCCTGACGGCGACCCGGACGACGACCCCGACCCGCACCCCGACGCCGACCGGCTCGCCGACGGTGACCACGACGCCGACCGCGACCGTGACGCCGACGCCCACCGTGACCGTGACGCCGACGGCGACGCGCACGGCGACGCCGACCGCGACCTTCACTACCGGCGAGACGCCCACCGCGACGCGCACCCCGACGCCGACCCTGACGGCGACGCCGACGCTCACGCCCACGGCGACGCGCACGACGACCCCGACCCCGGTTCCCACCGAGACGGTTGCGCAGACGGCGACGCCGACCCTGAGCGTCACGCCGACGCGCACGCCGACGCCCACGGCGACGGCGACCGCGTCGGTGCTCGGCAACAAATCCTTCACGATCGTGAACGGCGACAACTGTAGCTCGATCGGTGCGTGCCCGGCGGGCTGCGGCGACACCGCCGGCAAGACCTGCTTCTTCATCCAGCCCGCCTCGAGCGGCCAGTGCTGCGGCACCGACAATACCGACTGGGCCAACGCGGCCTCCGGGTCGGGGACGATCCAGCTCACCGCGGGTGCCGTCGGCGCCGGCGGCAAAGCGGTGCTGAACCTCGCCGCGCCGGTCATTCTCGGCGACAAGAAGGCGACCAGCTTCGCCAACGGCTGGGCCTGCTGGCGCATCCGTCAGGATCCCGCGTTCGCGACCGTCGCCGACAGCTTCGTCGATTGCGACGGCGGCACGCGCACCAACGTCACGTACTCCGTCGACAGCAACGGGACGAGCGCGCCCGAGCCGCCTGTGCTCACCATCGACACGTCGGCGGACGGTGCCGCGCCTGCCGGCGCCGGCATCATCCGCATTCTCATGCAGAGCGCGGAGACGGGCTCCGACAGCAGCAACTGCGACACGATCAGCTGGGGCAGCATCCCCGACCAGGCGGTCGCGATCGCGACCGGTCAGGTGACGGCGACGGTGACGGAGATGCGGCAGGGCGGCACCGGGACCGCGAGCCGGCGCGGCAATCCGTTCAACTGCGCCGCGTGGAGCGGCAACGCCGGCAGCCTCGGGTTCCCCGTCCACGGCTTCGACATCTCGATCCCGCTCTCCGGCACGCAGGACAAGGCGAACGTCATCCGGCTCCAGGACTGAGTCGGCGGCGTCCCTCGCTGCTCAGTCAACGAGGCGCGAACGAATCGCGGCCGCCAGCGTGTCGGCGACGACACGCTGGCCGGCCGGGGTGTAGTGCACGTTCAGCGGATAGTAGAGCAGCTCGCCACCACGCTCCCGCGCGGCCGCCTGGAAGGCCGGCGTCAGGTCCACGAATGCGAGGCCACGTGCGGCGGCCGCGTGCGCCAGGTGCTCGCGTTGGCGGGCGCTGAACGCCGCGAGCGGCGGTCCGACGGTCGGATCGCGGAACCGAACGAATTCCGCGTACGCGGTGTAGGCCGTGGGCGCGTACGCGACGACCGGCAGGAAGCGGTTCTCGCGCGCGAGGGCGGTGAAGCGATCGAGCGCGGGGTCGAAGAGCTCGAGCGCGAGCGCGCCCGACTCGACGTCGCGCGCCGTTCGCACCTCGTCGCGGTCGTTGTTCTGCGCGTTCATGGCGATCGGGCCGGCGGGGAGCTCGAGGTCGTAGCGCAGGTCGATCTTGCTCCGCGGCTCGGCGGCGAGCCTGTCGACGAGATGCGAGAGCTCGACGGCCGACCCGACCACGACGAAATCGTAGGCCCAGCTGCTCCGGCCGAGCGCGTTGTCGAGCCAGGCCGCCGGCTCGAAGCGCAGCGGGTCCCACCCCGCGCGCTCGAGGAAGCGCCGGCGCTCGGTCGGGCTCGCGTCGCGATAGGCGGCGTAGCGCGCGGCGTCCCGGAGATCGTTGCCCTCGTAGATCTGCATGACGACGACCTCGGGTGTCTTCGCGATCCCGAAGAGGCGCAGCAGCTCGAGGTACTCGTACGGACCGTAGCCGCCGCGTCCCAGGTTGTAGGCGCCGCGGCCGAGCGTTCGGCCGAGGAGGGACGGCCACGTGCGCTCGGGCGCCGGCGCATGGCACGCGGTGAACGAGTCGCCGATCGCGATGATCGGGATGTGGGCGCGGTCGGGGTCGTCCGCGGGCGGGTTGCAGAAGCCGAGCGCGTCCATGCGGAGCATGCCGTGCTCGCCGGTGTCGACGAAGGTGTACGCGAACTCGGCGTGCGGCTCGAAGAGCTTGATCGGCGGCCCGTCGTCCGTGCGCGCGGGCTCCCAGGTCTGGCTCGCGTTCGGCAGGAAACGGCGCGCGGCGATCGCGCCGCGCGCCGTCGGCTCGAAGCGCTTCAGCAGATTTTCGGGGATCAACCCGGGTGCCATGCGGAAGCCGGCTTCGATCGCGACCATCGTGAGGAGCAGGACGAGCGATCCGGCGGCGACGGTCGCCGCCGCGCGGCGAATCGTGCGCAGCATGCGTCTCGGTCAGTACGCCGAAAGCCCCGACCCGCCAACCATACTGATGCTCGCCGCGATACGATCTAATGGGCGTTTTGCTTGCGGGTCCGGAACCGCTTCTTTATAGTCCGCGCCCCATGGCCTCTGAGACGCGTACGGTCGGCGGACATGTCGAGGGCTTCGGCGAGACCGCTCGCACCGACGGTTGGTACGTCGAACCCGCCATCACGGCGGTCGTCTTTCTCACCTTCGTCGTCTACACCACGTGGGCGGCGCTCCAGGGCGAGCATTACCACTGGGGCCCGTATCTCTCGCCGTTCTACTCGCCGCTGCTCTTCGCGGCGCCCGGCGACGACGCGGGATTGCACCACTCGTGGTTCGGGGCTTGGCCGAGCTGGTGGCCGCCGTTCGTTCCGGCGTCGCCCGCCGTGCTGATCCTGGTCTTTCCGGGGAGCTTCCGCTTCACCTGCTACTACTACCGGAAGGCGTACTACCGCTCGTTCGCGGGCTCGCCTCCGGGCTGCGCGGTCGGGCCCCTCGGCGGCAATCGCCCGTACAAGGGCGAGACCTTCCTCCTGATCTTCCAGAACCTGCACCGCTACGCGATGTACTTCGCCGTCCTCTTCGTCTTCATCCTCTCGTACGACGCGCTGATCTCGTACTTCCACGAGGGCCGGTTCGGCGTCGGCGTCGGCTCGCTCGTCCTCACGCTGAACGCGATCCTGATCGGCGCCTACACGTTCGGCTGCCACTCGTTCCGCCACATGATCGGCGGGCGCACCGACTGCATGTCGTGCGGCCAGAACACGCTCAAGTACAAGAGTTGGAAGGGCGCCACCTGGTTCAACGAGCGTCACATGGAGTTCGCCTGGGTGAGCCTCATCTGGGTCATGGTCGCCGACCTCTACGTGCGCCTCCTGTCCCTCGGTCTAATTTCCGATTTCAACACCTGGGGACTCTGATCCGATGGCGCTGAACGTCTCCGAGATCCAGACGATCGATCACGACGTGCTCGTCGTCGGCGCCGGCGGCGCCGGCCTCCGCGCCGCGATCGAGTGCAGCGCGCAGAAGCTTTCCACGGGTGTCATCTCGAAGAGCCTCCTCGGGAAGGCGCACACCGTCATGGCGGAAGGCGGCATGGCCGCCGCCATGGGCAACGTCGACCAGCGCGACAACTGGAAGGTCCACTTCCGGGACACGATGCGCGGCGGCAAGTTCCTGAACGACTGGCGCATGGCCGAGCTCCACGCCAAGCACGCGCCGGCGCGCGTGCACGAGCTGGAAGAGTGGGGCGCCGTCTTCGACCGTACGAAGGAAGGCCTCATCTCGCAGCGGAACTTCGGCGGCCACCGCTATCCGCGCCTCGCCCACGTCGGCGACCGCACCGGCCTCGAGCTCATCCGGACGCTCCAGGACCACGGCGTGCACTCGGGCATCTCGTTCCACATGGAGTGCACCGCGCTCGAGATTCTACTAGACGGCGGGCCTGGTGGCCGGGTCGCCGGGCTGCTCGCCTACTGGCGCGAGACGGGCCGCTTCGTGATCTTCCGTTGCAAGGCCGTGATCCTCTGCACCGGCGGCGGCGGCAAGGCGTGGCCCGTCACGTCGAACTCCTGGGAGTACACCGGCGACGGCACCGCGATGGCGTACAACGCGGGGGCCGAGCTCCAGGACCTCGAGTTCACCCAGTTCCACCCGACCGGCATGGTGTGGCCGCTCTCGGTGCGCGGCATCCTCGTCACGGAAGGCGTGCGCGGCGACGGCGGCATCCTCAAGAACAACAAGGGCGAGCGGTTCATGTTCAACTACATCTCCGAGCGCTTCGCGCCGGAGACCGCGGACACCGTCGAGGAAGCCGACCGCTGGCTGAAGGGCGACAAGACGGCGCGCCGTCCGCCCGAGCTGTTGACGCGTGACGAGGTCGCCCGCGCCATCACCGCCGAGGTGAAGGCCGGCCGCGGGTCGCCGCACGGCGGCGTGTTCCTCGACATCGCGTCGCGCCTTCCAGCCGACGTGATCAAGAAGAAGCTCCCGTCGATGTACCACCAGTTCATGGAGCTCGCCGAGGTCGACATCACCAAGGAAGCGATGGAGGTCGGACCGACGCTCCACTACTTCATGGGCGGCATCAAGGTGGACTCCGACTCGCAGATGACGTGCGTGCCCGGCCTCTTCGGCGCGGGCGAGTGCACGGCGGGCATGCACGGCGCGAACCGGCTCGGCGGCAACTCGCTCTCCGATCTCGTCGTGTTCGGCAAGCTCGCCGGCGAGGGCGCGGCCGACTACATCAAGAAGCTCTCCGCCAAGCCGGCGGTGCAGGACGCGCAGGTGGTATCCGCCGTGCGCGCCGCGACCGACATCCTGAATCGCGAGACGGGCGCCAATCCCTACCTCCTCCACGACAAGCTCTGCGAGACGATGGCCAAGGGCGTCGGCATCGTGCGGGTGAAGGACGAGCTCGAGACCGCGATCGCCGAGATCGAGCAGCTGAAGAAGGAAGGCGAGACGCTCAAGGCCCCGGGTGCCAGCCAGTACAACCCCGGCTGGCACGAGGCGCTCGCAATGCGGTCGCTGCTGGTGACGTCGGAAGCCGTCGCGCGCTGCGCCCTCATGCGCGAGGAAAGCCGCGGCGCCCACACCCGTCTCGATCATCCCGGCGAAAGCAAGGAGTGGGTGAGCTTCAACTGCGTCGTGAAGCGCGGTGCCGACGGGAACATGCACATCGAGAAGCGGCCGAAGCCTCCGGGGCCTCCGGGCCTCGTCGAGATCGCCAACGCCAAGATCGAAGACCTGGAGTCCGGCAAGGTCGGGGCGGGGGTGAAGTAATGGCGACCACGCGGACGTTCAAAATCTGGCGTGGCGACGCCAAGGGCGGCGACTTCCAGCAGTACGACGTCCAGGTCGACGAGGGCATGGTCGTCCTCGACGTCCTCCATCGCGTCCAGGCGCAGCAAGCAAACGACCTGGCCCTCCGGTGGAATTGCAAGGCCGGCAAGTGCGGCTCGTGCAGCATGGAGATCAACGGCAAGCCGAAGCTCGCCTGCATGACGCGCATGAACTCGCTGCCCGAGGGCGAGACCATCACCGTCCAGCCGCTCAAGACCTTCCCGGTGATGAAGGATCTCGTCACCGACGTCTCCTGGAACTACGCGCAGAACAAGCGCATCCCGAAGTTCAAGCCGCGCCCGCGCGACCCCGACGGCAACTACCGGATGTACCAGGAAGACGTCGACCGCGTGCAGGAGTTCCGGAAGTGCATCGAGTGCTACCTGTGCCAGGACGTCTGCCACGTCCTGCGTGACCGCGACGGCCGCGAGCAGAACACCTTCGTCGGCCCGCGCTTCATGATCCGCCTCGCATCCCTCGAGATGCACCCGCTCGACACCGCCGATCGCATCCCCGCCGTGAAGGACGAGTTCGGCTCGGGCATGTGCAACATCACGAAGTGTTGCTCCGAGGTCTGCCCCGAGCACATCCACATCACCGACAACGGGATCATCCCGCTGAAGGAACGCGTCGTCGATCGCTTCTACGACCCGATCGCGATGCTGATGCGCAAGATCTTCGGATAGATCTTCGGGTAGCTCGCCGCGGGCGAGGCGCGGCATCTGGCCGCGCCCCGCGTGCCGGGCGGTTTCTAGAAGTAGACCTTGATCCCGCCGTAGTAGAACCGTCCGTACGCCGGGTCGATGCCGTCGCTGCGGACGCGGGAGAAGTAGTCGGTGTCGAAGAGGTTGTTGACGCCGAAGTGGAGGGCGACCGTGTCGCGCCACACGTTCGCTTCCATCGTGAGGTCCCACACGTCGTAGGCCGGCACGTCGAAGTCCTCCGTGTTGTTGTCGTTGGCGAAGAACTGCGACGACGCGGTCGTGAGCATGCTGAGCTTCACGATCCCCGGGTAGGCGTACTGGAAGCCGGCGCGCACCAGGTAGTCGGGCGCGTAGGCCGGCGTGTTGTTCTCGAAAGGACCGTCCGTGTACTCGGCGTCGAGGAGCGTCAAATTGCCGTAGAGCGAGAGGTCGCCGAAGCGCGCGGCGAGCTCGGTGCCGTGGACGTGGTCCCAGAACCCGAGCGTGCCGACCTCGGCCGCGACCTCCCATCCGTAGTGGCGCGCCTCGCCGACGTTGCGGATCTCGCTGGTCTCGTCGGTGAGCTGCACCGTGCCGATCTGGTCCTCGATCTCGAAGTAGAAGAAGCTCGTGTCCCACCACGCGAACGGCACCGGGTTGCCGCGGAGCCCGATCTCGTACTGGTAGGAGACGCTCGGATCGAGGTTGCCGGCGACGCGCACGGTCGGGCTCACCGACACCGCCTGGGTGAAGATCTGCGGCCGGTAGGCCGACGAGATGTTGGCGTACGCTTCGATGCCGGGGCGGATCTCGTAGCCGAAGCCGAGACCGAAGAGGGGCTGGAAGTCGTAGTTGGTTTCGTCGGCGAGCGCGACGCCCGCCGCGGCCTTGTCGACGTTCACCTTCTCGTCGACGCCGAGCGCGTAGTTCTCGAGCCGGATCGCGGGCGTGAACGAGAATCCCTTCCAGACGAAGCGGTTCTCGGCGAAGGCCGCGCCGTAGTTGGTCGTGCGCGTGTTCTTGTTGCGGAGCGCGCCGCTCCGGGCGTCGGGGCGCGCGCCGCGCTCGTCGGTGCGCGGTGAGCTCGTGTGGAAGTACTCGATCCCGGCGGTCACGGTGTGGGTTTCGTCGAAGGCCTCCCAGTCGTGGCGCACGCGGGCGTCGATGCCGCCCGTGTTGAAGCGCTGGTTCTCGATGGCGTTGGTGCTGGCCGCGTCGCCGCTCGGCAGCGTGCCGAAGCCGCCGCCGCGCTGGCGGAAGCTCCGGCGCTCGTAGCGCCCGCCCCACGCCGAGACGCGCAGCAGGGTGTCGGGGCCGAGATCGCTCTCCCAGAGGCCCCAGCCCATGTACCGTTCGAGCTCGAACTTGTCGAAGAAGCGCGTCGTCGCCTCGCGGTCGTCCTGATAGAGCCGGCCGTTCTCGGCCGGCGTGCGACGGAGGCCGCCGGGCTCGCCGTGCTCCTCGTTGTAGCCGTCGAAGGCGACGAGCAGCCGGTTGGTGTCGTTCAGCTGGTAGGTGACCTTGGCGCTCCCCGAGTAGAGCGAGAAGTCGCTGTTGGCGTCGCGGAAGCCGTCGCCCTGCTTCTGGTAGTAGTAGACGTAGTAGCCGAGGTCGTCGACGGTGCCGGAGAGGGCGTTGTACGTCGAGTAGAACTCGTCGCTGCCGAAGGTCTGCGAGCTGTAGAGCGAGAAGGGCGTCGTCGGGTTCGGCTTGCGGGTGACGAAGTTGAGCGCGCCGCCGATCTGCGGGCCGTAGAGCAGCGAGGCCCCGCCGTGCACGAAGTTGATCTGCTCGATCGAGTCGAGCGGCGGCATGTAGTACGCCTCCGGGTACCCGAACTGGTCCGCGTGGATCGGGATGCCGTCCTTCAGGATCTGGGTGAACTGGCTGCGGTGCGGGTCGAGGCCGCGATAGCCGATGCTCACCAGCGGCGTCGACTCTTCGGCGAGGATCAGGCCCGGCACGCGGGAGAGGGCCTGCCGGTAGTTGTCGTTGACGATCTTCGGGGGCTCCGCCGGGTCGATGACGGTCGTCTTCTTGCCCGCGTAGATCTCGACTTCCTCGACCGGGGCGAGGAAGGGCGGGATCTCCTCGCGCGCGCCGACGACCTGCTGCTCGGGTAACCGGACGCGCTCGGGGTCGGCAGTCGGGGCCGGCACCGGGTCCGCGGCAGTCGCGACGGCCGCCATGCAGAGCAGGACGGCGAGGACGAGCGGCGCGACCTGACGGCGGCGTTGGCGTCGTGGGCAGCGGATTCGAGTGGGCAGCTGGCGTGCGGGCATCGGGCCTCCTAATTGAAAATGATTGTCAAAATCGGCACGGGAGTACGTAACCGCGTCGAAACTGTCAAGGCTGCGGGCGGGTTGATCTCGGCGGGCGATTATGAAAGTCATTTTCAGCCGCTCCGCCGGTCCCGGCGGCGGCTCCGTTCCGACTCGATGGCATCCATTCCCGCACACGCGACTTTCGGTTCGGCACTCCTCGTGCCGGAGCCCGGTCCCGCGCGAGCCGTGGGCACGCTGTTGCCGAGCGCGCTCGCGAGCCGGCACTTCGGTCCGGCGTCGACGATCGCGATCGTCGTGCACCTGGCACTGGTCGCGGCCGTGATGGTGACCCCGCTCGCGCCGCGCGTGCAGGAGGAGCCGCCCATCCGCCTCGTCTTCCACGATCCCCCGCCGCCGCCGGCCCCGGTCGGCGCGCCCGCGGCCGTCGTCGCCGCGCCCGTCGTCCAGCCGGAGCCCCCGATCGTGCAGCCGAAGCCCGTCGAGCCGCGGCGTCTCGTACGAACCGAGCGGCGCGCCGCGAAACCGCGTCCCGTCGAGCGCGTGCGCGAGCCGGCGCCCGCGCCCGTCGCGGTCGGTGTCGCCGACGGAACCGCGGCCGGAGTGCCTGGCGGGACGGCCGGCGGCATCGCGGGCGGCGTCGTCGGCGGCGCGGGCACCCAGCCCGTGCCGGTCGCCCAGGTCGCGCAGCCGCCGGTGCTCGTGCGGCGTGTCGCGCCGACCTACCCGCGCGACGCGCGACGACGCGAGATCGCCGGGCTCGTGCTCCTCCAGGCGGTGCTCGACCGCGACGGACACGTCGAGCGGGACGTTCGGGTGCTCGAGTCGCTGCCCATGCTCGACGACGAGGCCGTCGCGGCGGTGCGCCAGTGGCGCTTTCGTCCCGCCCGCAACGAGCGCGGCGAGCCGCTCCGCGTGATCCTCGAGATTCCGATCCGGTTCACGTTGAACTGAGTGACGGCGGGACGTTCATGCATTTTTCGATGATCGAGCTCTGGTCCGCCATGAGCCCCGTGGGGCGGGCGGTGATCGTGTTGCTCGCGGTGATGTCGGCGGCGTCGCTCGCGGTCGCGATCGAGCGGCTCTGGAAGCTCGTGCGCGTCGGCCGCGAATCGCAGGCGTTCCTCTCGGCCTGGCGCCACGCGCTCGGCGACGGCGACGTCGCGGCCGCGGCGGCGGAAGCGGAGCGTTTTCCACGCAGCTACGTCGCGCATCTCGTCGCCGAGTGCACCCGGGTCGTGGGAGGCGACGGCGCGGGCACGCCGGCCGCGCTCGAGATGCTCGATCGTACCGCGCGGCGGGTGATCGTGGCGGCGAAGATCGACGCGCGGCAGGGAATGAGCGTGCTCGCGACGGTCGGCTCGACGGCGCCCTTCGTCGGTCTCTTCGGCACGGTCGTCGGCATCGTGTCCGCGTTCCACATGATGGGCGTCTCGGGGCAGGGCGGTCTCGGCACGGTGTCCGCGGGGACCGCCGAGGCGCTCGTCGCGACCGCGCTCGGGATTCTCGTCGCCATCCCGGCGCTGTGGCTCTTCAACCACCTCACGCAGCGGATCCAGCGCCTGCTCGCCGAGCTGGAATGCGTCGCCGAGGAGCTTGCCGTCGCCGTGCTCGGTGAAGACGCGCGCGGGCGGGTGCGCCCGCGGCACGTCGTCGGCCGCTGAGGCGCGGCGATGGCGGTCCGGGCGCGCGATGACGACGAGGATCTGCGGGCGGAGATCAACGTCACGCCGCTGGTCGACGTGGTGCTGGTCTTGCTCGTCATCTTCATGGTCGTGACCCCGCTCTTGAAGCAGGAGGTGCCGATCGAGATCCCGCTCGCCGATCACAGCCGTAACGCCGCGGACGCGTCGCAGGTCACGGTGAGTCTCGCCGCCGACGGACGCGCGCTGATCGACGGCCAGGAGGTTCCACGCCAGGAGGTCGTCGACCGGTTGAGCGCGATCTACGCGCAGCGCCCGGACAAGACGATCTTTCTCGAGGCCGATCGCGGCCTCCCGCACGGCCAGGTCGTCGATCTGCTCGACGATTGCCGCGCGGCGGGCATCGTCCAGATCGGCGTCGTCACGAAGAAGCCTCCGGCCGGCGCGGCCCCATCCGAGTAAGGCGGCGCCAGCCGCGACGGGCCCGAGGCGCCGACCCTACCTGGAAGCGAGTCGCCGATCTGCTACACGGTCCCCGCTTGCCGGCTCTCGTTCGCTTCGCCGTTCTCGTCCTCGCGCTCCTGACCGTCGTCTGGCCGCCGTCGTACGCGCACGCGCTCGACGTCGACGGGCAGGGCTGGATCCAGATGATCACGCAGGGTCCGATCGCCGGGCGGCTCAACGGATACCTCGAAGTACAACCGCGTCTCCGCGGCGGCGACGGACTCGAGATCGAGAAGCTGCTCGTGCGTCCGGCCTTCTTCTGGCAAGCGACCCCCGAGTGGTCGTTCTGGCTCGGCTACAATTACGCGCCGACCTTCGAGCCCTATCGCGACGAGCAGCAGGTCTGGCAGCAGGCGATGTACCTCCGCCGGTTCTCGCGCTTCTCGTTGCTCAATCGGACGCGCCTCGAGCAGCGCATGCTCTCGGGCGCCGGCGGGGTCGCCGTCCGCTTGCGGCACCAGCTGCGCGCCATGGTGCCGCTGCCGAGCGATCCGGCCTGGGCCCTGGTCGCCTTCGACGAGGCCTTCGTCCACCTCAATACGGTGTCGTCGGGCGCGGTGAGCGGCTTCGACCAGAATCGCTTCTTCCTCGGCATCAGCCGGCAGCTGACCCCGCAGCTCCGCGCCGAGGTCGGCTATCAGACGGTCTTCGTGCTGCGCGCGGGCGAGACGCCCGACCGCCTCTTGCACGTCGCGCTCACGTCGATCGTCCTGTCCTTCTGAGAGGTCGACCGGCGTCGTCCGCGAGTTGCCCAGCGCGAGCCGGCTGCTAGCTTGGACGCATGCGAATGGTGAGCACGCTGGCGATGCTATGGGGTGTGGCCGCGGGGTTCGTCGGATGCGCGGCGAAGCAGCCGCCGATTCCGACCGTCCCGCGGGTCGATCTGCAACGGTTCATGGGGGACTGGTACGTCATCGCGAACATTCCGACGTGGCCGGAGCAGGACGCGTACAACGCCGTCGAGTCGTACGCGCTGAATCCCGACGGCACGATCGCCGTGACCTTCACGTTTCGTGAAGGGGGCTTCGACGGGCCGCGGAAGGAGTACCACCCGAAAGGCTTCGTCGGCACCGACGGGTCGAACGCGATCTGGGGGATGCAGTTCGTGTGGCCGATCAAGGCCGAGTATCTGATCGCCTTCGTCGACGCCGAATACACGCAGACGGTGATCGCCCGTAGCAGCCGCGACTACGTGTGGTTCATGGCGCGGACGCCGACGGTCTCCGACGCCGACTACGACCGTTTCGTGCGACAGATCGGCGCGTGGGGATACGACGTCGGGAAGCTGCGCCGCGTGCCGCAGCGCTGGTGAGCCGCGCCGCGCCCCGGGTCCTCCTCTTCGGCGATCCGTCCTGGTTCCTGAGCGCGATCCTCGTCGAGGCCGCGCTCCGCCTTGCCCGGGCGGACGGCGTCGAGGTGGTCGGCGTGTGTGACGCGGGCCGGCGGCCGCGGCGGCATGGCCCTGCCGTCGCCCGCGGGGTGCTCGCCGCGACGGTCAAGCGCGCCTTCGATCGGGCCCACGCCGTACACCTCCCGAGCCTCGTGTTCCGCGACATCAGGTCGACGGCGCGACGGTACGGCGTGCCCGTTCTCGTGCCTGCCGAGCGCAGCGTGAACGCCCCCGCCTTCGTGCGCAGGGTCGCGGACGAGCTGCGTCCCGATTGGGGGCTGTCGCTCGCCTGCGGGCAGATCTTCCGAGGCGACCTGCTGCGCGCGCTCGGACGTCCGGTCAACTATCACGACGGCCTGTTGCCCGCGTATCGCGGCGTCGGCGCGACGGCGTGGTCGCTCTATCACGACGAGCCCGTGAGCGGCTTCACGTTCCACGTGATGAACGAGCGCATCGACGACGGCCCGATCCTCGTGCAGGGCGCGGTCCCCGTTCCCCCGGACGCGTCGGTGAGCGGAGTCGCCTGGGCGAAGACCACCCGCGCGGCCGAGCATCTTCCCGCCCTCTTCGCGGCGTTGCGGCGCGGTGACGAGGGGCGGCCGCAAACGGGCACGCCCTCGTACTTCAGCGCGGCGGCGTGGCGGTGCATTCGGGTGGTCGACGATCCGACCGTGCTCAGCTGGCACGACCTCCGGCACCGGCTCCGCAGCTTCGACTACGTTTCGATCCGCCTCGGCGGCCGGCCGTACGAGGTGACCAAGCTCCGCGCCGTTCCTCCGGGTCGCCGCCCGGGCCCGCTCGCCTTCCGGACGCGCGACGCGATCGTCGCGGAGCCCGTGCGGTTCCTCCATCTGCCGTGGACGCTCTATCACCTCTACCGGCCTTGGTGGCCGGGCGGATCCTCGTCGCGACCGTCGCTCCGCGCCGAGCGATAGGCATTCGCACCCGTCGCACCGGCGTTTCCAGGGCGGACGCGCGCGCCGCGCGAGAGTCGGATCTCGCCCGACGGGAACCTCGGGCGCCGGGCTCTACGACGACGACGAAGCGGCGGATCTGAAGAACACGATCACGCTCGTCTGCAAGGTGCCGATCGCGTACGCCGGTTTCGCGTCGACGGTGCCGAGCTTGCCGACCGGCGGTACGCTGGCATCGCTTCTCGCGAAGTGACGGCGCTGGGCGCGCGCCTCACGTGGCGCGGCCGGCCGCGTCGGGGAGCACGAAGTAGAACGTCGCGCCGTCGCCGACGGCCGACTCCGCCCAGATGCGGCCGCCGTGGCGGGTGACGACGCGCTCGACGGTCGCGAGCCCGACTCCCGTGCCCGGGAAGTCGACGGGACTGTGCAGGCGGTTGAACGGTTGGAAGAGCCGCGTCGCGTGCGCCATGTCGAAGCCGGCACCGTTGTCGCGGACGAAGAACGTGGGCTCGGATGCGGGCGTGCGTCCGACCTCGATGCGGGCCCCGGAGGTCCGGCCCGTGTACTTCCACGCGTTGTCGATCAAGTTGGTGAGCGCGACGTTCACGAGGCGGCGGTCGCCGTGCGCGACGAGACCGGGGGCGATCGCGACCGTGACGTCGCGGTCGGGGTGCGCGCGGCGCAGCTCGCCGACGATCGTCGTCGCGAGCGCCGTGAGGTCGATCGGCGCGGAGTCGACGGTCGCCCGCGCGATCTTCGCGAGCTTCAGGAGGTCGTCGATCAGCGTGGACATCTGCTTCACGCTGCCGGTGATGCGCTCGAGGTATCCCTGCGCGCGCGCGTCGAGCTGAGGAGCGTAGTCCTCCACCAGGAAATGACTGAAGCCCTCGATCGCGCGGAGCGGCGCGCGGAGGTCGTGCGAGACCGACGAGCTGAACGCATCGAGCTCGGCGTTCGCGCGCTGGAGCTCCGAGATCCACGCCTTGCGGGCGCGCGCGAGCTGCACGTGCGTCCGGACGCGCGCCACGAGCTCGCGCGCCGAGAAGGGCTTCGTCAGGTAGTCGTCGGAGCCGGCGTCGATGCCCGCGACGGTCGAGTCCTCGCCGGCGCGCGCCGAGACGAGGATGATCGGCAGCGCTGCGGTGTCGGGGTTGGCGCGGAGCTCGCGCACGAGCCCGACGCCGTCGAGGCGCGGC
>DAIQBH010000088.1:0-22032 GCA_036781285.1 Thermodesulfobacteriota bacterium | reverse complement strand
ACATGTTCGGCTTCCCGGTGAAGTTCGTCGGCGAATCGACGCCGAAGCCCGCCAAGGCGCCGACCGTCGGCGAGCACAGCGACGAGGTGCTGCGCGACGTCCTCGGCTACGACGCGGCGAAGATCGCCGCGATCAAGGCGAGCAAGCTGCTCGGTTGAACGCCGCCCAGGGCTACTCGGACGCGCGACTTTCGGCGCCGAGCCTGGCGATGAAGTCCACCAGCTCGGCGACGGAGCCGAAGCGCGTGACTTCGCCCGACGCGATGTGCTCGACGCGGCCGACGAAGATCTCGGCGTGCGACGTCGGCCGCCGCCGCAATTGCACGACGAAGGCCCGATCGGGCGGGAACGGGGTCTCGGTCGCGGCACGGGGAGGGTAGTTGCTTTCCACGGCAGGCGTCATACCGTCCGCGGCTCCGTCGCGTCCGTAAAGAACCCGTAAATTTCGCATGACTCCGCAGCCCCCGAGCCTCATCGACTTTCCGCCGTTCCAGCTCGACCTCCGTGCCTGGCAGCTCCGGCGCGACGGCAAGCCGGTCGCGCTGCGGCCGAAGACCTTCGCGATTCTCCAGTTCCTGGCGGAGCGGCCCGGCGAGCTCGTGACCAAGCAAGCCCTGCTCGACGCCGTCTGGCCGAATCTCGCGGTCACGGAGGACGTGGTGCGGATCTCGGCCGGCGAGCTGCGCGCGGCGCTCGGCGACGATCGCACGGCTCCGCGCTTCATCGAAACGGTGCCGCGGAAGGGGTACCGTTTCGTCGCGGCCATGGGACCGGCGCCGGCTGCCCGGGATCCTTCGCTGTCGCCGCCGACCGGCCCGTCGACGGAGCGACTCGTCGTCGGGCGCGAGCACGAACGTGCGCAGATCGCCGCGTGGATGCGTGCGGCAGCCGGCGGTCAACGGCAGATCGTGTTCGTGAACGGGGAAATCGGGATCGGCAAGAGCACGCTCGTCGACGCGGCCCTTCGTGACCTGGAGCGGACGGCGCCGACACCGTTCCGCGTCGCGCGGGGGCAATGTGTCGAGCAGTACGGCGGCGGCGAGCCGTACAAGCCCGTGCTCGAAGCCCTCTCCGCGCTGTGCCGCGGAGTCGACGGACAGGCGATCACGGCGACGCTCGAGAGCCACTCGCCGCGTTGGCTGCTCGACACCCTCGGCGCGGCGCCCTCGGCGCAGGGTGGCGACGCGGCCCCGACCGCCGCGACGTACGCCTACACGCTGCATCTGCTGGCCACCGCCCTCGACGTCCTCGCCGCAGACGTGCCCCTCGTGCTCGTCTTCGAAGACGTGCACTGGAGCGACTACTCGACGCTCGACTTGCTGTCGGTCCTGGCGCAGAGCCGAGAGCCGGCGCGTCTCGTCGTGCTCTGCACGCTGCGTGCGGCCGATGCCATCGCGAACGGTCATCCGATCGCGACGGTCAAACGCGAGCTGCTCCGCAAGGGCCAGTGTCGTGAGCTCGTGCTCGCCGGATTTTCGATGGCCGACGTCCAGCGTTACCTCGCAGCACGCTTTCCCGCGGCTGCGCTTCCCCCCGCCCTCCTGCCGCTGCTCGTCGAGCGCAGCGACGGCAACCCATTTTTCGTCGCGACGCTGGTCGATCACCTCCTCGAGTCCGGCAACCTCGTGCACGACGGCGCCGGCCTCGAGCTCCGGAGCCGCGGCGGCGACGTGGCCACGTCGATTCCGGCGGGGCTCCGAGCCGCCATCGAGCCGCGCCTCGAGCGCTTGACCGCCGACGAGCTCCGCGTGCTCGAAGCCGCGAGCATCGCCGGCGCCGAGTTCTCGGCGCACGCGGTGGCGGCCGTGACGCCGGCGACGAATCCGCTCGGCGACATCGAGGTGGTCGAGGCCGTCTGCGACGGCCTCGTGCGCCAGCAAGAGCTCCTGCGCGCGAGCGGCGAGTCGACCTGGCCCGACGGTTCGTCCAGCGCGCGGTACGCCTTCCGCCACGTCCTCTACAAGCAAGTGCTCGAGCAGCGGCTCCCGGTCTCGGTGAGGCGGCGGCTGCATCAGACGATCGGTGAACGCCTCGAAGCGGGATACGCATCACGGACGCCCGAGGTCGCGAGCGAGCTCGCCGCGCACTTCCAACGGAGCGGCGACCTTCCGCGCGCCGTGCGTTATCACGGCGAAGCCGCCGCGCACGCGCGCTCGCGATTCTCGCATCAAGAGACCCGGGCGCACGTCGAGGCCGCCCTCGGGCTCTTGCGCGGGGAATCCGAGACGACCGACGTGATGGAGCGCCGCTTGCCCCTCCTCGACCATCTCGGGTGGGCGTCGTTCGCGGCGCGGGGTTGGGGCAACGACGAGTCCGCCCGCGCCTTCGCGGAGATGCGCGCGATCGCCGAACGGCTGGACGGTGCCGAGGCGCGCTTCAAGGCGATGGAGGGCGAGCTCGTGGTGCACACGATGCGCGCGGAGTACGCGAGCGCGCGGCAGCGCGGCGACGAGATGCTCGCGCTCGCCGAGCAGATCGGCAACCGGACGGCGGTGCTGAGCGCGCTGCCGCCGATCGGGGCGGTGCTGATCCACCTCGGCGAGCTGGAGGGCGCGGAGGCGATCGCCGAGCGCGGCCGCGCGCTCGCCGACGTGGACGCGCCGTCCATGCATCTGATCTCGAGCGATCTTCTCCTGCTCTCGTCGCTTGCCCTGCGCGGTCAGGTCGCCGCGGCCCGCGCGCTCGGCCGCCAGGTCGTGGCGCTCGCCTCCAAGGGTGACATGCCGTACTTGCAAGCCCACGCGGCGGTGTACGCGGCATCGGTCTGCCAGGTGATCCGGGACGTTCCCGGCGCGCGCGCGCTCGCCGCGGACGCCGAACGCATCACGACGGAGCTCGGCTTTGCGGGGCTCGGCGCGCTCGCGACCCTCTATCGGGCGTGGTGCGACGTCCAGGACGGAACGGTCGGGACCGGCGTCGGCGAGCTGCGGTCGGCCTACGACGCGTACGTCGCATCGGGGCAGCGCATCAGCGCGTCGTCGTACGGAGTGGTCGTCGCCGACGGTCAGCTCGCGGCGGGCAACGTGGAGCTGGCGAACGAGACGCTCGACCTCGTGGCCGCCTTCATCGCGGAAACCGGGGAGCAGATCGCCGCGCACGAGCTCCACCGCCTGCGCGGTGAATGTCTCTTGGCCGGCGGCAACGGACGAGCACGCACGACGAAGGCGCGGGATTGCTTCGAGCAGGCCATCGCGATCGCCGCGGGGCAGGGTGCGCTGCTCTTCGAGCTGCGTGCGACGACCAGTCTCTGTCGTCTGCAGCCGCGATCGGGGACGGAGCGCCTGCGGCGGCTCGTCGAGCGGTTCGGGCCCGACGACGACTGTGCGGACGTTCGCGCCGCGCACGCGGCGCTCGGCGGCTGATCCGATCCGTCGCGAAGGGCCGGCACGCGACGCGCGCATGCCGGCCCTCGATCGACGGGCTATCGGTCTTCAGGGTGCCTGGAGAACGTTCGCCAGGTTCTTCTTCGCGGTGGAGTAGGACGCGCTGAAGCAGGTCGCGGTGCTGTTGTTCCGCGCGACCACCGTGGCGTTGGGCGGAACGGAGCTCCACGGCAGCGGGTCGGGAAGGTTGTCGCCCTTGCCGATGAATTGCGCCTGCGTTTTCCCGGTGTCTCCGACTTTCAGCAGGGCCTTTTTGATCCCGCTTCCCGTCGGGACCTTGTTCTTGTCCTTGTACTGGTAGCCCTTGGTCTTCATCGCCGACCATTTCAGGGGATCGTCCGTCCGGAGCGCCGCCCGCAACGTGGCATCGTGGTACAGGCACAGGTTCCAGACGGTGCCGGTCGTCGGGTCGCCGAGCGCGGCCTGCGTGAGGGGGGTCGAGCCTCCCTGGAATTTCCAGTTCAGCTGATCTTTGCCGGCGTCGGGGCTCGCGTCCTTGATGATGAGCTTGCTCTTCGTCGCCGTCTCGCAGACCGGCGGCGCGGCGGGACAGTCGGTCGCGCTTTCGCGCTCGAATGCGCCCTTGTCGCAGGCGGCGCTGACGGAGTCTGGCCGCACCGCGCTGCGCTGATCGGTGTTCGTCGTGCCGCAGCCGTTCGTGCCGGTCGGGATGGCGTTGCGCGCGGAGCTGGCGAGGGAGAGGGCGCGTGTGTCGGTCGGGCCGCCGTTGTCGGCGAGGGCCAGAAGGCCCGGGTCGCTGCCCGTGACGTCGCCGGTGCCGAGCGCCATCGTGCATCCCGCCAAGTTCTCGACGTGGTTGTAGCCACCGCTCGTGATGACTCCCTTGCAATCCGGGTTCGAGCCGCCGGCGTTGGTGTTGTCCGCGACGATCGAGTTGCGCATCGTCAGCGCGCTCGCCGTTCGCTCGACGCCGCCGGCGCCGAACTCGCTCGCGGTATTGCCCGCGACGGTGACGAACTCCAGGAGCATGGCGCCGGTGAATGCGCTGACGCCGCCGGCCGTGCCGTTCCCCGTGGAGGTGGTGTTGCCGCTGACCGTCGTGTTGGTCACGGTGGCGGTGGTCGCCGTGCCGATGGCCGTGAGGCCGCCGCCACGGAAGACGGCCGAATTGCCGACGATGGCGGTGTCGCGGATCGTGCAGGTGCTGCCGTGATGGCAGTAGACGCCGCCGGCCCAGTCGGGGGACTGGTTGCCTTCCACCGTGGTCGCCAGCAGGTTCAGGCTGGCACCCGTGACGATGACGCCCCCGCCGTCGCCGCCGTTGCCTTGGCCCGCAAAGCAGGACCCGCCGCAGCTGATCTCCGCTCCGGCCGCGCCACCCGCGCCGCTGCGGTTCCCGATCAGCAGGCTTCGCTCGATGATCAACGCGCCATAGCCGCTGACACCGCCGCCGTTCCCGCCGGATCCGCCATGCGTCTCACAGTCCGCGGTGAAATGCAGGCAGCTGACGTCGCCGCCCGCGCCGCCCGCGCCGGCATCGTTGTTCGCGATGGTGACGCGCCGTAACGTGAGGGTGCTGCCGGCCGCCGTGAGGATGCCGCCGCCATCCTCGCCGTCTCCGCCGGGCTCGTAGCAGGACGTCTCATTGATGCAATCTTCTCCTGCTGCCCCCGCCGGCGCCCGGCCGTTCTGGATGACGAGACCCTCGACGACGACCGTGCCCGCGTGGACGTGCAGCACGCGATCCGTGTCGTTGCCGTCGATCACGGCGCCGCTTCCCGTGATGGTGACGTCGCTCGCGACGTCGAGATCGCCCGTCGCGTTGCCGTTCTCGCTCGCGCCGACGCGCGTCAGCGCGTAGAAGCCCGCCGGCACCGTGATCGTGTCGGCGCCGCTGCCCGCCACGCAGCCGCTGACGGCCGTGTCGGTGTTGGCCGCCTGGATGGCCTCGCGCAGGCTGCACTCGTTGTCGCCGTCGAGCTCGTCGGCGGCCGTCGTGACGGCGATGGTGGCCGCATGCGCGCCGCCGGGCCCCGCCACGAAGAGCGCCCCCACGAGAAGGAGTATGGCGAGACGGTGGTCGTGGGGCATCAAAAGTTGCTTACGAATCAAAGGGGTTGGCATCGATTCTCCTGGTCTGTCGTCCACGTTGAGGTGGGACCGCTCTTCAGCATGGGCACTCGATACGCCAGGCGATGGCCCGGCGTCCGTAAGGATCGCGTAAACTTTTTGGAGATCGAGAGGTCGTTCGATCGAGGCGGGAAGGGGGCGTGAGGCGAGGGTGCTATCGAGAGGCGAGCGCCGCGTCAGTCGGCTGGACGCTCGGCTGCCAGTTCCGCGTGCAGCGTTCGGAATTCGGCCGTGTCGGTGATGCCTCCGTGCGGGACGTCCACCAGAAGTCGGCGAAGCGCTCCCACCCGGCGGGTCGCAGTGCGGCGGCTCGCCTCAGTCCTTGCCCGCTGCGTTTGGCGCTCGGCAAGCGTCACCGCCACGCGGGGATCGTAGCCCGCCGCCGACAATATCCGCAGGGAGATGCGATCGGCCGCGGCTTCCTTTTCGCGATCGAACACGTGGCGGACGCCGCCGACCGATACGCTCGGAGTCGAGGGCGCGACGAGGCCGAGCCATCCGAGAAGGTCGTCCTCAGGTCGCGGTACCGCCGGTGCGAAGTGGCCGCCGAGCTGATGACCCATCTCGTGCGCGAGCACGGCGGCGAGCTCGCCCTCCTGCGCGCAGATCGACACCGATCCGTCGCTCACGTAGATGCGACCGCCGCCGATGGAGAACGCCTGGAGCGAGCGGTCACGGATCACCGCGAATCGCCACGGAAACGGGGAGGCGGGCGCGGCGCGCCCGAGACGCTCGCCGAGCTTCTCGACGAATCGCGCCGCGGGGGAGCCTCCGGCGGAGGGCCAGGCGTTGGCGATGCGTTGCGCTGCCGTTTCGGACGCCTGTGCTTCCCGTCGTTCGGCTTCGGGATCGGCCAATGCGGTCGTGCCGGTGAGGCTCGCCGTCGCGACGAGCGCGGCTATCACGCGGCAGACGAACATGGAACGGCGCCGGCCGCCGACGCTGACGACGGCCGGCGTGATGCTTCCGCGTCGCGTCAGGCGAGCACGAAGGACGTTTCGCGCCCGTCGTAGCTACCGCCGGTCTCCACCCGGTGCCGCACGACGTAGGTGCCCGGCGACGCGTTCTTCGGCACGTTGATGCTCGCGCGGGTCTCCCATCCTCCGGGCTCGCGCTGCATGCTCTTCGTCGGCATCCGGCTGACGAGCTTGCCGTCCTTCCAGAGCTCCCACACCTCGTCCACCTGCACCTGCTGCGTGCTCTTCGGTGCGAGAACCGCGTAGTCCATCGCGAGATCGATGCGATCGCCGGCGCGAACCCGATCGGGAGCAACGGTCGCGTTCTGCACTTTCACGACCGGCCCTTGCGACGGATCGTAGCCGTACGCTTGGCTCTCCTCTGCCGCGGAGCTCGTCCGCCGCGCGTGGTATTGCACGAGGGCGACGCTGGCCCAGCCGACCGCGGCACCGCTCACGGCTCCGATCGCGGCACCCTTGCCGCCGCCGGTGAGCCCGCCGATCAGGGCGCCGGTGCCGGCGCCGATGAGCGTGCCGGCGAGCTGGTTGTTTTGATCCGCCGTCGCACAGCCGCCGGCGGCGACGAGGAAGGCGAGGCTCAGGGGCAGCAAGCGATGGGCGATGCGATGCATGGTATCGGCCTCCTTACGACCGTGGGTCGACATGTCAGCTTCCGCTCTGCTCGCCCGCCGCCGCGGCGGCGGGCACAGCTCTGGTGTCGATGTACGGACTCCGATCCGGCGTCTCGGGGATCAGACCGGCGAGCATCTTCTGCCGACTGGTGATCGCCTCGATCGGCGGCGGCTCGAGGGCTTCGAAGCGCGCGCTCTCGTACGTCACCCGCCCGCTCCGCGACGGGTACTCGACGCCGATCTTCACCGCGTGCTCCTCGCCGTCGACGGGGACGTACGAGCGCAGCGTGACGACGTAGTCGTTCTGGAGAATGTTCTGGATGTTCTCGACCGTGCGCTGCATGCGGTCGACCGCGGTGTCGAGGTCGTAGTACACGCCGAACGAGTTCTTCGAGATCGACTCGAGGTTCTTGAAGTACTCGCGGCCGATCGTCGAGTACGCGACCGAGTAGATCGGAATCGGAATGGGCAGCGCCGTGATGCGCGCGTTCAGCTCCTCGCGCGAGAGCGCGCTCCCTTCGTCCTTGCCGTCGGAGAAGACGACGATCGACGTCGACGCGACGTATTGCGTATCGCCGATGCCGGTGTTGGTGCCTTGCGACACCATGCCGGAAAGCTGCATGGCAGCGCCGATGGTGTCGTAGAGGCGGGTGCGCTTGCCGTTGCAGCTGAGGTCCGCGAGACGCCGTCCGAGCGCGCCGGCGTCGCGCTCGAAGTTCGACACCAGCTCGTACCCTTCTTTGGTGTCGCGGATGACGAGAATCGCGATCTCGTCTTGCGGCCGCTTGCTGTCGATGTAGCGGACGATGGCTCGGATCGACGCGTACCAGGGGCCGCCACGCATGGACTCGCTGGCGTCCAGAATCAGGATCGAGCGGATCGCCTCCTGGCGGTTGCGGATCGACTCGACGCGGTACTGTCGCTTGGCGGGGTCGTAGGAGCGGCCCTTCACCATCACGCCGATGTTGAGCTCGTTCAGATTGACGAGCGGATTCTTCTCCTGGTCGAACGTTCGCAGGTAGACCTGGACGAAGGGGTACAGGCCCGACTCGACGCGGAAGATCTTGAGGCCGTACCCGCCGAGATTGGTCGAAGGATCCTGCGCGCGTGCGGTCGTCGGCGGCGCGACCGCGGTGAGAAGCAGGACGCCGAGGACGGCGCAGAGAGAGGCTGTGCATACTCGAGAACGCTTCATGGTGTGATCCTCCATTCGAGACGTCACTTGCGATTGCTGCCTTCAGGCCTGATCTCCCACACGGGTTCTGCCGGTGGCTCCGGCGCGCGCCGGGGTGGTTGCGGGGCCGGGTCGACGCGGGAGCGCGGTGGCTTCGGCCGTTCGATCTTCGGCTCCGGCTTCGGTTCCGCCACGACGACCCGCGGTGGTGTCGGAGGTGCCGGCGCCGCGGTCGCCGCGGGCTTCGCTCGCAGCGCCGCCTCCAGTGCCGCGGCGGCCGACGTGTCGCCCCCGGCTGGACGCTCCGGCGCATTCGCGATGCCGGAGTGGCTCGCTGGCGGCGGATCCGGCGCGATCGGCGCCGCGCGCTCGACCGGCGGTTCGACCTTGGGCGCTTCCGGCGGCTGCGTATCGGACGCCTTCAGGGCGGTTTCTCGGGGCGCCGGTTCGGCGGTCGTGCTCACCGGCGTCGGATTGCGCAGCATCCACCACGCGGCGATGGCGAGCAGTGCGAGGATCGGCACGGCCAGTACCGCGATTCGCGTGAGATCGCCGCCCGGTGTGAGGCGGGGTTGCACCGTCGTGGCGGTGGCGGGCGAGCCGGACGGCCGGCTCTCGCGCCGCATCGGCTGCGTTCGGACGCTGGCGCTGAAGCCTTGCAGCTCGATCGGGGGTACCGCTTCGACCTGCGCGCGCAGCTCGGCGATCGACTGCTGGCGCAGGTTCGAGTTGAGCTCGAGCGCTCGCACGATGGCGTCGCTCATCGCCGTCGGCACCGTCGGATGCGACGCGTGGGGCGCCACGAGCTCCCGCCCGGCGACGCGCTCGTGCGCGGGAGGCGGGACGGTGCCGGTCAGGAGCGTGAAGAGCGTCGCGCCGAGCGCGTACACGTCGGAGCGCTCGTCGGTGCCGGTGCCGAGCGCCTGCTCGGGCGGACTGAAACCATGCGAAACGGAGCGCGCGATGGTACGCGTCGCCGTATCGGTCGACGCTTCTTTCGCGAGACCGAAATCGATGAGCATCACGCGGTCGTGCTCGTCGAGGAGGACGTTGTCCGGCTTGAGGTCGCGGTGCACGACGGGGGGCGTCTGTCCGTGAAGGTATTGCAGGACGTCGCAGAGCTGCGACATCCACGGCACGAGCTTTTCGAGTGGGACCGTGCCGCCGTGCGCGCGCCGTTCGGCCTCGAGCGTGCGCTGCCCGCCGAACTCGAGCACGAGATAAATCATGCCGTCGCTCTCGAACCGATCGCAGATGTCCGGGATCGCGGGGTGGTGGAGTCGGCTCAGGAGCTTCGTCTCGTGCTCGTCATAGAGCAGCTTCGGAATCTCCTTCAGCGCCCGGCGCTTCCCGACGAGCTCGACGTCGTCCGCGAGGTACGTGGCGCCGAAGCCTCCCTTGCCGAGGACCGCGGTCACGCGATAGCGGCCGTTCAGGAGATCGTCCTTGCAGCGGAGCCATCCGAGCACGCCGCGGACGACGCCGTTGGTGGCGATGTCGAGGTGGGCCACCTCCGCCGCGCAACGGGGACACACGTAGCCGCGTTGGCTGAGCTCGCCGCGCGTCGCGCGAGCGCCACAGCGAGGGCAGACGTGCTCCTCCGCGTCGTCGGATCGTGCCGTGGAAGAGCCGGTCACCCGCGCCCTTTCATGCGCAACGCCATTGCGGCGCACGCGACGAAGACCACGAAGAAGGCGCCGAGCGCCGCGATCGCCGTCCCCCACGATGGGTCGTTGGCGAGGAGCGCGCGCACGTCCGGCGCGAGCGTCGCCTGCATGCCCTCGTACCCCCAGAACGCGATGACACTCGCGCGCGCGATCGCCTCGCTCGCCGTGCCGAGCTTCACGATCGCTCCGGAGAGGATGACCTGCGGCAGCAAGAGCAGCGGTACCATCGCGATGGCCTTGTCGGCGCTCGCGACGAGCGCGCTCACCGTGAGCCCCATCGCGGTCGCGGTCACCCCCGTCGCCACGAGGACCGCGGCGCGGGCCAACGCGTCGCCGCCGAGGTCGAGATTCCAGGCGACGATCGATACCAACGCGAGGCATTGGGCGACGCAGAGCGCACAGAGGACCACGGCCTTGCTCGCGAGATACGGCGCGATGCCGAGATTGACCGCGCGCTCGCGCAGGTAGACCGGCTGTTCCTTCACGATCTCGCGAGCGGCGTTCAGACAGCCGAACCAGATCGCCGCGATGACGAGCATGAAGCTCACCTGACCCTGGACCTTCGCGCGCTCGGGCAACGCACCGCTCGTGTCGAAGACGAGCCCGATCACGAGCGCGATCAATGGCGCCTGCGCGAGGAGGATCAGTAGATTCCGCCGGTCGGCCGCAATGAGCGTGACGTAGCGGGCGACGAGCAGGCGCGCCTGTCGGAAATCGAACATGCGCGGCGGCGACGTCACGATCTCCGGCGAGCGGTTCATGGTCGGCGCGGTGGCGGATGCCGCCAGACGCTCGGCGACGTACGTGTGGTGGAAGGAGGAACGCGCGAAGCGGTCGGCCCAGACTTCGGGCGCGGCGCGCTCCAGGGTATCGTAGACGTCCGGCAGGCGCCGGATACCGAAGTGCGTTTGCACGCCCTCGGGTGGGCCGAAGTACACGAGCCGGCCCGCGTAGAGCACGGCGACCAGATCGCACGCATCGACGTTCTCGAGCGTGTGGGTGACGCATGCGACCGTCCTGCCGTCGGCGGCGAGGTCGGCGAACAGCCGCATCATGCGCTTGTCGGTGCCGGCATCGAGGCCGCTCGTCGCCTCATCGAGGAAGAGGACGCTCGGGTTGGCGACCAGCTCGGACGCCAGGCTGACACGTTTCAGTTGGCCGCCGCTGAGCGGCGCCGGCGTGTCGATCGGCTGGTGAGCCTTTTCGCCGAGGCCCACACGCTCCAAGACGCGCGCGACGAGCGTGTCGATCTCCGTCGCCGACGTATCGGGCGGCAAACGTAGGCGCGCGGTGTAGCCGAGCGCCTGCGCGATCGTGATCCGGCGGTGCACGATGTCCTGCTGCGGCACGTAGCCGATCGTGCTCTTGAAGAGATCGAACGAGCGGTAGAGGTCGGTACCGTTGTAGAGGACGCTCCCGCTGGTGGCCGGCCGGCGGCCGTTCAACGCGTCGAGGAGCGTCGATTTGCCGGAGCCGCTCATTCCGAAGATCCCGACGAACTCGCCCGGGCGGACGACGAGGTCGACGTCCTGGAGGAGGTCGCGGTCGCTGCCCGTCGCGACGTCCTTGACGGTCTTCCGGAGCTGCCGCGCTTCGATGGCGATGCGCCCGGCACCCTCGACGGGCCGGAGCTCGCCGGCTTCGAAGCGATAGGCGTAGCTGCCGAACTGCACGGTCTCCCCGCCCTTCAGTGGGAATCGGTCGCGCACGGGATTGCCGTCGACGAAGGTGCCGTTCGTGCTGCCGAGATCCTCAAGGATCCAGGAGCTTCCCTCGCGCAGGATGCGCGCGTGCCGGCGCGACACGATCGGTGAGGGGATGGCGACGTCGCAGTCGTCCTGACGTCCGATGGTGATGGACCGCCGCTCGGCGTGATCGGCGTTCCGCGGCGACGGCGTTGCGCCTTCGGACGATGCCGGCGCCGACCGACTCACCGCGCCCGCGACGGCGACCTGGAAGGGCACGTCGCCGACCTTGAGCCAGTCGCCCGGCTCGACGAGCGCCGCGCCGTCGAGCACGTGTCCGTTCACGGATACCGGCGCGTTGCCGAACGGCTCGATCCAGAGCTCTTTTTCGCGACGTGTGAACCGCGCGTGGTTCGGTTGGATGCTCGGCTCGCGGAGCACGACGTCGCTTCCCGCGTCGCTGCCCACGATCGCCACGGCGCACGACGGCAGTGCGATCGATTGTCGCCCGTGCTTGAACGCGGCGAGCAACCGAACCGGAGGAAACGCGGCGGAGTCACCGAGCGCGGCCGAGTACGTCGCGGACAGCTCGGCGATCGCCTCCATCAACTCCTTGCAGCTGTCGAACCGTCCGTTCCGATCCTTCGACAGCGCGCGCACGACGAGAGCCTCGACCGCGGAAGGCACGTCCGGCACCAACGATCGTACGGGCGTCGGATGCTCGTTGAAGATGCGCTCGCGGGTCGCGTCCACGCCGTCGCCACGAAAGGGGTTCGAGCCCGTCAGCATCTCGTACGTGACGACGGCGAGGGAGAAGACGTCGTTCCGTGGATCGGCTTTTTCTCCTCGCCATTGTTCGGGGGGCATGTAGGCCGGCGTGCCCATCACCGAGCCGACCATGGTGAGTGTACTGGTGAGGGTGCCGGCGATTCCGAAGTCCGTCACCTTCGCCTGCTGGAGGTCCGCGCCGGTGAGAAGAATGTTGTCCGGCTTGATGTCGCGATGGACCCAGCCATTGGCATGCGCGCGCGCTAGCGCGTCGGCGACCTGCGATGCGATCCGTACCGCCGCGCGCCATGGCAGACGTTGCTGCTCGGTGAGCACTTTTCGGAGCGAGGGGCCGGCGACCAGCTCCATCACGATGAAAACCTCGCCCGCGTCCTCGCCGAAGTCATACACATTGACGATCGCCGGGTGCGTCAGGTTCGCAATGGCTCGCGCCTCGCGGACGAACCGCTGGAGACCGTCGTCGTCGACGCTCGCGGCTCGATGGATGACCTTGAGGGCGACCGTGCGATCGAGCTTTGGATCGTGCGCGCGATAGACGACGCCCATTCCGCCGCGCCCGATGACGTCCTTGATCACGTACCGGCCGAAGCGCCGCTCCGGTGCGGTCACGAGCGTCGCAGCTCCGACGCCGTCGATGTCCTCGCGATTCACGACCGGGCCCGTCCGACCCGCGGGTAAACGACGCGCCTCGCAGGCAGTCAACGAAAAGAATCAACAGATTCGAATCGTCGTCTCGATATGGTGCAAGGATTCGTGGCCGGCACCGATCGAGGGGGCGAGGCCGTTCCAATTTGGACCAGCTCGTCCAGACCCGGACGACGGCGAGCGCCGGGCGAGCTCGTTACCGCACGATCGTCGAAGGGACCTGCCTCGAGATCGGGTCGCTCGCGGGAAAGGTTTCGGCGAGCTCGCGGTCGAGGTCGGCCTCGAACGCGTCTTCCGCGTCTGGTGCGTCGCGATCGTCGTTGCGCGTCGTGGATCGCGGCGGCGTCGGTTCTCTTCTCGATCCGGATCGTGTCGTCTCGGTGCGATTCGACTTTGCACGTCGCATGAAAGCCTCCTGCGGTACGCCGGCATCATGCGTCCGCGGCGCAGGTAAGAGAACCGTCGGGCGCGACGCGAATCATTCGAAAGGAGAAAACACGATGCACGCTTCGACAGCGACAGCGTCTCACGTCACCGGTTTGTCCGACAGTCGGGAGGCGCCCGACGTGTCCGACCGAATCCGTACCGACCCCGCATACCAAGGCTACGTTCTGCTGCGCGCCGCGTTTACCGCCGCGCCGATTCTGTTCGGACTCGACAAATTCGCCAACGTACTGGTCGACTGGCCGCAGTACCTCGCGCCCTGGGTCGATCGCATCATTCCCGGGGACGCGGCGTCGTTCATGCAGGTCGTCGGCGTCGTCGAGATCGCCGCGGGTCTCGTAGTCGCGCTCTGGCCTCGCTACGGCGGCTATCTCGTGGCCGCGTGGCTCGCCGGCATCGTCGTCGACTTGCTGACGTACCCGGGCTTCTACGACGTGGCGCTTCGTGACTTCGGCCTGCTGCTCGCCGCCGTGGCGCTGGCGCGCCTCGCCGCCGCGTACGACACGCCCCGGTCCGCGGGACGTCCGTGACGCGGTCCGCGCGCAGCGGCTTCACGCGTCCGACGTGGTGACGAACGCGCGCAGGCTCTCGTAGTCTTCGAGGCAGGCGGGGCAGCCGCGCAAGTGCGGGCGCAATCCCGGTAGCATCCGATCCGCGTCGGCTCCGGCAAGCTCGAAGTCGACGTAGCGATCGAGCTGCTCGAAGCACTCCTCGCACGTCGTTTCGGGCTCGGCCGGGCCGAGGAGGCGTGCGAGCAGCAACCGTCGTCCGTGGATGCGAATCTCGGAATTCATAGGGTCTCTTCTCCGAGCGCGCGAAGGCCGAGCGCGCGCCGATCGAGCGCCGCACGCAACTTGCGCCGCGCGTCGTGCAGTGTCTTGTAGAGGGCTCCGCGCGTCGTGTTGCGCCGCTCGGCGAGCACGTCGATGGGTACGCCGTCCACGGCGAGCGCGAGCAGCGTCGCGCGCTGATGGGACGTGAGCTCCTCCTCGATCGCGGTTTCGACGGCCCGCATCAGCTCGGCGCTCGCGGCGTCGCGGTCGGGCGTCGGCCGCGAGTCGGAGATTCCGAGCCAGCTCGTCGTGTCGTGCGGAATCTCCCGCCCTTGCCACGATCGCCGGCGGAGCTTCACCGCGGCCTCGAGCAACGCGAATTTGTATGCCCACGTCGTGAAGCGGCTCGCGCCTCGGTAGGAGCCCAGCTTGCCGAGGATCGCAATGAGCGCATCGGACGCGCTCTGGAGCGCGAGGTCGTCATAGTCGTCGCCGCGCAGAAACGGCATCGCGGCGCGGCGTCGCTTGATCTCGAAACGCGCGGCGCGCACCAGCAGCGCATGCAGCTCGCGGATCGCATCGTCTCGTTCCGTACTGTCGGAGCGCAGGCGCGCCACCCATCGCCGCGACTCGGCGTCCATCGTTCCCGTGTCCATGACGAACCGTCGACCGTAACAGCGATCCGGGCGGTATCCAACCATGGCCCGCGTCGTGCGCCGGACGTCGCGCGTTCCGCCGGCATCCCGAGGTAAGAAACGCGCGCGTCGCGACGCTAAGCCTATTCCGACCATCGACGTCCCATCGACGTCGCAGCGGAAATGCGAATCCGCCCCGCGAAAGGAGGCAACTGATGACTCGACGACCCGACATTCACGTTACGCACGACGATTTGCAGCGCCTGGAGCGCGTGCTCGCGGCATCGAAGCGCACCGCGAACATCGACGCGCTGGCCGCGGAGCTCGGCCGAGCGATCACGATCGCTCCGGACGCGCTGCGCGCGGACACCGCCACGATGAACTCGCGCGTGCGCTTCCGCGACCTGGTGACCGGCGAGGAGGCCGAGATCACGCTCGTGTATCCGCAGGACGCCGACGTCGCGAACGGGCGAATCTCGGTCCTGGCGCCCGTAGGATCGGCATTGCTCGGCTTGTCGGCCGGGCAGGTCATCGAGTGGCGGATGCCGGCCGGCGGAGCTCGGCGATTGCGGCTCGAGGCGGTGCTGCATCAACCGGAGGCAGCCGGGCGCCCGCCCGCCGAGCCGCGCGGGCGCCCGGGGACCCCGCGGACCACGCGCGGAAGACGCTTGCCGCCAGTGGTCGCGTGCGACGCGGGTTGCGGATCGCGTGGGCGCGAGCACGGCCGGCACGACGAGCCGTGCTCGACATCACGCTGTGGCGGCGTCATGCGCACCCTTCCGTCGCTCCGGTTGCAGGCGCACGTTTGCGGCCATTGTCGCGGCACCGGCAGCGCCGAGGACGGCGGCGAGGTCTACCGCTGCTCCGCGTGCCACGGCGACGGTTGGCGCCTCGTCGACCGGAGTCCGCGCGGCGCCGGCGTAGTCCACGCGAGCTGAGGACCACTGGGGGCGGCACGTCGCGCGTGCCGCCCCCGGCACTGACGTGCTTGTCCTTCAGCGCGTGGCTGGTCAGCGCGGCCAGCTTCTCCCGTCCGAACGCGGCGAAGTCGGGCTGCACCCACGAGCGCAGCGATGACCAGCGCCGGGCCGTCTCGAACTGGCGCACTTTTTCGTCGCGTGACTCTTGAGGCGCGACACCCAACGTCTAACGTGTCGCGCGTTCGACGACTCACCGATCTCGAGAGGAGTTTTCATGGCGGATCCGACTACGTACCATTTCCAGCTTCCACCCGATTCTCGCCCTCCGTTCCATCCGCTCAACGAGCAAGCGCACCCGGAGTTCGGATGGATGACGAAGAATCGCGCGCGATCACGGGGCGGGGACGTCTTCGAGATCATCGACGTGGTCGTCGTCCATGCGACCGCCGGATTCGCCACGCAGCATGCCATCGATCATTGGAAGAGGAAGGACGTGAAAGCGAGCGCGCACTGGATCGTACCCGACGAAGACGAGCCGCAGCACGAGAAGTTCGTGTGGGCCGTGGTGGGCGAGGCGAAGGCCGCGTATCACGTCGGTGCCAAAGGCTACGCCAAGCACATCGGGGCCGGCCCCAACGTCAACAATCGGAGCCTCGGCATCGAGATCGTCAATTCCCAGAACGTCAAGAAGAACGTCGAAGACCCGTACTCTGATTGGCAGGTCCGCGCGACGGCCGAAATCATCACCTACGCGTGGGCGAAGTACCCGAACCTCAAGCACGTCATCTCGCACGCGAAGCTCGACCCGAAGAATCGTTCTGATCCGGGATCCGGTTTTCCTTGGAGCATGCTCGAAGAGCTCGTGCTCACGCATGCGGTGCTGCCGGCCCCGAATCCGCTGGTGACGGCGACGCCTGCCGCGAAAGCTCCCGAGGAGCTCGCGGGCAATTGTTGCGAGCCCTAGGTCCCGCGGCTCTTCCCTCGACACGTAGCTCGCTCGTTGCAATCCTCCGGCAGGATGGGTGCGCAGGTAGTGCCGGCGACGCCGCCCCCGCGGAGCTACGACGCCTTCATGTCGTACAGTCACGCGGCGGACGGAACGCTCGCGCCGCAGGTGCAACAAGCGCTCCGTCGGTTTCTCGTCCCTTGGTACCGCTGGACCGGTCGCGACGTCTTCCGTGACGAAACGGGTCTCGCGCTGACCGAGCAACTTTGGCCCGACATCCGGCGCGCCCTCGATCATTCGCAGGCGTTCGTGCTCCTGATGTCGCCGGCGGCGGCAGATTCGCCCTGGGTGCAGCGCGAGATCGATCATTGGCTGACGCTCGACCGGCCGCTGCCCGTTCTGGTTCTCACGGAAGGTGATCCTCCGCGCTGGACCGACCCGGGCGATGGGACCGGCCGCTTCGCTCCAGAGAAGTCCCCGGTACCGCCGAATCTCGCCGACGCCTATGTCCACGAGCCCAAATGGGTCGATCTGCGATGGTATCGCGCAACCCCGAAACGAGGGAGACGCGATCCCCGTCTTCGCCAAGCGCTGGCCGAGATCACCGCTGCAATCGAGGGGAAGCCCCTCGAGGAGATCCTCGATCTCGACGCGCATCATCGCCGACTGCTGCGAGTGACGATTGCTGCCGTCGTGCTGGTGCTCGTCGTGGCGTTGTCGTGGGCGCTCCTCAGCCTGATCGAGTCCCGGCGGCAGCTCGCCGACAACCACATCTCGCAGGCGCGATTGCTTTACGTAACCCAACCCGCCCGCTCCCGCCTGCATTTCGCGCGGGCGGCGAACGTCGCGGGGTCGTGGTGGTCCATGCGGGCGTTGGTCGACCAGGACGCCGTCGCTCGAGCCTGGCTTGGGATCGGATTCCGCCAGGGGCCGCCGGTCACTATGTGGCATCCGGGCTATTGGCCGATGGCGCGGCTCAGCGAAAGCGGCGACCGTATTCTCACGTGGAGTCTCGACGGTACGCTGCGACTGTGGGACGCCGCGACCGGCGATCCGATCAGCGAGACGATCACGACCGGGCCTCGGCGCATCGATTCGGCGGAATTCGACCGGTCGGGAAACCGTCTCATCGTCGCGATCACCCGCGACGATCGCGTGACCGTGGAGATCCGCGACGGGACGAGCGGGCGCGTGATCGACACCCCGGTCACCCCTGACGACGGCGTCACGTCGGTGGAATGGAACGGCGACTCCGGGCGGCTGGCGACCGTGACCAAGGATGGGAGCATGACGGTCCACGACATTCCGGGCGCCGCGACGCCCGCTCCGCGTCGGCGTTGGCCGAACGGCGTTCAGCTGGTGCGATTCTCCCCGGATGGACGGCGGCTGGTCGTCCAGGACGAGGCGCGGCACGTGAGCATCTGGGACACGCAGCGCGACGACGTCATCCCCCTCTCGATGCAGCTCCTGCTCCCGACGTCCTCACACGTGTCGGAGGACGGCCGGTTGTTCGCGGTGGCACCCGACGAGCACCGCGTCGAGATCCGACGCATGGATGACGGCAGGCTCGTCGGTCCGCCGTTGACCATTCCCGAGGCAGTGAACTTCGCGGTCTTCACGCGCGACAGCACGCGCGTCGTGACGAGCGGCCACCACGATTCCAGCCCCGGTGCTCCGTCCACGATCCGCATGTGGGACGTGGATAGCGGTCGGGAAGTTCTCGACGCCATTCGATACGGTAACCTCTATGAATCCCCGACGCTGACCGACGACGGCCGGTATCTCTTCACCCAAGCCAAGACGACCGCGCGGCTCTGGGATCTCGGTACCGGCGAGCCGGTCGGTCGTGAGCTCCAACTGGGCGAGCAGATCGCGAACGTCGCATGGTCCGACGATGGACGTCGCGTCGTGCTCGTCGGCTTGAACGGAGTGGTGCGCGTGTGGAGCGTGCCCGACGGGGTGCCGGTGACCGCTCCGCTCGAGCACCAGGGGCACGTGACGTCGGCGGCCTTCATGGCGGACGGGCGACGAGTGTTGACCGCAAGCCGCGACGGAACGGTTCGCGCGTGGCCCATCGAGGCCGGCGCATTCGTTGGACACGTGCTCGCGGCCGGAGAGACGGCGGCTGCTCACGAGGCGGCGATCCACGCCGCACAGTTCAGTCCTCGCGGAGATCTCGTCGTGACTGGAAGCGCGGACGGACGTGCGCGGCTCTGGGATGCTCACACGGGACGCTTGGTTCGAACGCTCGAGCACGGTGCGCAGGTGACGCATGTCGAATTCGGGCGCGACGGTGACGTGGTGGCGACCGTCGGAGGTACCAAGGTCACGATCTGGGATGTCGGAACGGGCCGGACCTTGCGAGTACTCGAGCATCCCGCTCGTGCGTCCTCGGCGAGCTTCGGTGGCAGTGGCCGCCGGCTCGTCACCGGATGTGACGACGGCGTCGCATATGTGTGGGATGCCGCGAGCGGTCGGCAGCTCGCGGCGTTCCGCGAACACACCAAAGCCGTGACGCACGTGACGTTCGCTCCGGATGGCCAGCGGGTGCTCAGCTGCAGCGATGACGGGAGTGCCCGGATCTGGATCGCTGCGACGGGACACCAAACGGCGGCGATGACGCAGTACGCGCCCAGCATCTACATGGGGACGTTCGATCGATCTGGGCGACGGGTTGCGCTTGCGCAGTCGGCGGCAGGCGCGCGCGTGTACGATGCGCGGACGGGTACGCCGCTGAGCATTCAGTTCACGAACCCGAACGGGATCAAGTCCGTTGCGTTCTCTCCCGACGGCGGACGGTTGCTGGCGGCCGGTCTCGATGGCACTGCGCAAGTATGGGACGTCGCGAGCGGACGCGAGACCGGGCTGCCATTGCGGCACACCGGCGCGGTCTGGGGCGCCGCCTTCGACCCATCGGGACGGCGGGTGGCGACCGGCAGTTTCGATCGGACCCTGGCAATTTGGGACGTCGACTCGGGACTTCCGATCGTCGACGGGATCCGTCACGATGCCGAACTCTTCGCCGTTGCGTTCAGCAGTGACGGGAGACGCCTGCTGACGGCGACGGTGACCGGACAGGCCCGCATCTGGGACGTGGCCGCCGCCGAGGCATCCTCCGCCGAGCTGACCCGCGCGGCTGAGCACGCGTCGGTCATGACCCTCGACGCATCAGGCGGCACGATTCGGATGCTGGACCAAGCAGAGTGGCGCCGCGTGTCCGCGCCCGATGCGGCGTCCCCGTTCGCCGAGAGGAGAGCGCCGTGAGCGACCGATCGAAGCCGTCCATCGCCGACGATCGGCGCGGAGCGGAAGTAGGATGAGCTTTCGGATCTTCTCGAGGTTCGCCTGGATCGAGGCCTCGGGGTGTTCTCGCTCTCGATTTCCTGCTCGATGAGCTCGACGGCGTAAGCGCCGGTCGCGCCGGCCTCACGCGGCGGAGCGGTTGTGCCGCTCGGTGCAAGGGGATACCGTGCGGGTCACCTTCACCTCTCCCGGTTCGCCCGCGCACGGCTCCCACGCACGGACCCCTCGGGCGGCGCACCTCGCGCCGCCGATCACCCCGAGCCCAACGACCTGGAGGTTCCGATCGAAAATCGCGGGGGGGATTCCGGGCACCGTCGCGTTGCACCCGGTGTCGTCGTGTTGCGCTCGTCCACCGATGCCTCGGTGACTCGTGCGAATCACGAGCCGCTGCGTGACGCGTCCGCCGACCAGATCAAGGAGCTGGCGGCGCTCGGACCGCTCCGCAAGGTCGCCATGCTGGGCAATCACTTGCCGCGGCGCTGCGGCATCGCGACGTTCACGACCGATTTGAGCGACGCGATCGCGACCGAGCTCCCTGCGCTCGATTGCTTTGTGCTCGCAATGAACGACGCGGGTCGGCAACACGTGTATCCGCCGCGAGTGCGGTTCGAGATCGCCGAAGGCGACATCGCTTCGTATCGCCGTGCCGCGGATTTCCTGAACGTCAACGCCGTCGACGTCCTCTCTGTGCAGCACGAGTACGGCATCTTCGGAGGCGCGGCCGGGAGCTACGTTCTCTCGATGCTGCGCGAGCTACGCATGCCCATCGTGAGCACGTTGCACACGATTCTCGGCACGCCGAATGCGCAGCAGCAGAGCGCGATGGACGAGCTGGTGCGGCTGTCCGAACGACTCGTCGTCATGAGCGCTCAAGGCGCGGACTTGCTGCGTGAGGTCCATCGCGTCGACGTCGGCAAGATCGACGTCATCCCGCACGGGATCCCGATCGTGCCGTTCGATGCCGACGAGAAGGATCGCCTCGGCGTGGCGGGGAAGTCGGTCATCCTCACGTTCGGATTGCTCTCGCCGGACAAGGGGATCGAGTCCGTCATCGACGCGTTGCCCGCGATCCTCACGCGCCATCCGGAGACGGTCTACATCGTCCTCGGCGCCACGCATCCGCACGTACGCCAGCGGGAAGGCGAGACCTATCGGCTGATGCTCCAGCAGCGCGCGGAGCGTCTCGGCGTCGAATCGAGCCTGATTTTTCACGATCGCTTCGTGAGTCAGTCCGAGCTCACCGCGTTTCTCGCCGCCGCCGACGTCTATGTGACCCCGTACCTGAACGCCGAGCAGATCACGTCGGGTACGCTCGCGTACGCGGTCGGATCGGGGAAGGCGGTCGTGTCGACGCCGTATCGCTATGCGCGTGAGCTCCTCGCGGATGGACGCGGCATCCTGGTCCCCTGGCACGATCCAGTGGCGATTGCCCGCGAGGTCGTCGATCTGCTCGGCGACGATGCAAAACGCCTGGCGCTTCGCCGGCGTGCCGCCGCCCATGGTCGCGACATGCTCTGGCCGGCCGTGGCCCGCCGGTACGTCGCGAGCTTCGAACGCGCGCGCACCCAGCATGCCGCGCGACTCCGGACGGTCTTTCACGCCAACACGCTCTCGCGCGGCCGACCGGTGCTCCCCGACATCAACCTCGAGCACCTGCGGAACATGACCGACGACACCGGCATGCTACAGCACGCAGCCTTCAGCGTGCCGCGCTACGGCGACGGATATTGCATCGACGACAACGCCCGCGCCTTGCTCTTGACCGCGGTGGTGGAAGGATCCGGTGTCGAGGATGCGACGCCGTTGCGGGCGTTGGCGTCGCGTTACCTGGCGTTCGTCGCCCATGCGTTCGACGTCCGTCAGGGGCGTTTCCGGAACTTCATGTCGTACTCGCGAGCCTGGATCGACGATCGCGGGTCCGAGTACTGTCGCGGAGGCACGGTGGGGGTGCTGCGCAGGGGCGTCGGAGGCTCGCGCGCCACCGTAACGC
>DAIQBH010000087.1:0-22224 GCA_036781285.1 Thermodesulfobacteriota bacterium | reverse complement strand
GCCCTCATGTCCCACGAGCTGCGGACGCCGCTCGCGGTTATCCTCGGCTTCGGCTCGCTCCTGCGCGAGGGCGCGGTCGGCCCGATCAACGAGCAGCAGGAGCAATACCTCGACCGCATCTTCTCGAACGGTCGCCATCTGCACCAGCTCGTCGAGGACATGCTGTTCTTCGTCGACGCCGAGACGGTGCGCATCACGCCGGCCCGGACTCAGGTCGATTTGGCCGACGTCCTGCGCGAGGTCGCCGAGTCGATGCCGCGCCATGGGACGCCCGATGCGCCGGCGCTCGTCGTCGCGATCGCGCCCGACGCGGCGACGCTCGCGACCGACGCGGCGCTCGTGAAGCGTGTGCTGTTCCACGTCGTCGGGAACGCCTTCAAGTTCACCGAGCGTGGCGAGATCCGCGTCGAGGTGCAGCGTCTCCCGGGTAGAAGCGGCGCGCGCATCCGGGTCATCGACAGCGGCATCGGCATCGCGCCGGCGCAGCTCGGGCGGATCTTCGAGCTCTTCCAGCAGGGCGACGACAGCCACACGCGCCGGCACGAGGGTGTCGGGCTCGGCTTGAGCCTCGTGCGGGCCTGCCTGTCGCTGCTGCGCGGCGACTGTCGGGTGACGCCCGGAGCGACCGGCGGCACGGTCGTCGAGCTCGCGATCCCGGAGCTCGTCGAGGTCACGGCGGCAGCGACGCCGCCTGTCGAAGACGTGATGCCCCTCCGGTCCGCGGGCGGCGCCTGAACGGTCAGCGCCCGAAGGCCCGGATCACGCTCCGTGCCGCGACGGCGGCCAGCGCGGCGGCGAGCGTGGATGTCCCCGTCGCATTGCGTGCGATCGCGAGATGGCGGCGCGCGTCGGCCGTGCGGCCCGTTGCCTTGCGCACCGCGAGCGCGCTCTCGACCGCGTAGGTCGCGTAGTGGAACCGGGCCGCGCGCAGCACGCGCGGCGCCACTTCCGGGGGCAGCAGCGACGCCGAGCGCTCGATGCTCCGGAAGATCTCGACCAGGTGATCGCCCGTCGCTTGCTGCCGTGCGCTCTCGGAGCGCGGGTGCATGCGATACGCCGCGAGTACGTCGGGGTGGAACCAGATGGGATGGCGGGCGGCGATCCGCCGCCACATGTCCCAGTCGAGCGCGTAGCGATAGGCCCCGTCGAAGCCGCCGAGCGTCTCGTAGACGGCACGGCGGACGACGATCGCCGAGCACTGGATGCTGAGGCGTGCGAACACGTGGCGCGGCCAGTCGACCAGGACGCCCGGCGTGGTCATCGGGACGAGGCGGGGCGCCCAGCCGCGGCCGTCGGCGCCGCAGAGCAGGCTCGCGGTGTAGGCCGCGCCGACTCCCGCGTCGGCCGCGAGGCCTCTGCGGACCGCGGCATAGAACCCCGGCCGCACGAAATCGTCCTGGTGCAGCAGGTGCACGACGTGTCCGCGCGCCGCCGCGAGGCAGGCGTTCCAGTTCGCGGCCAGCCCGCGGTGCTCGCCGCCGCGGATCGCGCGCACCGCGCCCGCCGAGCACTCGCGCGCGAACGCGGCGACGTCGAAGCCGGGCGACGCGTCGTCGACCAGCACGACCTCGACGTCGGCGTCGGACGGACGGGCGGCGAGCACGCTCTCGACGGCCTGGCGCAGAAACCCGAGATCGGGCTCCCAGGTCGGAATCATGACCGAGAGCCATGGGCGGGGTGCCGAGCCGGTGACCGCGGCGATGGGCGGCGGCGCGCTCATGCTGGCCCGAGGTGGCGCTCGACGATCGGCATCAGCGAGCGGCGCAGCGCGATCCGGAAAGGCTCGACGACGAGAAAGCGCGGATCGCTCCCGGCGAGCGTGCCGGCCCACTTGCGGAGGAGTTGCCAGCGCGCGCGCAGCTCGGCGTCGAAATCCGTCGTGAGCCCGTCGCTCGCGTGATAGCGGACCACGGGCTCCGGCACGTGCAGATACGTCGCGTCGCGCGCCACCCGGAGGTGCAGGTCGAGGTCCTCGAAACGGATCAGGGCCTCGTCGAAGCGCGTTGCGTCGAGACAGCGGCGCCGCATCAGCACGGGTTGCATGGCGAGGAGGTAGCTCTGCCAGAACCCTGTCGCGGGATCGATGAGCCGGCCCCGGACGATCGCGGGCGAGCGATGGCGGCGCACGGTCCCGTCGGCCGCGACGCGATCCATGTCGCCGTAGACGACGTCGACCTCGGGCCGGCGCTCGAGCACGGCGCGCTGGCGAGCGAGCTTGTCGGGCAGCCACTCGTCGTCCGAGTCCTGGAAGCCGACGAAAACCCCGCGCGCGACCGCGAGGCCGGCGTTCCGGGCGGCCGGCAAGCCGCGGTTGGCCGGGAGGCGGACATAGCGGATGCGCGGGTCCGGGATGGCCGCGACGACGGCGGCCGTGTCGTCCCGCGACCCGTCGTCGACGACGATGAGCTCGAAATCGCCGTCGGTCTGCGCCTGCACGCTCGCGATGGCGCGGGGCAGGAGGGCCGCGCGGTCGAACGTCGGCAGCACGATGCTGGTCGTGACTTCGCGAGTCATGGTCGGTCGGGGTAGAACCGGCGGCAGCGCGAGCAGGGTGGAAACGTCATGCGAGGGAGACGAGTCTTAGCAATCGGCCTCGACGGCTACGAGCAATCGCTCGGCGACCCCATGATGGCCGCGGGTGAGCTGCCGGCGCTCGCCGCGCTGAAGGCGCGGAGCGCGCGCTTTCTGCTCGACCACGGGCCGGCGACCCGCACCGGGCTCGCGTGGGAGCACGCGAGCTCCGGACGCTCGCCCGAGGATGCCGGCCGCGCCTCCGCCGTCGACCTCGACACGCGCACCTACGAGGTCTGGCACGACGGGGCGGCGCAGCGTCCGTTTCCCGCGACGCTCGCGGCGCGGACGGTGATCTTCGACCCCCCGTACTTCGATCTGCGCCTCGCTCCGCACGTCCGCGGGGTGATGAATTGGGGCGCGCACGATCCGGGCGTCGCCGCGGGGTCGCGGCCCCCCGCGCTCATCGACGAGCTGGTCGCGCGTTTCGGCACGTACCCGGCGCGCGAGAGCATGTACGACATCGTGTGGCCGAACGCGGCGCGCGCGCGCCGCCTCGGCGATGCCCTGCTGCGCGCGACGGAAGCGCGCACCGCGGCCGCACGGTGGCTCCTCGCGGAGCGTTGCCCCGACTGGGACCTCGCGTTCGTGGTCGCGGGCGAGCTGCATTCCGCGGTCGAGGCGTTCTGGCACGGCATCGACCCGCACCATCCCCTGCACGCGTTGCCGTCGGCGGCGCCGGCCCGCGAACGGTTGCACGCGATCTATCGCGCGACCGACGCGCTCGTCGGCGAGCTCGTCGCCGCGTGTCCCGATGCGACGGTCGTCGCGTTCGCGATGAACGGCATGGGACCGAACCGCTCCGACGTCGCGAGCATGATGCTGCTGTCGGAGCTGCTCTACCGGCACGCGTTCGGGCGGCCTTCGCTGCGGATTCCGCGGCGCTGGGCCGACGCGCCGGAGGGTCTGCCGATGCTCGGTCCCGACGAGGACTGGTCGCAGGCGGTGAAGACCGCGATCACGCAGTTTCCGGAGCCGCTCGACACCGCGCGCAGGGTAGCGGCGCGGGTCCTCCCCGAGAGCCTGAAGCGCCCCTTCCGGCCGAACGGCGTCGGGCCGAGCGTCACGGCGGACGGCGCCCTCCGGCTCGCGCTCGACTGGATGCCGACCGGGCTCTATCAGCCGCACTGGCATCGCATGCGCGCCTTCGCGCTCCCGTCCTTCTACGACGGCCGCGTGCGGATCAATCTCGCCGGACGCGAGCGCGCCGGGATGGTCGCGCCGGCGGAATACCCGGCGGCCTGCGACGAGATCGAAGCCCTCGTGCGCGGGTGCCGCGACGCGCGCACCGGCGAGCCCGTCGTCGATCACGTCGAGCGTGCCGGAGAGCGCGACCCGCTGGCGCTCGGTCCCTCCGAAGCGGATCTCGTCGTCGTGTGGCGCGGCGCCGCGCTCGGATTCGACCATCCCTCGCATGGCCGCATCGGGCCGCTGCCGTACCGCCGAACGGGCGGCCACACCGGACCGTACGGCATTGCGTACCTCGCCGGCGACGGCATCACGTCGGGGGACGGCGGCGTCCGGAGCTCGTTCGACGTCGTCCCGACGATCGTGGAGCTCCTCGGCGAAGCGCCGGCGCGCGAGCTCAGCGGCCGCAGCCTCTTTGCCGACTGATCCGCCTGCGAGCGACGTCCAAGACGGCACGCCGTGCGCAGGCAAATGGGCAGCGCCCCGGCCGAGCATTCGCCCAGCCGGGGCGCGCGAGCCTAGTTCGCCGGTTTCGGAACCTCGGGCTTCGGAACGTTCAGATCGACGTTGACGGTCTTGTCGGCACCGCCGCCGGTGCCACCCACGCGGGTGAAGAAGAAGAAACCGGCAACGAGCATGAGTAGGACGATCGCGACGATTGCGACGCTGGACGAACTGTTGTCTGCCATCGGTAGGCCCTCCTGTGTGTGCGCTCTGGTGACGAGCCGCTCGGCTCTATCTGCATGCGACATGCCGTTCAGGGGGACGCGGAAGGCCGTGTTTTGACTACGCAGTGGTCCGCCAGCGCGCGCGGCCGCACACGAGCGGACGCGAGCTTTTACAAAGAAACGCTGCAAGGCGGGACGACGGCCTCAGCCGACGGGGGTGACCTCGACCGCGACGGCGACCGTATGGTTGCCGCCGCCGAGGATCACGCCCTTCACCGGACTCACGTCGCCGTAGTCGCGACCCCACGCGACCGTGACGTGCTGATCGCTCGGAATCTTGTCGTTGGTCGGATCGAGGTCGATCCAGCCCCGGCCGGGGTCGTACACGGCGAGCCACGCGTGCGAGGCGTCCGCTCCCACCATGCGCTCCCCCCGCTGGCCGGCGAGGTTCAGGACGTAGCCGCTCACGTAGCGAGCCGCGAGCCCGAGCGAGCGGAGGCACGCGATCTCGAGGTGCGTGAAGTCCTGACAGACGCCGCGCCGGTCCTTCAGGACGTCGGCGACCGGCGTCGCGACCGAGGTGGCACCGGGCTCGTATTTGAAGTCCGTATGGATGCGGTGCGTGAGATCGAGCGCCCCCGCGAGGAGCGAGCAGCCGGGAGGAAACGACGGCGAGGCGTACGCCGCCGTTGCCTCGTCCCACTTCACGTAGGGCGACTCGAAGACGAACTGATAGGCGTCGAGCCCGCTCGGGCTGAGATCGTGCGGCAGCGCCGTCCGGATCTCGTCCCACGGTGACGTCTCGTCGGGCGCCGGGGCCGGCTCCGCGCGAAGCGTGACGTCGCTCACGGCCGTGACCGTCATCTCGGCGTGCGGCGATTGCAGCGTGAAGAAGTGGATGGTGTTGCCGAAGAAATCCAGCTGCTGGCTCAGCACCGACGGCGCGGGATCGATCGCGAGCTGCGTCCGGCGGGCGTGTTGCCCGCCGCCGGTCCGCGGCGTCAGGCGCACCTCGTTGTGCGCGATCGCGACCGGCTGCGAGTACGAGTACCGGGTGGAGTGACGGACGCGGTAGTTCACGTGGAAGCCCAGGCGGGCAGGGCCCGCGTCGCGGCGGCGTGGCTCAGGTAGCTCTCGGTGATCGTGTTCGAGAGGACGGCCAACTCTTCACCGAGCTGCCCGAGGATGTCCGCGAGCGCCACGCGCTCGCCGTGGAGTCCGACCGTCGCGAGCTCGGCCGGCACGGCCATGCGGAGCCGCGCCAGCGCCGCGATCGCGGTGCGCTCCTCGGCGGTGCGCAGCGCCTCGCCGCCGGCCCGCGGGAGGCGCTCGACGTGCTCGGCGAGCGCGCGGATCTGAAAGACGAGCGCGCGCGGATTCGTCTCGTCGGTCGCGAGGAGGTCCAGGACGGGCGCCGGTTGGACGGTGCCGAGGTAGCGGCGCCGGTACGTGATCGCGCTGTCGGCCGTTTCCAGAAGGGCTTCCAGCAAGCGGGTCTCGCGCGCACCCGCCAGGGTGTCGGCGCAGGGGACGACCATCGTGTGGTTGAAGAGCGTGATCAGGAAGAGCGACCGCTCCAGGCGGCGGCCGATGTCGGTGAAACGCCAGCCCTGGCCCCGGGTCATGTTCTCGAGGGTGAGGCCGTTGAAGGCCGCCATCGCGAGCACGAGCTGGTTCATGCGCTCGGTCGCTTCGCCGAGCGTGAGGGAGCGGATCGCGTCGCGCGGCGGCAGATAGTCCTCGAGCTGGTTCAGCACGCGCCACGTGTCGAGCGAGATCTGGTCGCGCGAGATCGACGCCAGGCGCTGCGCCGACTCGAGCGTCGGGCGGAGCGCGCGCGCCGGTGCGTGCGCCCGGAGGAAATCGAGCACCGCGCGCTCGCGCGTCGCCGGATCGGCCTCGAGGTCGGGTGTCACGAGATCGCCTTCGAGGCCGGCGTGCGCCGCGAGCGCGGCGAGCAGGATCGGGAGCTCCGGCACCACGCTGCCGCTCGCCTCGTCGGCGAGGCGTGCCAGTACGGCGCGCAGCAGCCGCACCGTGCCCTCGGCGCGCTCGACGTAGCGGCCGAGCCAGAAGAGGTTGTCGGCGACGCGGCTCGGGAGCTCGCTGCCGCCGCGCGTGAGCTCGATCTCCGCGCCCGCGGGTTTCAGGAGGCTCATCGAGCTCACCGGACCTTCCGCACCGACCCAGGTGTCCTTGCTGCCGCCGCCGCGCTGCATCGACACGACGAGCGACTCGCGCGAGGTCGCGACGCGGGCGAGACCGCCGGGCATCACGCGATACGCGGCGCCGTTGGCGACTCCGAAGGCGCGCAGCACCACGTGGCGCGGCTGCATCCCGTCCGGCGTCCAGATGGGCGCGGTCGAGAGCGCCACCTGCTCCTGCGCGACGTATTCGTGCGGCCGGGCCCGTACCCGATCCAGGAGGGCGCGGCGCGCGTGCGCGGAAAGCGCGCTTCCGAAGATCGGCTCGTGGCCGAAGATCGGGAAGGCGGGCTTGATCACCAGGCTCTCGAGATGCTCGACCACGTAGTCGAGTGCCTCTTCGTGCCCGCACCACCACGTCGCGACCGACGGCATGGCGAGCTCTTCGCCGAGCAGGTGCTTGCAGAGGCTCGGGAGGAACGCCATCAGCGCGGCCGTCTCGACGACGCCGCTTCCGAGCCCGTTCGCGACGACGGCGTTCTTGGCGCGCACGGCCTGCATGAGGCCGGCGACCCCGAGGGACGAGTCGGAGCGCAGGCTCAACGGATCGCAGAACGCGTCGTCGAGGCGGCGCAGGATCACGTCGACCGGCTCGAGCCCGCCGAGCGTCTTCAGGTAGACGACGCTGTCGCGCACGGTGAGATCCGCGCCCTCGACGAGCGTGAAGCCGAGGTAGCGGGCGAGGTACGCGTGCTCGAAGTACGTCTCGTTGTACGGACCGGGGGTCAGCAGCACGATCCGCGGGTTCTCGCGATGGCGGAGCGCGAGCCCACGCAGGCCGTCGCGAAGCGTGCCGAAGAACGCGGCCAGGCGCTGTACGCGGCACTCGCGGAAGATCTCGGGGAGCGTACGCGACACCACGATGCGGTTCTCGAGCGCGTACCCCGCGCCCGACGGCGCCTGCGTGCGGTCGGCGATCACCCAGAACCGACCGTCGGCGGCGCGCGCGAGATCGGCGGCATAGACGTGCAGGGCGACGTCGCCGGGAAAGGCGACGCCGTGACAGGGCCGGAGGAACGCCGGGTTGGCGTAGACGAGCTCCGGCGGCAAGAGGCCGTCGCGCACGAGCTGCTGCGGGCCGTAGAGGTCGAGCAGGATCAGGTTCAAGAGGTGGGCGCGCTGTGCGAGCGCGTGCTCGAGCCGGCTCCACTCCGCCGACGACACCACGAGCGGGAGGGCGTCGAGCTCCCACGGCCGGTGCATGCCGCGCGGGTCGCCGTAGACGTTGTAGGTGACGCCGTTCTCGTGGATCAGCCGGCGGCCGAGGTCCCAGCGGCGCTCCATCTCGCTCTGGCCCTGGCCGCGGAGCCAGCGCACGAGCGGACGCCAGTGCGGCCGCGGCTCGCCGGGGGCCGCCAGCATCTCGTCCCACACGTCCGCGGTCGGCGTGTAGGCGAGACGGCGATCCGCATCGGCACGCGGGTCGGCGGACGGCGACGTCGTGCTCATCGATCCGTCGCGGCGGTCAGGCGCGCCGCAGGTCGAGGGTGAAGGGGAACTCGGGATCGCGGCCGGCGGGACGGGGGTCCATCGTCCCCGGCGTATGCCCGATCGCGAAGAATCGCGCCACCCGGCGGCTCTCCGCCTCGTACGCGTTCACGGGGAAGGTGTCGTAGCTGCGCCCGCCGGGGTGCACGACGTGGTGCGTGCAGCCGCCGATCGAGCGGCGGTTCCACGTGTCGACGAAGTCGAAGACGAGCGGCGTGTGGATGCCGATCGTCGGATGGAGCGCCGACGGCGGGCACCACGCGCGATAGCGGACGCCGGCGACGTACTCGCCGTTGGTGCCGGTCGGGTGCAGCGGCACGGTGTGACCGTTGCACGTGAGCACGTGGCGCCCGTCGACCATGCCGCGGAGCTTCACCTGGAGGCGTTCGAGCGACGAGTCGACGCTCCGGACCGTGCCGCCCGGCGCATTCTCCTCGCCGAGGACGTGCCACGGCTCGAGCGCGTGCCGGAGCTCCAACACGATCCCCCGCTGTGCGACCGAGCCGATCACCGGGAAGCGGAACTCGAGGTGCGGCGCGAGCCAGTCGGCGCCGAACGGGAACCCCGCCTGCTCGAGGTCGGCCCGCACGTCTTCCAGGTCCTCCGCGACGAAGTGCGGCAGCATGAAGCGGTCGTGCAGCTCGGTGCCCCAGCGGACGAGCTTCGTCGTGTAGGGCGCGTCCCAGAACCGCGCGACGAGCGCGCGCACGAGGAGCTGCTGGACGAGGCTCATGCGCGCGTGCGGCGGCATCTCGAAGCTCCGGAGCTCGAGGATGCCGAGCCGCCCGCGCGCCGAGTCGGGCGAGTAGAGCTTGTCGATGCAGAACTCGGTGCGGTGGGTGTTGCCGGTGACGTCGACGAGGAGGTTGCGAAAGAGGCGGTCGACGAGCCACGGCGGCACGTCGCGATACTCCGGCACCTGCCGAAATGCGGTCTCGAGCTCGTGCAGCTGGTCGTTCCGCGCTTCGTCCACGCGGGGCGCCTGGCTGGTCGGCCCGATGAAAAGTCCCGAGAAGGCGAACGAGAGGCTCGGGTGATTGTGCCAGTACGCGAGCAGGCTCCGGAGGAGATCCGGACGGCGCAGCAGCGGGCTGTCGCCCGCCGTGGCGCCGCCGAGGGTCAGGTGATTGCCGCCGCCCGTGCCGGTGTGGCGGCCGTCGAGCATGAACTTCTCGGTGCCGAGCCGGCAGAGGTGCGCTTCCTCGTAGAGGATGCTCGTGTTGCGGGTGAGCTCGTCCCAGCTCGACGCCGGGTGGACGTTCACCTCGATGACGCCGGGATCGGGCGTGACCTCGAGCTTCCGCAACCGCGGATCGTTCGGAGGATGGTAGCCCTCGACGAGGACCGGGATGTCGAGCTCGCGCGCCGTCTCCTCGACCGCCGCGACGAGATCGAGATACTCGGCGAGGCAACCGAGGGGCGGCATGAAGACGTGCAGCTTGCCGTCGCGCGGCTCGACGCAGACGGCGGTGCGGATCGTGTCGACGGCGGACTGCCACGGGCCGGGTGGCAGGTCCGTGAGCTGGGCCCGGATTGCCGGCGTACCGAGCCCGCGGCGTGCGGGGAGGTCGCGGCCGTAGTCCGCGATGAGATCGGCGGGCGCGGGTTGCACGTGCGGTGGCGCGTCGAGGGCCCGCGGCTGCTGGGCGATGCGCGCGGCGAGGCGATGCGGCAGCGGCGCGCGCGGCGCGAACGGGTCGACGTCGATGAGGTACGGGAAATCCTCGGGTGCGACCCACGCGAGCGAGTCGAGCGGGAGGCGGTAGCCCATCGCCGAGTCGCCGGGCAGCAGGTACATGCGCTCCGGCCGGAGGAACCAGCGGCCGCTCCGCCAGCGCGGACCGCCGCCGTTCGTTCCGGTCGGCGCGAGAGGCAACGCGTAGCCGATCACGGTCTGGAGGCCTTGCTCGAACACGCGCGCAAGGCGGGCGCGCTCCTCGGGATTTTCGAGGCGCGAGTCGAACGGGTCGACGTTCACGGGCAGGCGCCGTTCGCGCCAGAGGTAGTACCAGACGTCCTCGAAGCCGGCGATCGCGAATCCGGGATCGACCCCGAGCCGGCGGGCGAGCGTCGCGAGGAAGCGGTCCGCGTCGGCGCTCGTGGCGCCGTAGTCGACGTCGTCGTCGGCGACGAGCGACGGCTCTTCCCAGACGGGCTCGCCGTCGAGGCGCCAATAGCAGCCGAGCGCCCAGCGCGGCAGCGATTCGCCGGGGTACCACTTGCCCTGACCGAAGTGCAGGAGCCCCGTCGGCGCGAAACGATCGCGGAGGCGACGCGTCAGGGCACCCGCGAGCCGGCGCTTGCCAGGGCCGAGCGCGGTGAAATTCCACTCGGCGCCGTCCCGGTCGTCGATCGACACGAACGTCGGCTCGCCGCCCATCGTGAGGCGCACGTCGCCGGCCGCGAGCCTGGCGTCGACGTCGCGGCCGAGCGCGTCGATCGCGGCCCACTGGTCCTCGCTGTAGGGCAGGGTGACGCGCGGGTCCTCGCGGACGCGCGTCACCGACATCGCGAACTCGAACTCGGTCTCGCACGCGTCGAGGGCGCCGTCGATCGGCGCAGCGCTCGACGGCTCCGCGGTCGACGCGAGCGGGATGTGGCCTTCGCCCGCGAGAAGTCCAGAGGTCGGATCGAGCCCGACCCAGCCCGCGCCCGGCAGGTACACCTCGGCCCAGGCGTGGAGGTCGGTGAAGTCCTCGACCGCGCCCGACGGTCCGTCGAGCGACTTCACGTCGGCTTTCAGCTGGATCAGGTAGCCGGAGACGAAGCGCGCGGCGAATCCGAGGTGGCGGAGGATCTGCACGAGCAGCCAGCCGGTGTCCCGGCAGGAGCCGAGCGCGAGGGCGAGCGTCTCGTCCGGCGTTTGCACGCCCGGCTCCATGCGAATGACGTAGCCGATCTCGGAATGCAGCCGCTGGTTCAATGCGACCAGCACGTCGATCGTCCTGCCGCTCGGACTGCCGACGCTCTCGAGCCACGACCGCAGCCGCGGCCCGACGTGTGCCGTCTCGCGGTAGGGCCGGAGCGCGTGCGCCAGGCTCGCGTCGTACTCGAACGGGTACTGCTCGGCGGCCGGCTCGAGGAAGAAGTCGAACGGGTTGATCACCGTCATGTCGGCGATCAGGTCCACGACGACCTCGAAGCTCCGCGTCGGTTCCGGAAACACGGCGCGCGCGAGGTAATTGCTCTGCGGATCCTGGAGCCAGTTGAGGAAGTGGCCGCCGGGCGTGATGCCGAGCGAGTAGGCGAGGACCGGCGTCCGCGTGTGCGGCGCGGGACGCAGGCGAACCGTCTGCGGACCGAGCCGAATCGGTCGGTCGTAGCGGTAGGTGGTGCGATGATGAAGAGCGACGTGGAGGGCCATGGTCGATCGAACGCAGCAGTAGCGTTCGCCGCACCTAGCGCCTTCCGTGCCATTGAGGGCGCGCGAGTTTCTGCGCGCTTCTCGGCGGCCGCGAGTGGAGCTGCCGCCTAAAGAGGCAGCATGAGCCGGACGCGCGCGCGTCGCCGGGGGTGGGGGCGACGCGCGCGGGCCCTATCAGGGTCGAGTGGTGGGTCAGGAGGAGGTGTCGGGCTATCCAGCTCTCGGGGCGGGCGAACAATTAGTGAAGCATGGAGGCGAAGTCAAGGCGAAAGTGTCGCCGAAAGGCCCTGTCGCGTCAGCGGTTGTCTCACAGGGCCTCTGCTCGATAGAAGCGCCCCGAACCGAACGATGCGCATGTACTTCGATTTCGCGACCTGGCGCAGGATGGTCGGCCTCGCGTGGCGCGAGCCGCACCAGCGGACGCGGCGGAAGCTGCTCGTCCGGTTGCTCGTCACCGTCCCGCTGATCGCGAGCTTCCACGCCGTCTGTTTCTTCCTCGACGGTCTGCTGTTCCCCGGGCTCCGCACGGTCGAGGTCCGGACGCCGGTCTTCGTCGTCGGCCACGCGCGCAGCGGGACGACGCTCCTGCATCGTCTGATGAGCGAGGACGCCCCCCGCTTCAGCGTGTTCCTCTATTGGGAGCTCTTCTTCCCGTCACTGCTTCAGAAGAAGGTGATCCGTGCGCTGATCGCGCTCGATCGCCGGCTCGGGGGACGCATCGCGACGCGCGTGCAGGCCTGGGAAGAGAAGACGTTCGGTCCCATGCGGCACATCCACCCGATGGGCCTCACGATGCCGGAAGAGGACGACTTTCTCTTCACGTACTCGTGCGCCTCCGGGTACTGGATCGTGCTGCTGCCCTACATGGGCGAGCTCGACTTCTACCACGTCGACGACATGCCGCTCGCGAAGCGCCGCCGCATGATGCGCTTCTACGCGGAGTGCGTGCGGCGCCAGCTCTACTTGAACGGCACGGACAAGATCCATCTCAGCAAGAACCCGATCTTCTCGGGCCGGGTCGAGACGCTGATCGAGACGTTTCCCGATGCGCGCATCGTCGTCTGCATGCGCGATCCCGGCGAGACGATCCCGAGCCTGCTCAAGCTGATGCAGACCGGCTGGGCGCGCCGGCGATGGGACGCGGCGCGGATGCAGCGCTCGCTGAAGCTCCTCGCCGACCAGTCGTTCCACACCTATCGCCATCCGCTGGCGGTGCTGCGGCGGCATCCCGACACGCCGCACGCGATCGTCGACTACCGGGACCTCGTCACGACGCCGAGCGCGACCGTGCACGAGGTCTACGCGCGGCTCGGCTTCGCGCCGTCGCCGGAGCTCGAGCGCGCGCTCGCGCTGCAGGAGGGCCGCGGCCGGACGCGCGAGTCGAAGCACGAGTACAGCCTCGAGGAGTTCGGGCTCGCGCGCGACGTCATCGAGGGCGAGCTCGCGGATCTCTACGCGACGTTCGGATGGCGGACGGCCGGGACGCCGGGTCCGGACGGGAAGGGGAGCGCCAGTGCCGGGACCGGGTGACGCGTCGGCGGAGCTCCGCCGCGCCTGGGAGGATCTGCTCGCCGCGCTCGGCCGCGCGCGCGACGCCATCGACGACGCGAAGCTGCACGCGCCGCCGCCGACCGAACGCGTCCTCGCGGAGGGCTATCGCTATCTCCTCGGCTGGGTGCACGGCGCGTACGAGCGCGCGTTCCACCAGGACCCGCTCCGGCCGCACTTCCGGCGCGCCATCCAGCCCATCAGCCGCTCGACGATCGACAACGCCGACGCGCTCTATCTGAACGCCGAGATCGACGGGAATCATCGGTACCTGATTCGCGGCCGCGCTCGCGGCACGCGCCCGCACTACGTGATCCTCGAAGCGGCGACCGACTACGCGGGTGACAGCGGCAGCATCGCGGAGCTGCGGCCCGGCAAGCGCGCCGGCACCGGCATGCTCGACTCGTCGACGCTCCAGTGGGAGGCGGACGGGTCGTTCGAGATCCTCGTCGCGCCCGAGCGCCCCGCCGGCTACACGGGCAACTTCGTCGGGTCGCGCAAGGTGCGCGCCGCCCGCGAGCCCGGAAAGCCGGACGTCGTCCACGTCGCCCGGCATCTCACGCTCCGGGAGCTTTTCCACGACTGGGAGCACGAGGAGGCGCTCGACATCGAGATCGAGCCGCTCGACGAGGACGCGGCGATACCGCCGCCGGCACTCGATCCCGTGCGTGCGGTCGCCGAGCTCAGGCGCATGGCCACGATCGTCGAGCACCAGATGAAGTTCTGGAACGAGTTCTACGCCGTCGTGCTCGAGACCCACGCCGACATGAACGGCGACGGCAAGCGGTTCATGCCGCGGAACGATTTCAACGCCCCGAACGCCGCGACGCTCGCGACCGGCGGCGGCCAGAGCACCAACGTCTACGCCGGCGGCGTCTACGAGCTCGCCGACGACGAGGCGTTGCTCATCGACCTCCGCGTCCCGGTGGCGCCGCTCTATCAAGGGTTCCACCTCGCGAACCTCTGGGGCGAGTCGCTCGACTACGCGAACCACCAGAGCAGCCTGAACGGGTTCCAGACGGCGTGGGACGGGGAGGGTCGAGCACGGTACGTGATAGCCCGCCGCGATCCCGGCGTCGCGAACTGGCTCGACACGACGGGGGTCCCGATCGGCTTCATGACGTTCCGTTGGACGTACTCCACGGTGCCGGCGGAGACGCCGGCGGTGACGGTCGCGAAGGTCGCCTTCGGCGAGATCGCCGCGCGCCTCGGCGCGGCGGCGCCGCGCGTGTCGCCGGAGGACCGCCGGCGCGCGATCGGCGCGCGCCGCCGTCACGTACAGCGTCGCTATCGGCAGTACTGATCGGCTTCTCAGAAGCCGATGCGCCGGCTTGATCGATATGGGCACGAGGCGATGTATCCGCGCATCCTCGGAGCCGTGCCAGAGATTCTCGTATCCCCGATCAGGGGTCGCCCTCCGTGATCCTTTGCCCCGCCATGATCGACGCCAGCAGCACCCCGAGCATCAGCGCATCCGTGACCGCGATCCCCCACGCCGGCGGCACCCCCGCGAACGGCGCCGCGACGATCGCGCCGCCGATGCCGGTCGCGATCGCGGCGCCGAGGACCTGGGCGAGCTGGAGTGACGCCGACGCGGCGCCTTCCTGACCCGGTGCGGCGGCTTCGAGGATCGCGGCGGAGCAGGTGGTGAACGCGAGGCCCATCCCGAGACCGGCGACGGCCCACGCGGCGACGGCGGTCCACGGCGGCACGGGCGACACGACGAGCGCAAGCGTCCCGGCGATGCCGATGCCGAGGATGACGAGGCCGCCGACGATGACCGTGCGGCGCGCGACGCGGGTCGCGAGGCGGACCTGGATCCATGCGCCGGCGGTCCACGTGAGCGCGGCGGCGGTCAGCGAGAGGCCGTTCAGCATCATGCCGGCGCCGCGGACGTCGACGATCGCGAGCGGGACGAAGGCCTCGGTGCCGAAGAACGCGAAGTTCAAGAGCGCCATCGTCGCGACCGCGGCGGGAAGCCCACGCCGGGCGAGGAGCGTGCCGGGCGGCAGGAGCCAGTGCAGCGCGCGCCCGGCGATCAGCGTGCCGGCGACGACCATCGCGACGCCGAGCCAGCGCGGATCGAGGCCGAGCCCGCCGAGCGCGACGCTCGCGCCGGCGGCGAGCTGGACGGCCATGCGCGTGCGCGCGCCGTCGGCTTCAGGCGACCCTCCGGCCTCGCCGCCGTTCGACGGAGCGGTTCGTAGCGCCGGCACGACGAGAATCGCGGCGAAGATGGGGAGCGGCGCGAGGCCGAGGAACACCCAGCGCCACCCCAGCTGCTCCGCGATGATGCCCGCGAGCCCCGGCCCGACGAGCCCCGGCACGACCCACGCGCTCGACAGCGTCGCCAGCATCCGCGGCTGGAGCTCGGTCGCGTAGGCGCGCGCGATCGACGCGTACGCGACGGCCGACAGCAACCCACCCCCGAACCCCTGCGACGTCCGGCCGAGCACGATCACCGGCATCGACGGCGCGAACCCGCTGACCACGAGCCCACCCGAGAAGAGCAAGGTCCCGGCGATGAAGGGCAGGGCGGGACCGCGGCGATCGGTCTCGTTGCCGCCGACCGTGATGCCCACGAGGTTCGCGAGCATGAAGGCGCTGAACGTCCAGCCGTACCACGCGAGTCCCCCGAGCTCCGCCGTCGTCGTCGGCAGGATCGTCGCGACCGCGAGCGCCTCGAACGCCGTCGCGACGACGACGAGCACGAGCCCGAGCGTCAACCGCCCGAGCGGCGGTTGCCAGATCCCATCAGAGCTCGTCACCACCGCGCGACCTTCTGTCATCGATGCGATCCCGGTGCACGCCCCACTACTCCGCACGCCCCCGCGCTTGCCCTCGTCGCGCCGCGATGATTGGTGAACCGCCGTGCGCCGTGACGATGGGATGGCGGTCGCGGCGCTCGTCGCGGCATGGGTGGTGGCGGTCGTGCTCGTCGACCCGCGCGGCGACGTCTCGATCCTCGACGACTGGTGCTACGCGATCAGCGTCGAGCGCATCCTGGAGGGACGAGGCTTTTCCGTCTCGCCGTGGAGCTCGACGTTCCCGCCGGTGCTGATCTGGTGGGGCACGCTCTTCGCGTGGCTCGGGGGCTTCTCCTACACGTCCCTCCGCGTCTCGACGCTGGTGCTCTGGCTCGCGGGGACGCTCGGGTCGTTCGGCGGGCTCCGCGCGCTCGGCATCGGCTCCCGCGTGGCGCTCGTCGGCGCGCTCGCGTTCTTCCTCTACCCGATCGGCTTCGTGCTGGCGTTCTCGTTCATGAGCGACATGCCGTTCATGGGGTTCACGCTGCTCTCGCTCGCGGGCCTGATCGCGGGTCTCCGCTTCGGCGACGGCCGGATCATGGTCGTCGGGCTCGCGCTCTCGGTCGTCGCCTTCTTCGTGCGGCCGGTCGCGATCGCGCTCCCGGCGGGGCTCTTTCTCGGGGGCCTCGTCCATTCCGATGCGCGCTTCCGGACGCGATCGGTGCTGCTGGCGCTGGGGACGATCGTCTTCATGGTCGTCGCGTCGACGGCCGCGACGCGGCTCTTCCCCTGGGGCGGCGACGGCGGCGTGCAGTACCGGGTCATGCGGCTCGCGTTCATCCTGATGGTGCCGCCGGTCGTCTACGTCGAGGCGGGGCTCAGCATGCTCGCCCACGTCGGGCTCGCGGTCGTGCCGCTGCTCGTCGCATTCGGGCCCCGGCCGCCGCGCGGGGCGTGGATCGGGGCGGCGGTGCTCATCGTGCTCGCCGTCGTGGTGTCGCAGTACGCCGACGCCGCCGTCTCCGCCCTCAAATTCGCGCACACGGTGAGCATCGAGGAGCTCGGCGCCGCGCGCCCGCTGCTCCAGGGCGCGCCGCCGCGGAGTGCCGTCGGGCACGTGCTCGCGCACCTCGCGACGGCGATCGGTCTCGCGGCGGGTGCTGTGCTCGGCGGGCGCCTCGTCGCGGCACTCGGTCCAGGCGGCTGGCTACGCCGGCCGGAATGGGCGTGCGTCGCGGGCCTGGGACTCGCGTCGGCCGGCATCTGCTTCGTGCTCTGGTTCTTCTACGACCGCTACTACCTGCCGCTCGTCGCGACCGCGATCGCGTTCGCGCTCGCCGACGCCGGCGTTCCGGTGGCGGCCTGGCGGCGCGCGCTCGGCGCGGCGCTCTTCGTGGTGCTGTGCGCGATCGACGTGACGGGCACGCGCGACATGCTCGCGTACGCGCGCACCGTCTCAGCGACCGCCGCGGAGCTTCGCGCCGCCGGCGTTCCGGAGCTCGAGCTCGATGCGGGTTACGCCGAGAACGGCTGGCGGCTCTACGCGCATCCCGAGCGGCTCCCGCCCGGAAAGTCGTTCGACCTCGACGTCCCGCACGTGACCGCGAAAGCGGACGGGCTCCCGTGGGTCATCGCGAACGCACCGCTCCCGGGCTACCGGCTCGAGCGCACGATCCCGATCCCGACGTGGTGGGCATACACCGACCGCGTCTACGTGCTGCGGCGCGAGTAGCCGCGCGACGTCCTGGCGAGGGCGACGCCCTCGCCGCGCATCACACCGCCTTCAGGTGGCGGCGGGGCTCGGCGATCGGCGCGGGCGCCGGCTGATTCGCCTGCGCGACCGGCAGCGCGCCCGCGTGCGTCGACCGGAACTCTTCCAGCAGTACCGCGCGCGTCCCTTCGGGCTCGTCGAGCGGCGCGAAGCGGAAGTACAGGCGGCCGAGCGGCGGCAGCGTCTGCGGCACGCTCAGATGCTGGTTCAACGTCCGGCTGAGGTCGTCGTCGGCGGCGCCGATGAATACGACAGTCCGGACCAAGGTCCCGAGCTCGTACACGGCGGGACAGCTGGGAGTGTCGGCGATCACCGCCGGCGTCATGGGCTTCCAGGGAGAAAAGTTGACGGCCATCGGTTCGGGTCCTCGTCGCCGAACAGCAACCGATGTGCCACGGCGAACGAGGGCAGGGATCGAGCGTTTGTCGGTGCTCACGGTCGGCTCACGTGTTTTCGCGGCGCCATAATTCTAACGCCCTGTTCGATTCCTTGGCGCTCGCTCAGACGGTACCGGGTTCGACGAGCGTGAGGCGGACGCCGTGCGCGGCGCTCGGGTCGACGGCGATCGCCCGCCCGCCGCCCTTCGGCTCGCTCGTGAACGCGATGCCCGCCTGGCGAAGCGCGGCTTCGGCGTCGTCGAGGCTCGCGACTTCCAGACAAACCTCCGCCATGCCTTCGCTGCCGCCCGCGAGGGCCGCCGCCAGAGGGCTCCCGGCGGCCGGGGTGATGAACGCGATCCGGGCATCGCCGATCGTGAGGGCTGGGGATCCCGCGACCGGCGCCGACGGCGGGAGCTCGAAATGGCCACGGAACGTCGCCTGCGCGCCGGCGGGATCCGGGGTGGCCACCACCACGTGGTCGATCCGATTGGTGCGCATCAGTGGTGGCCTTCCTCGGCGAGCGGCTGCGCGTACTCGACGAGCACGCTGCGGGTCGCCGTCGGGTGGAGGAAGCAGATCATGCCGGCCAGGCCGAGGCGCGGCTTCTCGTCGATGACGCGGATGCCCTTCGCCTTGGCGGCCGCGAGCTCGGCGTCGACGTCGTCGGTTTCGAAGCAGAGATGGTGCAGCCCCTCGCCGCGCTTCGCCAGGAACTTGCCGATGCCGCTCTTGTCGGAGAGCGGCTGAAGGAGCTCGATCTCGCTCTCGCCGACCTTCAGCAGTGCGGCCGTCACGTCCTGGTCCTGGACCGTCTTCACGACCATGACGGGCAGCCCGAGGACGTCGCGCCAAAAGCCGTAGGCCTGCTCGAGGTCGCGGACGACGACGCCGACGTGATGGATTTTGGACAGCATCGTGCGCTCCGAACCCTACGCGACGCTGCTCACCAAGAAGTCGTTCGGGGTCGGCGGCGTCGTCGAGTAGTCGTAGAAGCCCTTGCCGCTCTTGCGGCCGAGGAAGCCCGCCGTCACGAGGCGCGTGAGGATCGGCGGCGGCGTGAAGCGCGCTTCCTTGTACTCGTCCCAGAGGTTGTTCGACATGTGGAAGACGATGTCGAGGCCGATGAAGTCGGCGAGTGCCAGGGGTCCCATCGGGTGGTTCGCGCCGAGCTGCATCGCGGAGTCGATCGCGCTGATCGAGGCGAGCCCCTCCTGCACGGTGCGCATCGCGTCGACCATGTAGGGCGTGAGGAGCCGGTTCACGACGAAGCCGGTGAAGTCGCGGATCGTGACGCCGGTCTTCTTCACCTTGGCGGTGAACTCTTGCGCGGCCTTCAGGACCTCGGGATCGGTCTTGAGCGTCGGGACGATCTCGACGAGCTTCATGACCGGCGCCGGGTTGAAGAAGTGGAGGCCGATCACGCGGGTCGGGCGCTTGGTCGCCTCGGCGAGCGCCGTGATGGAGAGCGTCGACGTGTTGGACGCGAAGATCGCCTGCTCCCCGACGACGCCTTCGAGGCTCGCGAAGAGGCGCTTCTTCTCGTCGAGGTCCTCGATCACCGACTCGATGATGAGGTCGCACTTCGCGAGGTCGTCGACCTTGCTCGTGCACGTGAGGCGGCCGAGGGTCGCGTCGAGCTCCTCCTGCGTGCAGCGCTGCTTCTCGACGTCGCGCTGGAGGGCCTTCGCGATCTTCTGCTTCCCGGCCTCGACGTTGCCGGGCGTCATCTTCATGAGGACGGTTTCCAGGCCGGCACGCGCCGTCACCTGGGCCATGCCCGTACCCATCTGACCGCTCCCGATCACGGCGATACGACGAATCTCCATTGAAAGGCTCCCTTTTCGATGTGAGTGCTGGCGACGCGGCGGAGAAAAACGCGCTACCCCATACGATCCGAGGCGGTCCTCGTCAACGACGGGCGCGCGATGGTCGGCCGGTGGTAAGCGTCGAGCGAGCGGTGCTCACCAGAACCCGCGCGGCACGAGCTTCTTCTCGCGGGCCTCGCGTTCCAGCTCCTCGCGGAACTCCGGGTGCGCGAGGGCGATCAGCGCCTGCACGCGCTCGGCGACCGACTTTCCCTTGAGGCAGGCCATGCCGTACTCGGTCACGACGTACATGACGTCGGTCCGCGGCGTGGTGACGATGTTGCCGGGGGTCAGCGTCGCCACGATGCGGCTCTTGCGCTGACCGCGGCGCTCGTAGGTCGAGGACAGGCACATGAACGACTTGCCGCCTTTCGAGGCGAACGCGCCGCGGACGAACTGGAGCTGGCCGCCGGTTCCCGTCAAGTGCCGGAACCCATCCGACTCCGAGGCGCATTGACCCTGGAGGTCGATCTGCGTCGTGTTGTTGATCGACACGACCCGCTCGTTCTGGGCGATGTAGTGGGGAAGGTTGGTGAGGTCGACGGGCAAGCACTGCACGCGGGGGTTGCGGTCGAGGAAGTCGTACATGCGTCGCGACCCGAGCGCGAAGGTGTACGTCGACTGATACGTGTGCGTCTGTTTGCGGGAACCGTTCACGACGCCGGACTCGATCAGATCCACCATGCCGTCGACGAACATCTCCGTGTGGATTCCGAGATCGCGCAGGCCGGCATCCTTCAACACGCTGCACACGGCGTTCGGCATGCCGCCGATGCCGATCTGGAGGCAGGATCCGTTCTCGATCTGCTCCGCGATGATGTTCGCCACCGTGCGGTCGATCTCGCCGATGGGCGGATTCGCGAGCTCCGGGAGCGTGCCGCGGCCGCCGTCGATCACGTGCGTCACCTCGCTCACGTGGACGGACTCCTGCTCGCCGAAGACGTAGGGCATGGCCTCGCAGGTCTCGACGATGACGATCTTCGCGCGCTCGGTGACGGCCTTCGCGTGGGCGACCGTCGGACCGAAGTTGAAGTACCCGTGGGCGTCCATCGGGGTCGTCTTGAAGCAGGCGATGTCGGGCGGGTCGATGAAGCGGCGGTAGTAGTCCGGGAGCTCGCCGAAGTTCATCGGGATGTAGCTCACGCGTCCGTCGACGTTCTTCGCGCGGTCGTAGGCGGAGAAGTGCCAGTTGAACCAGAGGAAGTGCTCCCCGGTCGGATCGCACTCCAGCACCGCGCGCGGCGCGGCGGTGACCACGGTACGGATCTTCACGCCCCGGAGCTCGTCTTTCCGAGCGGCGAGCGCGCGGTCGAACAGGTCCGCCTGGCTGAGCGCGCCGCCGTACTCCACCCAGTCGCCGCTTTTCACCAAACCTGCCGCGTCCGCGGGGGAGATCGTCTTCGGGGTCTGCCCGGTCGTCATGGTGCGGAAGGACTAGGACGTTCGATCGGTTCCCGGCAAGCGTTCACGGAACCGGTCGCACCGACCCGGGGCGAAACGAGATCGTGACCGGCGCCGGGCGTGGGCGCGCTCAGTGGGCGGCGAGGATCTGCTGGAGCTTCTCGAACTCGACGGGTTTCACCATGTGCGCGTCGAATCCGGCTTCGAGGGCGAGCTGCTTGTCGCGGTCCTGGCTGTAGCCCGTGAGGGCGAAGATGCGCGTGTCGGTGAAGCCGGCGGTGCGAAGGCGGCGGCAGACCTCGTAGCCGTCCATGCCGGGAAGGCCGATGTCGAGGAGCACGACCGTCGGTCGTGCCGCGGCGGCGAGTGCCAGCGCGTGGGCGCCGTCGTGCGCGATCGTGACCTCGTGGTCGTCGAGCCGGAGCAGCATCGCGAGACCCTCGGCGGCATCGACGTTGTCGTCCACGACGAGGACGCGTTGGCGCCTCGGCTCGGGGGCGGGTGCCGGCGCGGCGCTCGCCACGGGCTCGGCGGTTTCGACGCCGGCGAGCAATGGGAGGCGCACGAGGAACTCGCTCCCGTGCCCCGGGCCGTCGCTCGCCGCGTGGACGGTGCCGCCGTGGAGCTCGACCAGCTTCTTCACGAGCGAGAGGCCGATGCCGAGACCGCCCTGCGCCCGATCCGGAGTCCGCTCGCCTTGCGCGAAGAGCTCGAACGCCTCGTGCAGCATCTCGGCGGAGAGGCCGATCCCGCGATCACGGACCGAGATCACGGCCGTGGTCCCCTCGCGCCGCGTGGTCAGGTCGATCGAGCCGTTCTCGTTCTGGTACTTCGCGGCGTTGGTGAGGAGATTGGCGATGACTTGCGTCAGGCGCGACGCGTCGCCCTTCACGACCAGTGGCTGCTCGGGCAACGTGACCCGGAGCGCGTGTTGATGCGCGTTGATGATCGGCGCGCTCGTCTCGACGGCGTCGGCGACGACGCTCTCGAGATTGACGGGCTCGGTGCGGAGCTGGATCTTCCCCTGCG
>DAIQBH010000086.1:0-22285 GCA_036781285.1 Thermodesulfobacteriota bacterium | reverse complement strand
CGTGATGCAGCTAAACCTCGGGGTTTGCCGAGCTGGAAGGCCGAACGTCTGGCGCGCGCGGTCATCGTCGCCGACCTCGGCATGGCGCGCGGTTACGTCGGCGGTGCCGGAGGCGGCGTCTTCTTCGATGTCGGCGCGAGCGCGCTGCCGCGGCCGTACGAGAAGCTCGGGAACCTGCTTCGCCTCGTCGCGGCGCCGCTCGCGCCGGGCGAATGGTCCGACTGGGTCGACGTCGGCGATCCTGACATCGAGGCGAGCGTGCTGCGGGTGAAGCGCCTCGACGCCGAGCGCGCGTGGGTCTCGCCCATGTACGCCGTCGATCTCGGCGCGTCCGCGATCACACCGCCCGAGGTCGAGGGCGAGCTCGCCGGGTATCTCGGCATGCCGTACGTCCGTGAAGGACCGGCATGGAGCGCGTACGGCGAGGCCGAGGTGCCCGACGTCTTCGCAGAGCACCTCGTGCAGACGACCGACGTCCAGCGCGCGGCCGCGCATCGGCTCCTCAAGACGAAGCCCTGGGACCTCTTCGTGTGGGTCGATCCGCTGCTCGATCGGATGCAGCACGGGTTCTGGGACCGGCCCGACCGCGTGCGCGACGCGTATCGCGAAGTCGACCGCCACGTCGGGGAGCTCCTCCCGTACGTGCCGGACGCGTGGGTCGCCGTGGTGTCGGCGCACGGGTACGCCGATGCCGCGACCGGACCGCGCGGCGATCACGCGGCGTCCGGGATGCTCGTGATCGCGGGTCCCGGTCTCGCTGGCGACGCGGGGGAGATCCCGCTCGTCGACGTCGCGCCGACCCTCGCGTGCCTCCTCGACCTCGACCGCGCCGGCATGACGGGAAAACCGCTCGCGACCGTCCGCGGCGCGCGTCCGGCGTGCCGCTGAGGTCGCAAGCGCTGCGTTTCATGCCTTGCCTTCCGGAAAGGTGCCCGCTATCGTCCCGCCCAGTGCGCGCGTTGTGGGTCGCGCACTTAGCGTAAAAAACGATCGCTTTTGGGGGAAGAGGGAGGGGTCATGAAGCTCCGCTCGCTGTCGCTGACCGTCCTGTGCGTCCTGGTCCTGACTGGCAGTGCCGCCGCTCAACCCGGAGCGGCCTTCCTCGAAGGACGGGGTGGTGCGCTGATCCCCGTCGGTGACTTCGCCGAAGATCAGGACATCGGTGGGGCCTACAGCATCGCCGTCGGCTACGAGTTCCTGCCCTTCCTCGACGGCCTCCTGGAGTTCACCCACGCCTTCAATCCGAGCGACGACGACGCCGAGCAGTTCACCGTGAACGGCCTCACGTTCGACTCCGACCAGACGCATCAGAACTTCATCGTGGCGATCGGCCCGCGGGTCAATTTCCTGCCGTCGAGCTATCCCGTGCGCCCGTACGCGAACTTCAAGACCGGTTGGTATCACTTCGCCAACTTCAACAGCGTCGAGGTCAACGGGATCGGCCAGCAGACCGACGAGGACGAGGACGCCGTCGGCATCGAGGTCGGCCTCGGCCTGACCGGCACCATCTTCACGCTCTACGAGCGCGAGAACGACGAGATCCCGCTCTTCGAGATCACGCTCGGCGCGCACGCCAATTATCACCACGCGTTCCTCGGCGGACGCCAGGATCGCCAGTTCGTCACCACGATGGGGACGCTCGGCTTCCGCTTCTAAGGACCCGACTTGCCCGAGCCCACCGCAGGCCCGCGGCTGCCTGCCTGGGCGGCCAAGAAGCGCGGCATCCTTCGTGAAGTCCGCCCGCTCCGGCGCGTCCTCCGTGAGCTGAAGCTCACGACGGTCTGCGAGGAAGCGCGCTGCCCGAACATCGGCGAGTGCTTCGCGCGTCCGACGGCGACGTTCATGATCGGCGGCGATCGTTGCACGCGGCGGTGCGGGTTCTGCGCCGTCGACACGCGGAAGCCCGGACCGCTCGACGCCGACGAGCCGGCGCGGATCGGCGAGGCTGCGCGCCGCATGGGGCTCCGGCACGTCGTCATCACCGCCGTCGCTCGCGACGACCTCGCCGACGGTGGCGCGGCGCACTTCGCGGCGACGATCCACGCCGTGCGCGCGGCGGCGCCGGCGGCGCGGATCGAGGTGCTGACGCCGGACTTCAAGGACGAGGAAGGGCCGCTGCGCGTGGTACTCGACGCGGAGCCCGACGTGTTCAACCACAACCTCGAAACCGTCCGGCGACTGACGCCGAGCGTTCGGCCGCAGGCGGGCTACGAGCGGTCGCTGCACGTGCTCGCCGCGGCCAAGCGTCTCCGTCCGCACGGCGCCACGAAGTCTGGCCTCATGGTCGGGCTCGGCGAGACGCCGGAGGAGATCCATCAGGCGATGGCCGACCTCCGTGCGGCCGACTGCGATCTCCTGACGATCGGCCAGTACCTGCAACCGACGCGGAGACATCTGCCGGTCGCGGCCTACGTCGCGCCCGAGGTCTTCGCGGGCTACGCGCTGCGTGGACGGGCACTCGGGTTCCAACACGTCGCCTCGGGACCGTTCGTGCGGAGCTCGTACCACGCGGAAGAGACCTTCGACGCGGCGACGCGCGTCGAGGCGTCGTGATGGCGATCGTCGCCGGAGGAGGGATGGTGGCGGTGTTCGTGACGTATGGCGTGCGACCCGAGGTGACCCGTGGCTGAACGCGCGCCGATGAGCACCGGCGCGCGCTCGAGCGCGCCGATGAGAGAGATCCGCGCCGGGCTGATCGGTTTCGGAACGATCGGGACCGGCGTCGTGAAGCTGCTTCAGCGTCGCCGCGCCGCGATCGACGCGATGCTCGGCGCGCATCTCCGGCTCGTACGGATCGCCGACCTGGACACGAAGCGCGACCGCGGCGTGAAGATCCCGAAGGGGATGCTCGTCGGCGACGCGCGCCGGGTGTACGAGGCCGACGACGTCGATGTCGTGATCGAGCTCATGGGCGGGTACGAGCCCGCGCGGCGCTTCGTGCTCGCGGCGATCGCGAACGGCAAGAGCATCGTGACGGCCAACAAAGCGCTGCTCGCGGTGCACGGTCGCGAGGTGTTCGGGGCGGCGGCGCGCCAGCGCGTCGACATCGGGTTCGAGGCGAGCGTCGGGGGCGGCATCCCGATCGTGCGCGTGCTGCGCGACGGCGTGGTCGCCGATCGCACCGTGTCCGTCCGGGGCATCGTCAACGGCACGTGCAACTACATCCTCTCCAAGATGAGCGCCGAGGGCGCGCAATTCGACGACGTATTGAAGGAGGCGCAGGCGCGCGGGCTCGCCGAGGCCGACCCGACGTTCGACGTCGACGGCATCGATTCCGCGCACAAGCTCGTGATCCTGACGGCGCTCGCGTTCGGTACCGAGCTGCATTTGAAGGACGTGCACACCGAGGGCATCCGGAACGTCGCGCAGATGGACGTCGGCTACGCCCGCGAGCTCGGCTACGAGATCAAGCTGCTGGCGATCGGCTCGCTGCACGGAGACGACGTCGCGGTCCGCGTCCATCCGACGCTCGTGCCGACGACGCACGTGCTGGCGGGCGTCCGCGGCGCGTTCAATGCCATCTACGTCGAGGGCGAGGCGCTCGGCTCGAGCATGTATTACGGCCAGGGTGCCGGCATGATGCCGACGGCGACCGCCGTCGTCGCCGACCTGATCGAGATCGCCCGCAACCGGCTTCAGGACACGTCGGCGCGCGTCCCGCCGCTCGGCATTCCCGCGCTTCGGCGCCCACGCCGGGTCCCCATGGGGGATCTTCGCACGGCATATTACCTGCGCATCATGGTGAAGGACCGGCCCGGCGTCCTCGGAAACATCGCTTCCATCCTCGGACGACACGGGATTAGTATCGCCACCGTGATCCAGAAAGGTCGGAGCGCCGGTGGCACCGTCCCGGTCGTGATTCGCACGCACGACGCGCGCGAGCGCGATCTCCAGGCGGCCCTCGGCCGCATGCGGCGGCTCGCGGGCGTCCAGGGCAAGCCGGTCTGCTTGCGGATCCTCGACGATCTCGGAGGCGCGTGATGGATCGGAATCTCGCCCTCGAAGTGGCGCGTGTCACGGAGGCCGCGGCGCTCGCGTCGGCACGGCTCATGGGGCGAGGTGACGAGGCCGGTGCCGATCAGGCGGCGGTCGAGGCCATGCGGCGCGCGTTCAACGCGATCGCCGTCGGCGGCACCGTCGTGATCGGGGAGGGCTCACAGGAGCAGACCCCGGCGCTCTACGTCGGCGAACGCATCGGCGGTGCGGAGGTCACGACCGAGGTTGCGCTCGACGCGCTCGAAGGCGCCAGCATCACGGCGACGGGCGGCCCGGGGGCGATGTCGATCATCGCGATCGCGGAGCCCGGTGTCTTCTTTCAGTGTCCCGACAGCTACATGGACAAGATCGCGGTCGGTCCGGAGGGCCGGGGCGTGATCGACATCACGCGCTCGCCGACCGACAATCTGAAGGCGCTCGCCGAGGCGAAGGGCGTCTACGTGGAGGACCTGACGGTCGCGGTGCTCGAGCGGCCGCGTCACGGCAAGCTCATCCGCGAGGTGCGAAACGCGGGTGCGCGCATCAAGCTGCTGAGCGCGGGTGACCTGTCCGCGGCGCTCGCGACGACGCGTCCAAAGTCGGGCATCGACATCTCGATGGGCGTCGGCGGCGGTCATCAAGGCGTGCTCGCGGCCGCGGCGCTCCGCTGTGCCGGTGGCGACATGCAGGCGCGGATGGCGCCCCTCACCCACGACGAGCGCGATCGCTGCTACGCGGCGGGTCTCACGGACCTGCACACGATCTACAAGCTCGATGATCTGGTGCGCGGCGACGTGATGTTCGCGGCGACGGGCGTCACGAACGGTGACTTCCTCGACGGCGTGCGCTTCTTCCGGGGCGGGGCGACGACGAACTCCGTCGTCATGCGCTCCCAAACCCGCACCGTCCGCTTCATGCACACGACGCACCACTTCGACTTCAAGCCCGAGTACTGAACTCCCCGAAGACGTGCAGCACCGTCCTTGCGGGGCGTGGGGTGGGACGGTGGGCTCGCGGGCTCGGGCGCGGGACCCGCGACCGCTCAAGGGCACCATTCGCAGGGCCTCGTGTCCCGCTCACGAGCCCGCGAACCCACCGTCCCACCCACGCCGAGAGACGCTGCTGCGCAAGGCGCAAGACGCTCTACCCACGCGGCGCCACGTCGATGTCCGCCCCGTGTCGGAAGCGGACGGTGCTGTTGCCGCTGGTGTTTCAGATCGCGCAGGGCCGGTGCGGTGAGCGCGTGGGGGGTCGGGTCGGCGCCTCGTGAGCGGGACACGAGGCCATGCGATCTCTGACCTTGAGCGGTTGCGGGTCCCGCGCCCGAGGCGCCGACCCGACCCCCCACGCGCCCCCGTTCCCGACGTGACGCGCGGTCTTCGTCTCCAGTGACAAAAGAAAAGGCCGCCCCGGCGAACCGGGGCGGCCTTTCGTCGTTGACGATCGTGGCAGTTACTTCGCCGACGCCAGCTCGTCGTCGATCACGTTCTTGAACTGCTCGAAGGGCTGCGCGCCCACGAGCATGCGGCCGTTGATGAAGAAGGCCGGGGTGCCCGTGACGCCGAGGCTCTGGCCTTCGGCATGCTGCGCCATCACCTTCGGCAGCGTCTCCTTGTTGTCGTAGCAGGTGCCCCACTTGGCCATGTCGATGCCCGTGTCCTTCAGGTACTCCTGGGCCTTCTCCTTGACGTTCTGCGGATTCACCTCGGCCTGGTGGTTGAAGTACTCCTCGTAGAGCTTCCAGTACGCTTCCGGCTTCTGGATCTTCGCGCACTCGGACGCGATCGCAGCCGGCTGCGCCCACGGGTGGAACGGCAGCGGGAACTGCTTGAAGTAGAACTTCACCTTGCCTTCGTAGTTCTTCAGCACCTGCTGCTCGATCGTGTCGAACCCGCGCTTGCAGTACGGGCATTGGAACTCGGAGTACTCGACGATCGTGACCTTGGCGTCCTTCGCGCCCTTGAACGGCTCGCCGTCGACCTTGATCTTCGCCATGACGGCCTTCGCCGGATCGACGCTGGTGTCGAGGATGTCACCGAGGACGACGAACTTGAGGTCCGGGGACGCCACGAACGTCGTCGCCTTGTTGCCCTGCGGGCCGCTGACGTTCAGCGTGCCTTCCTTCGAGCCCTTGAAGCTCGTCGAGTCCTTGAGGCCCGTGACGGTGACCGTTGCCGCGGGGGGAATGTTGTTCTTCTTGCGGAAATACTTGATGAGGGCGTCCTCGCTCTGCGCGAGCGCCAGCGAGGCGCTCGTCATCACGAGGAGGCCCGCCAGGGCGAAACGCGTTGATTGTCGATTCATGTGCAGCCTCCCTTGGGGTTGAGTTGGGGTTCGGCTTGCCCGCCTTTGGGGCGACGGTCAAGTATGGTCAGAAGCTGAATTTTCCCTCGCGGACGAGCTCGGACACGGGTTTCCGTTGCGAGGGGGTTTCGATCTTCTGGAGGGCTTCGGGGAGCGTGCCCGGGTCGCCGGGATGCCCGATCGCGATCATGGCTTCGACGGCGTAGTCGTCCGGGACGGCGAGCGACGCCCGCGCCTTGTCGTAGTCGAAGCCCATCATGCCGTGCACGACGAGGCCCATGGCCGCGCCCTGGAGGGCGAGATTCTCCCAGGCTGCGCCGGTGTCATAGCTGTGCACGGGATTCGGCTTGCCGTTTCGCGCGAAGACCCTGTGCGACAGGACGACGACCAGCACGCCCGCCCGATCGCACCAGCCGCGGTTTCCTTCCGCGAGGAGCTCGAAGAAGGTCGGCCAGTGGGTGCCATCGCGATGGGCATAGAGGAAGCGCCACTCCTGCTCGTTGTAGCTGGACGGCGCCCAGCGCGCTGCCTCGAAAAGTGTCGCGAGTGTCACCGGGTCGATGGCAGCACCACTCATCGCGCGCGGCGACCAGCGTCTGACGAAGATGGGTTCGATCGGACGATCGGGCTTGCGGATCTGCTCGGGGTTCGGCCGTTCGGTCATGCGCTTCCTCCTGCGTCCCTGCTAGCGCGCGGCTCCGGGGTGCTCAACCGAGGGGGATTCCCGGGGTGCGCCGCCTTGGCAGGTTTCGGGCGATCATCTATACGGAAAGCCCCGCCATGCCCTGGAAAGTGTGCCACGCCACGGCATTCGAACCCGAAGCGCATCTCGTGAAAGGGTTTCTCGAGCACCAAGGCATTCCGTGCCTGCTCGAAAGCCGGCGCTTCGCGATGGATCCGGTCCGCACGGGCAGCCTCGGTACGATCCGCATTCTCGTTCCCGAGGAATGGGTACCGGTCGCGGCGAAGCTGATCTCGCACCGCACGCCGCGTCCCCGGCGGCAACCGGAAGCGCCGGGACCGCGCGTGATCGCCGTCGATTTCCAGCGTCGGCGTCGCGCCACGACGTCGCGTCGCGTTCGGACCGACCCCTGAAACAGCTCTCGCGAAGGCGGGGGCCAACGCGATAAGACGGGCCCGTATGAGTGCACAACCCAAGCCGGCACCCGAACCGACCGAGCCGCGGCGGTTCTCGACGGTCTCCGACATGGAGATCCAGGAGCTCTACACGGCCGACGATCTGGCCGGTCGTGACGCCGAGGCCGACATCGGCCGGCCGGGCGAGTTTCCCTACACGCGCGGCGTCTACCCGACGATGCACCGCGGGCGGCCGTGGACGATGCGCCAGTTCGCCGGTTTCGGCACCCCGCGCGACACGAACGAGCGCTTCAAATTCCTGCTCGCACGCGGACAGACCGGCCTCTCGACGGCCTTCGATATGCCGACGTTGATGGGGTACGACGCCGATCACGCGCGTTCGCTCGGCGAGGTCGGCCGCGAGGGCACGGCGGTCTCGACCATCGACGACATGGCCGAGCTTTTCGACGGCATCCCGCTCGACGAGGTCACCACGTCGATGACCGTCAACTGTTCGGCGAGCATCATTCTCGCCATGTACTTCGCGGTCGCCGAGGGCCGCGGCATTCCGATGAGCAAGCTCGGCGGCACCATCCAGAACGACATGCTCAAGGAGTACATCGCGCAGAAGGAGTGGATTTCGCCGCCGGTGCCCTCGGTCCGGGTCATCGTGGACATGATCGAGTACTGCACGCAGCATGCGCCGCGCTTCCACCCGGTGTCGATCAGCGGCTACCACATCCGCGAGGCCGGCTCGACGGCGGTCCAGGAGGTCGCCTTCACGCTCGCCGACGGCCTCGGCTACGTCGAGGCGGCGGTCGCGCGCGGCCTCGACGTCGACGACTTCGCGCCGCGCCTGTCGTTCTTCTTCAACCTCCACAACGATTTCCTCGAAGAGATCGCGAAGCTCCGCGCGGCGCGCCGGCTCTGGGCGCGCCTCATGCGCGAGCGCTTCGGCGCGAAGAACCCGCGCTCGATGATGCTGCGGACCCACGCGCAGACCGCAGGCTGCTCGCTCACCGCGCAGCAGCCGATCAACAACGTCGTGCGGGTCGCGATCCAGGCGCTTGCCGGCGTGCTCGGCGGCGTGCAGTCGCTGCACACCAACTCCATGGACGAGACGCTGGCGCTCCCGAGCGAGAACGCCGCAATGGTGGCGCTCCGCACCCAGCAGATCATCGCCGAGGAGAGCGGCGTCACCAATACCGTCGACCCCCTCGGCGGCAGCTGGGCAATCGAAGCCCTCACCAATCGGATCGAAACCGAAGCGCGCGACTACATCGAGCAGATCGACCGCATGGGCGGCATGATCCGCGCGATCGAGCTCGGGTTCCCGCAGAAGGAGATCGCCGAGGCGGCGTACCGTTTCCAGCAGCAGCTCGACCGCAAGGAAAAGGTCATGGTCGGCGTGAACCGCTACCAGACCGACGAGAAGCCCTCGATCGACATCCTGCGCATTCACGCCGAGGTCGAGGACAAGCAGGTCGCGCGCGTGAAGGCGTTCAAGGCGAAGCGCGACGGCGCGCGCTGCACGTCGCGCCTCGCGGACGTCCGGGCAGCATGCAAGGACGGCCGGAACCTCATGCCGTTCCTCGTGGCTGCCGTGAAAGACGGCGTCACGCTCGGCGAAATCTGCGACGTCTACCGCGACGAGTTCGGCGTCTACCGCGATCCGGCCTGGTTGTGAGCGGCACGCCTCGTCTCAGGATCCTCGTCGCGAAACCCGGGCTCGACGGGCACGATCGCGGCGCCAAGATCATCGCCCGTGCGCTCCGTGACGCCGGTGTCGAGGTGATCTACACGGGCCTGCACCAAACGCCCGAAATGATCGCCGAGGCAGCCATCCAAGAGGACGTGGACGCGATCGGACTTTCGATCCTCTCCGGCGCGCACAACACGCTCTTCCCCGCGATCATCCGACTGATCAAGGAGAAGGGCGGCGACGACATCGCGATCTTCGGCGGCGGCATCATCCCCGAAGAGGACATCCCGACCCTGAAGCAGGCGGGCGTCCGCGAGATCTTCACCCCAGGCGCCACCACCGACGAGATCGTCGCGTGGGTGCGCGAGAACGTGCATCCCAGGAATTGATGCGCGCAGCGTGCCGCCGCGCGGCTGACGCGGCGCCGCTCAGTGCGCGCTGAAACCCGCGAGGCCGAGCTTCGCGGCGATGCGCGCGCGAGCATCGAGGCGCGTCGGCGGCGGCATGGGGAGCGGCGCCTCCTCGTCGCGGCCCTGTTTCCGAGCCAGCGCCGTGCGGACAGCCTTCACGAGCTGTTGGCGGGTGAACGGCTTCCCGACGGAATAATCGGCATCCATCTGCGAGCGGAAGTGCGTGCCGTGATGACCGATGCGCGCGCTCACGAGCACGACGGGAATGTCGGCCGTCGCCGGGTCCCGCCGGAGGCCGTGCAGGAACTCCGCGCCCGACATGCCGGGCATCATGAGGTCGAGGACGATGCAGTCCGGCGGCGTCTCGGTCAGCAGGCGCTGCGCTTCGGTGCCGTCGCGAGCGACGCGGGTACGGTAGCCCGCTGCTCCGAGGTGGCTCGCGATGATCTCGGCAATGGGCGCGCAGTCGTCGATGATGAGGATGCTGGTGCTCGTGGGCTGCATGGGGTGACCTCCGTCGGAAGCAGGTGAGAGCAATCCCAAGGCCGCGGGATGCGGGAACGTGGCGCTCTGGCCTCGGCCTCGCGGATCTCGTGATTCGCCGGGGGGTTTCGACGGGTCGTGCTGAGGCGAGTGGGAAGGCGCCCGCGCGGCGTCACGAACGCGTCGCGGCTTGCACGCTCGCATGCCCCGAACGAGCTCCCGCGCGCGTGCATGCACGACACGGCACTTCGCGTGCGTGCTGCGTCAGGGCGTGAGGACGATCTTCAGCGCCTCGCGCCGCGCGTACGCGGCATACGCCTCGGGCGCCTCCGCGAGCGGCGCGTGGCGGCTGACGAGCGGGGTCGGATCGAGGATGCCCGCGGTCATCATCGCGAGCACGGCATCGACGTGCCCGATCACGTTGGCCTGTCCCGTGCGGAGCGTGAGCGCCTTGATCCAGACGAGGCCCATGTGGACCTGGCACCGCTCGGAGTAGACGCCGGTCACGGAGACGCTGCCGCCGTTCCGCGCCAGGCGCAATGCCAAGTCGAGCGCATCCGGGTGGCCGACGGCGTCGATGCACCCGTCGGCGCCGCGCCCGTTGGTGGCTTTGCGGACGGCGGCCTTGGGGTCCTGCTCGCGAAGGTGCACGGCCTCGGCGCCGAATCGCGCTGCCATGGCGAGGCGGTCGGGTACGTCGTCGACGGCGATCACGTGGCCAGCACCGAGCGCGCGCGCCGCCTGCACCGCGCAGAGCCCGACGGGGCCGAGGCCGAGGACGACGACCACGTCGCCGGGTGACACGTCGGCGCCGCGTACCGCGTGGAAGCCGGTCCCCATGACGTCGCCCGCGAACAGCGCCGCGTCGCTCGAGAGGCCGGCGGGCACCTTGCGAAGCGTGAGGTTGGCGTGCGGCACGAGCACCTGCTCCGCTTGCGCGCCTTGCAGGCCGCCGAGGGTCTTTCCGTGTCCGAAGACCCGCGCCTCCGTGCACTTGTGAAAGTCACGCCGCCGGCAGAAGAAGCAGCGCCCGCACGCGGTCACGAAGCACCCCAGCACGCGATCGCCGACGGCGACGTCGGTCACGTCCGGACCCGCGGCCGTCACGGTTCCCACGAACTCGTGGCCGAGGATGAAGCCGGCCTCGAGCGGAATCCGTCCGTGGTACAGATGCAGATCGGAGCCGCAGATGCCGCTCGCCTCGACGCGCACGATCGCGTCGTCGTCGGCGCCGAGCATCGGATCGGGGCGCTCCTCGACGCGGACCTCGCCCGGAGCCTGGAACGTCACTGCTCGCATGATCTCGTCCTTTCTCTCAGCGTGCGCGCCAGACCGGTTTCCGCTTCTCGGCGAACGCGCGCGGTCCTTCCTTGAAATCCTCGCTCTTGTAGAGCCGGCCGACCGCCGGATAGCGCGTCTGCATCGCTTCCGCGATGGGGCGGCCGAGCCCTTCGTAGACGCTCTGCTTGGTCGCCTGGATCGCGAGCGGCGAGCACTCGCAGATCGTGCGGGCGAGGCGTTCCGCTGCCGGCATGAGGTCGGCGAGCGGGACGACCTCGTTCACGAGCCCGAGGCGCGCTGCCTCGGCGGCGGTGATGGGTGTCCCCGTGAGCAGCATGCCCATCGCGATCTTCAGCGGGATCGAGCGGGGCAGGCGGTGCGTGCCGCCGGCGTAGGCGATCAGCCCGACCCGCGGCTCGGGCAGGCCGAGGGTCGCGGAGTCGGCCGCGACGATGAGGTCGCACGCGAGGGCCAGCTCGAGACCGCCGCCGAGCGCCACGCCGTTCACCGCCGCGATCAGCGGCTTCACGATGTCGGTCCGCGACGTGAGCCCGCCGAATCCGCTCGCGGGCCATCGCGTCGACGCGTGCGTGGCCGTCCACTTGAGATCGTTGCCGGCCGAGAACGCGCGATCACCCGCGCCCGTGAGGATCGCGACCCAGCACTCGTCGTCCGCGACGAAGTCCGACCACACGCGGTCGAGCTCCTCGCCGGCGGGCGGATGGAGGGCGTTCATCACCTCGGGCCGGTGCAGCGTGACGACGGCAATGCGATCGCGCTTCTCGTAGCGGACGAACTCGAGATCCATGGATGGCTCCTCCGTGCGGGTGGTACCTCCTAGCGCACGCGTTCGTCGTTTGTCAGGCCGACCGCGCGCGGGTTATGCGACGGGCATGTCGGTGCGGCTCCTCGCGCTCACCTGCGGATGGTTGACCGGCCCGCGCGCGCTCTTCATCGAAGGTGCGGTGGGCAGCGTGCGGGTGCCGGTCCCGGTCTTTGTCGTCGAGCACCCGAAGGGACGCGTGCTCTTCGACAGCGGGCTGCACGCGGAGCTCCAGCACGACCCCGCGACGCGGCTCGGGGCCGCGGCCGCCGTCTTCACGCCGCACTTCGCCGCCGGCGACGACGTCGCCGCGCGTCTCGCGATCGCCGGCATCGACGTCGGCGACGTGCAGTTTCTCGTGAACTCGCATCTGCACTTCGACCACGCCGGCGGGAACGCCGCGGTCCCGAACGCGACGGTCGTGGTGCAGCGCCGTGAATGGCAGGCGGCGCACGACGACGCGGGCATCGTCAGCAACAGCTACACGCCGTCGGACTACGACGTCGGGCACCCGCGCCTCGAGGTCGACGGCGAGCACGACCTCTTCGGCGACGGCCGCGTGATCTGCCTGCCGACCTTCGGCCACACGCCGGGCCATCAGTCGCTGCTGGTGCGGCTCGACGCGGGCGACGTCGTGCTCGCCGCCGACGCCTGCTACTTCCGCCAGACACTCGAGGAGATGAAGCTGCCGCTCGTGGTGCACGACCCGATCGCGATGCTGGCGTCGCTCCAGCGGCTGCGGGCGCTCGCCGCGGTGGGAACGCGGATCGTCTACGGGCACGATCCGGAGATGTGGGAGACGATGCCGCAGGCGCCGACGGCCGTCGTTTGACGATGCCGGCAAAGCCGGGCGCTGCGCCGGCGGTGTCCGTCTTGGTGCCGGCGCGCGACGCGTCCACGACCATCGTCGCGAGCCTCCGGAGTGTCCAGCGCCAACGGCTCACGGACTGGGAGTGCGTCGTCGTCGACGACGGGTCCGTGGACGACACCGGCGCGATCGCGCGGGCGTTCGCCGAAGCCGATCCGCGATTCGTGCTCGTGACGACGGAACGCGACGGACTCGTCGCCGCCCTGAACGCGGGGCTCGCGCGCTGCCGTGCGCCGCTGGTCGCGCGCATGGACGCCGACGACGTCATGCATCACGATCGGCTCGCGGCCCAGGTCGCGGCGCTCGCCGCGGCGCCCGAGCTCTTCGCGGTCGGGACGCACGTACGGATCTTTCCGCGTGCGCGTCTCGCCGCGGGCTGGAAGGCGTACGAGCGTTGGTTGAACGGCATCGACTCCGCCGCGGCGGTGCGCGCCGAGGCGTTCGTCGAGTGTCCGGTCGTACACCCGACACTCATGCTGCGCAGGACGGAGCTCGCGGCGCTCGGCTATCGCGATGCGGGCTGGCCGGAGGACTACGATCTCGTGCTGCGGGCGCTCGCGGGCGGCCTTGCGATCGGCGTCGTATCGCGTCGCTTGCTCGCGTGGCGCGATCGTCCCGGCCGCTTGTCCCGCACGGGCGACGCCTACGCGCTCCCGCGCTTCGCCGCGATCAAGGCCGCGTTCCTCGCCGAGCATTTCCTCGCGCGGACCGACCGCTACGTGCTCTGGGGATACGGCGGCACGGGCCGCGCGCTCCGGCGCGCGCTCCTCGCGCACGGCAAGCGGCCGACCCACGTCATCGAGGTCCATCCCGGACGGCTCGGCAACCGCATCCACGGCGCCCCCGTCGTGGCCCCGGAAGCGCTCCGCGAGCTGCCGCGCTTGCCGCTCGTCGTGTCCGTCGCACGGAGCGGCCCGCGCAACCTGATCCGCCGCGTGCTCGCCGACATGGGATTCGAAGAGACGCGTGACTACGTGTGCGCCGCGTGAGCGGGGCAAGCGCGACGGATCAGGGTGCGAGCGGCTCGTCGGCGGCGGGCGCTACGAACGGAGCCGTCGGGACCTCGATCTCGGCGAGGTAGCTGCGCGCGGTCGTGTTGCGCGGATCGGCGGTGAGCGCGCGGCGAAGCCACACCTCGGCTTCGCGACGATCGCCGCCGAGCCAGCGGGGCAGCCGTGCGAGCAAGGCGCCCTTCGCTGCCATCGCTTCCGCATGATCGGGGGCGAGTGCCAGCGTGAGATCGATCTCGCGACGGAGACGACTGACGGCCCGCAATGCGCCAAAGCCTACGCCGGTGAGACCCGTGGCTTTTCCGAGATTGCACACCACCGCGAAGTGCGCGTCGGCCGAGCGCTCGTCGAGCGCGATCGCGGCGTCGGCGAGGTCCAGGCCGCGCGCGAGCACGTCGAGTCGCTGCGACGCCGGCAAGCGATCGGCGGCGGCGCAGAGCGCGACCGATTCGTCGATGCGTCGCTCGAGCTCGCTCGCGGTTGCGGGCATCGCATACGCGACCACGAGGGCGCATGCGAGCGACCACGCGCGACACACACCGACGCCGCGAGTGCGGGAGCACGCTCGAGTTGGCCGCGGTGGCCCAGGATGACAGCGCGTGTCCATCGGGTGGCGCTGACTCGACGATAGCGACGTCGAGGGCTCCCCTCTACGCGAAAAGCGTATCGCGTTGCACGACGCGGCGCGCGGCGAGGGGGCGCGGACTGCGTCGCGTCCACGCACGCGGCATAGCGCTTGCTGTCTCGACGGGGCATCATGCGCATCCTTCACGTAGGTGATCCCGCCGTCGTCCCCGCGCTCCGCGCCCTGGGCCACGACGTCCTCGCCGCGGACGAGCTATGTCCGCTTCTGGCCGTGCCCGGCCGACCGGTCGACGTGCGGCTCGTGCATCGGGAGGTGGCGCCGGAGGCCGAGGTGCTTCTCCTCGTCGACGTCCTCGGCCGTCACAGTCTCGTCTCCGGCGTCGAGGAGTTGCCGATCCCGCGCCTCTATTGGGCGGTGGGCGTGCCGATCGACGTCGCGTTCGCCGCGGGGTTCCAGCTCGTCCTCGTCCCGGAGCGGGCGGGGGTGCCGCTGCTCCACGCCGAGGGGCTGCCGGCACGCTGGCTCCCGTGGGCCGACGATCTGGAGACGATGTCGGCGCGCATGGCCATCCTCACCGACTGGCTGGCTGCCGGGATTCCCGAGCACGCGCGGCGTCCGGGCGCGGTGGCGCCGGTTGCAGAGGTGCGTCGCTTCTCTTAGCTTCCGCGCCCGTGGAGCGGCGCGACGTCGTCATCGTCGGTGGCGGACCCGCGGGCGCGGCGACGGCGCTCTTCCTTTTGCGCCGCGATCCCGCGCTCGCCGCGCGCATGCTCGTGCTCGAAAAGGCGCGGCATCCGCGGACGAAGGTCTGCGCCGGCGGGCTCATCCCCCACACGCTCGACTGTCTCGACGAGCTCGGCGTCGGCCTGCGGGTGCCGCACGTGATGGTCGACCGCGCGGCGGTGGACGTTCCGGCGAAGCGCGTGGAGGTCGAAGGCGAGCGCTTCTGCGCGGTCGTCCGTCGGAACGAGCTCGACGCGTCGCTGATCGCGGCGGTGCGCGCGCGCGGCGTCGAGGTGCGCGAGAACGAGAAAGTCGTGTCGCTCTCGCGTGCGGCCGACGGCGTGCTGGTCCGAACGACGACCGGGGAGTACGCCGCGCGCGTCGCCGTCGGCGCCGACGGCTCCGGAAGCCTCGTGCGGCGGCGGCTCGTCGACGATGGCGGTGGGCGCGAGGAAGTGGCGCGCGCGGTCATGGCCGACGTCCCGGTCGGCGCCGGCGCGTCGGGGTGGGACGGCCACGCGCGAGCGCGGTACGACTTCGATTTCCGCGCCGTGCCGCGCGGCCTCGCCGGCTACGCGTGGGCGTTCCCGTGCCTCATCGATGGGAAGCCGTACGTGAACGCCGGCGTCTACGCGTGGCACCGCCGGCCCGGGGTCGACCTCGTCGCGTTGTTGCGCGACTTGCAGGGAACGCTCGGCGGCGGGGTGGTGCGTCATCAGGCGGCGCCCATTCGGTGTTTCGGCCGTGGTCGGTTCGTGACTCCACACGTGCTGCTCGTCGGTGACGCCGCCGGCGTCGAGCCGCTGATGGGCGAGGGCATCTCGTTTGCGCTCGAGTACGGCCGCTGGGCTGCCGACGAGATCGCGGTGGCGCTCGCGCGGGGCGACTGGCGATTCTCGGGGGCCGAGGCGCGCTTCCGCGCCGGATGGATGGGCCGGAAGCTCCGCCGTCTCGGCCAGGCCGCGACGATGTTCTATGGCCCGGGTGCGCGCCTCTGGCTCGGCCTCGCGGCCCGCTGGCGGGGCGGCCAGGAGATCGGACTCCGTTGGTACAACGGCGTCGACGGCTGGGACCGCCGGAGCGCGTGGGACGCGTTGAAGGGCGCGGTTGCCTGGTCCCAGCGCGTGGTGCAATAAGGTTCCGTTTCTCCATACCCCACGCCCCATTAGAGGAGGCCTCACATGCAGAAGCCCGTCATCGTCGCCGCCGCCCGGACCGCCATCGGAACGTTCGGAGGGACGCTCGCCCAGACCCCCGCGCCGGAGCTCGGGGCGGTCGTGGTTCGCGAGGTGCTGCGTCGCGCCGGGAATCTGCCGGGCGATCAGGTCGACGAGGTCATCCTCGGCAACGTCATCTCCGCCGGCCTCGGTCTGAATCCCGCCCGCGTCGCGTATTTGAAGGGCGGTATTCCGAAGGAGGTTCCCGGCCTCACGATCAACAAGGCGTGCGGCTCCGGCCTGAAGGCCGTGGCACTGGCCGCGCAGTCGATCCAGACCGGTGACGCCGAGATCGTGGTCGCAGGCGGCATGGAGAACATGAGCGCCGCGCCGTACCTCCTCGCGAAGGCGCGGACCGGCTACCGCATGGGCCATGACCAGATCATCGACACGATGATCAGCGACGGCCTCACCTGTCCGATCACCTTCACGCACATGGGCATCACCGCCGAGAACGTCGCCGCCAAGTACGAGATCTCGCGCGGTGAGCAGGACGAGTTCGCGATCGAGAGCCAGGCGAAGGCCGCGGCCGCGATCAAGGGCGGCAAGTTCAAGGAGGAGATCGTCGCGGTCGAGATCCCGGCCAAGAAGGGCGATCCCATCAAGTTCGAGACCGACGAGCACCCGCGTGAGACCGCTCCGGACAAGGTCGCGGCGCTGAAGCCCGCGTTCAAGAAGGACGGCAGCGTCACCGCGGCGAGCGCGTCGGGCATCAACGACGGCGCCGCGGCGGTCGTCGTGATGTCGGAGGAGCGCGCGAAGAAGCTCGGCCTCCCGATCCTCGCGAGCATCCGAGCGTTCGCGTCGGCCGGCGTCGATCCCGCGATCATGGGCATGGGCCCGTGGCCCGCGTCGGAGAAGGCCCTCAAGAAGGCCGGCCTCCGCAAGGAAGAGATCGACCTCTGGGAGCTGAACGAGGCTTTCGCCGCGCAGTCGCTCGGCGTCCTCCGCGAGCTCCGCATCCCGAAGAACCGGGTCAACGTCAACGGTGGTGCCATCGCTCTCGGCCACCCGATCGGCGCGAGCGGCGCCCGGATCCTCGTGACCCTGCTGCACGCGATGAAGGATCGTGACGCCAAGCTCGGCTTGGCATCGCTGTGCATCGGCGGCGGCCAGGGCATCTCGCTCATCGTCGAGCGCTGACGGGTAGGCGCGTCGGGCAGTCCGTGGCCGTAGCGGCGTTCTTCGACATCGACGGCACGTTGATCTCGAAGAACTCCGGGCCGCTCTACATGAAGTTCCTGCGCCGCCGGGGGGAGATCCGGCGGCGCGACGCGGCTCGCACGATCTATCTGTTCCTCCGCTACAAGCTCGGCCTGCTCGACATCGAGCGCGCGGCGGCGAGCTCGAGCGGGTGGATCCGCGGCCGCAGCGAGCAGGCCGTCGCCGAGCATTGTCGCGTGTGGTACCGGGAAATGGTGCGCCAGTACCTCCAACCCGCGATGGTGCGCCGCGTGCGCGCGCACCAGGCCGAGGGGCACGTCGTGGCGCTGCTGTCGAGCTCGACGCCGTATCTCGCGACGCCGCTCGCGGAGGACCTCGGCATCGAGCACATGCTGGTGTCGCGGCTCGTGATCGAGAACGGACGCTTCACCGGCGACGTCCACCGGCCCATCTGTTACGGCGCCGGCAAGATCCATTGGGCGCGCCGCTTCGCCGAGGAGCACGACGTCGACCTCGGCGCGAGCTGGTTCTACACCGACTCCGTCACCGACTTGCCGATGCTCGAGCTCGTCGGGCATCCGGAGGTGGTGAATCCCGACCCGCGTCTCCGCCGCGAGGCGCGGCGGCGCGGATGGAACGTGACGCAACTCGACGTCCGCGAACGGATGCCGGAGACTTCCTGACGATGGCGAAACGGGCACGCAAGGGTGGAGTGGGAGCGTGGTGGGCGGGGGCGGCGCTCGTCGTCGGACTCCTCGCGCTGGTGTGGTGGCTGAGTGCCCGCCGGGCCGAGGCTCCGGGATTGCCGGCGAGCCTTCCGGGTGCGCGCGCGTTGACCGAGTCTCCCGACTCCCACGATCACGCCGACGATCACGAGGACGTGACGGGTGACGAGAAAGCAGCGCTCGAGCGCATCATCCGCGAGGGCGGCGCGCCGAAGCCAGACGAGTAGTCGTCGTGGAGCCGCTCGTCGACGACCTCGGACGCGCCGTCGAGCTCGCCGCGCCGCCTCGGCGGATCGTGTCGCTCGTCCCGAGTCTCACCGAGACGCTCTTCGCGATCGGCGCCGGCCCGTGCGTCGTCGCCGTCACGCGATATTGCGAGGAGCCCGCGGCCGACGTCGCGCGGCTGCCGAAAGTCGGCGGCACGAAGAACCCGGATCTCCAGGCGATCGTCGAGCTCGCGCCCGACGTCGTCGTCATGAATGCCGAGGAGAACCGGCGCGAGGATTTCGACGCGCTCGCGGCCGCCGGCGTCACCGTATTCGTCACGGAGCCGAAGACGATGTTCGACGGCGTCCGCTCGATTGCGCAGCTTGCCGAGCTGACCGGCTGTGCGGAGGGGACGGCACTTGCCGCTGACCAGGACCGCCGCGTGCGCGCCACCTTGGCGCAGGTCGAGGGCCGACCACCCGTGCGCTACTTCTGTCCGATCTGGCGAAAACCTTGGATGACGTTCAACGCCGACACGTACGCGCACGACATGCTGCGCGCCGCGGGCGGCGCGAACGTGTGCGCCGTGGCCGCCGAGCGCTATCCGACGGTGACGCTGGAGGCGATCGCGGCGGCCGAGCCGGAGGTCGTGCTCCTTCCCGACGAGCCGTATCGCTTCACCGAGAAGGATCTCGCCGCGTTGGAGCCGCTCGCGCTGCCGCGCGAGCGCGTACACTTCGTCGACGGCAAAGCGCTTTCTTGGTACGGCCCGCGCATCGCCGACGGTCTCGCGCGCTTCGCGACGCTCTTCGCGTCAGCGCGTGTCGATTGCTGATGACATTCGCTCGGGCGAGGTCTATACACCTCTCCCCTCGACGCGGGCCGGGCGCTTTCGACGCACGGCACGTTGCGCGCGTCGACGAGCGGGAGGCGTGACGATGGCGGCGATCGAGGAAAATCTCCGGAAGATTCCCCCGCAGAACCTCGAGGCCGAAGAGTCGGTGTTGGGCGGCATGCTGCTCGACAACCACGCCTGCAACCTCGTGTTGCCGCTCGTGAAGCGCGAGCATTTCTACCGCGACGCCCATGGCAAGATCTTTGGGGCGATGGCCGATCTCAACGAGAGCGGCGTGCCGGTCGACATCGTTACTCTCACCGAGGCGCTCCGGCAGCGCGGTCAGCTCCAGGACGTCGGCGGCGCGACGTTCATCGCCGAGCTGGCGAACCGCGTGCCGACGGCGGCGAACGCCGAGTACTACGCGAAGATCGTGCGCGAAAAGGCGATCTTGCGCGGCCTCATCTCGACCGCGACAGAAATCGCGTCCGAGGCCTACGGCAACCAGACCGACGTCGAGCGCTTCGTCGACATCGCCGAATCGAAAATCTTCGCGATCGCCGAGCAGAAGGTCACGACCGAGTTCTTCCCGATCAGCGACCTGCTGCCCGCCGCGATCAAAGAGGTCGAGAAGCTCTTCGACCGGAAGGAGATGGTCACCGGCGTCCCGACCGGCTTCCACGATCTCGACAAGATGACCGCCGGGATGCACCCCGGCGATCTCATCATCGTCGCCGGCCGTCCCGGCATGGGGAAGACCGCGCTTGCGCTCAACATCGGCACGTCCGCCGCGCAGCAAGCCGACATCGGTGTCGCCATCTTCTCGCTCGAAATGTCGAAGGAGCAGCTGGTGCTCCGCATGCTCTGCTCCGAGGCCCTGGTGAATTACCAGGACGTGCGCTCCGGCCGGCTCCACGAGAAGGACTTCGCGAAGCTCGCGAGCGCCGCCGGCGGGCTCCACCAGTCGACGATCTACATCGACGACGCCGCGGGCCTCTCGGTACTCGAGCTCCGCGCCAAGGCGCGGCGGTTGAAGCGCGAGATCCACGCGCGCGGCCGCCGCCTCGGTCTGATCGTCATCGACTACCTCCAGCTCATGCGAGGCTCCGGCCGTACCGATTCCCGCGAGCAGGAGATCTCCGAGATCTCGCGCTCGTTGAAGGCGCTCGCCAAGCAGCTCGAGCTCCCGATCATCGCGCTCTCGCAGTTGAACCGGCGGGTCGAGGAGAAGGGCGCCGATCGCCGCCCCGTCATGGCGAACCTCCGCGAGTCGGGCGCGATCGAGCAGGACGCCGACGTCATTCTCTTCGTCTACCGCGAGGCCGCCTACAACAAGGAGCTCAGCCCCGAGGAGGAGCGCGAGGCCGAGATCATCATCGGCAAGCAGCGTAACGGCCCGACCGGAACGGTGAACGTGACCTTTCGGAAAGAGTTCATGCGCTTCGCCGACCGCGCGCTCCCGAGCGACGAGGCGTTCGAGCACGGCTCGCCGTTCAGCGAGCGCGACTACGAGATTCCGGAAGTCTGACGGGACCGTACAGCGACGCAGGGTCCTCCCGTCGAGGAGCTCGAGCGGCGACGAGCGATGTGCGCACGCCGACTCGGTCCGGATCGAGTCGCGTTCATCGACGCGCGGAGCTCGCGTGCAGTCGCGCGTGGTTCACGACCCGGAAGCCGAGCCCGTCGTCGTCGATTGCTCGACGATCGCGAGGATCTCGGCGGTCGCGCGTTCCACGTCGGGGGCGCGCACGAGCGCGCCGATGATGGCCACGGCGTCGGCGCCCGCTGCGAGCACGGCGGGCGCGGTCGCGGCGGTGATGCCGCCGATCGCGACGAGCGGGCCCGCGGTGAGGGCGCGTGCGGCGCGTACGCGCTCGCAACCGAGGACGGGATCGGCGTTGCTCTTGCTGGTCGTCGCGTAGATCGGGCCGAACGCGAGATAGTCGGCGCCGCGCGCGCGCGCCGCCGCGAGCTGGGTTTCGCTGTGCGTCGAGAACCCGACGATCGGTCCGGGGCCGAGCACGGTGCGCGCGGCCTCGATCGGGAGGTCGTCCTGCCCGAGGTGGACGCCGTCGGCCCCGCAGGCGCGCGCGACGTCGGCGCGGTCGTTCACGATGAAGGTCGCGCCGGCGGCCGCGGTGAGCTCGCGCATGCGCTCGGCGGTCGCGAGGAGCACGCCGGTCGCGGTCGCCTTGAGGCGCAGCTGGAGGAGGCGGGCGCCGCCCGCGAGCATCGCGCGGGCCAGGTCGAGCGGATCCCGGCCCGTGTCGAGCGGGTCGACGATCGCGTAGAGCCGCGAGGGGAGGGTCACGCGCTGCCGCGCGGGATCGGGATGCCGAGCGCGGTCAGCTTCTTCCGGAGCGTGTTGCGGTTGATGCCGAGGAGGTCGGCGGCGCGGAGCTGATTGCCGCCCGTCTGCTCCAGCACCAATTCGATGAGCGGCCGCTCGACGGCCGCGACGACCGCGGCATGGAGCTCTTTGCCGGGGCGGTTCGGGTCGTTCACGAGTGCCGCGACCGCGCTCCGCAGCGTCTCCGCGAGCGAGCCTGCGAGCGCGGGCGGCGGCGTCGCCTCGGGGAGCTGGAGGTCGCCTTCCGTGAGCGTCTGCCCGGGCGCCAGGACGGCCGCGCGCACGAGCGTGTTCTCGAGCTCGCGTACGTTGCCTTGCCAGGGATGACGCACGAGGAGCTGCTCGGCCTCGGGCGTGATGCCGCTGATGTCGGTACCCATCTCCGCGTTGGTCTTGGCGAGGAAGTGGCGGATGAGCTGGGGGATGTCGCCGCGTCGCTCGCGGAGCGGCGGGACGGCGATCGGCACGACCTTCAGCCGGAAATAGAGGTCATCCCGGAAGCGGCCCTCGCGGACGGCGCGTTCCAGGCCCTGATTGGTTGCGGC
>DAIQBH010000085.1:0-22374 GCA_036781285.1 Thermodesulfobacteriota bacterium | reverse complement strand
CGTCGGGCTACGCGAAGGGCACGTCCCGCGACGCCGGGCGCGCGAGCCCGAGCTCCTCGAACATCCACTCCGGGCGCGAGTCGAACTCGTCGCGGCGGACCTCGGTGAGCGTGTCGTCGAGCGAGCAGATGCCGGCGCGGACCTTCTCCATGGCGTCCCAATAGAGGGTCGTCATGCCGCAGGTCTCGACGGCGAGGCGCTTCAGCGTTTCGGTCGTGGCGCCGTGAGTCGCGATCACCTTCCGCATGCCGTCGTCGGGAACGCAGAGCTCGTGCGTGCCGATGCGGCCGCGGAAGCCGATCGAGTTGCAGCGCACGCACCCTTTCGCGCGGTACAACGTGAGCGGCGTCTCGGGATCGACGCCGACGAGCCGGCGCTCGCGCGCGTCGGGCTGGTACGGCTCCTTGCACTCGCGGCAGAGGCGCCGCAGCAGCCGCTGGGCGCAGACGAGCACGAGCGATGAGCTCACCATGAACGGCTCGATCCCCATCTCGACGAGCCGCACGATCGTCGACGCGGCGTCGTTGGTGTGGAGGGTCGAGAGCAGCACGTGGCCGGTGAGCGCCGCCTCGACGGCGATCTCGGCCGTCTCGAGGTCGCGGATCTCGCCGACGAGGATCACGTCGGGGTCCTGACGCAGATAGCTCCGGAGCGCGCGCTGAAAGGTGAGCCCGATCTCGCGGTTCACCTGCATCTGGTTGATGCCGGGGAGCGTGTACTCGATCGGGTCTTCGGCGGTCTGGATGTTGAGGTCGGGGCGCTGGATCTCGTGCAGCGCCGCGTAGAGGGTCATCGACTTGCCCGAGCCGGTCGGTCCGACGTGCAGGATCATTCCGTACGGGGTCGCGAGGCGATCGTGGTAGAGCTTCAGGTGCCGGGGCGAGAACCCGAGCTCGGTCAGCGGCAGCACGGCCTTCCGCTTGTCGAGGATGCGCATCACGACTTTCTCGCCGTGGTTCATCGGCGCGGTCGCGACGCGGAGGTCGATGTCGAGGCCCTTCGGCGAGAACTTCTTGAAGACGATGCGCCCGTCCTGCGGCAGCCGGCGTTCGACGATGTCGAGCTGCGCCATGATCTTGATGCGCGACACGAGCGGCTGGATGAGGCGAGCCTGCGGGAAGCGGTTCACGACCCGCATGTTCCCGTCGATACGGTAGCGGACGACGACCTCGTTCTCCCACGGCTCGACGTGGATGTCGGACGCGCCCATCGCGTGCGCGTTCTCGATCACCTGGTTCACGAGCCGGATGATCGGACCGGATTTCTCGTTGGCGGCGACGGCGGCGAGATGCTCGTCGACCTCGACCGGCGCAACGCGGCTTCCCGCTTCCATCACGGCGGCCGCGCCGGCGTGCTGCTCGCCCGCCGTGCCGTCGAAGAGCGCCACGATGTTCGCGGGCTCGGTGACGCCGACCTTGAGCGCGGCGCCGCCGCCCACCCGCCGCAGGATCTGTTGCAGCTCCCAGTTGAGCGGGTCGCTCACGACGAACGACCGGCCGCCGGCGTCGTCACGGATCGCCGCGACGAGGTTCGCCTTGCAGAACGGGACGGGCAGGACGCCGAGCGCGACGGCATCCGGCCGGAGCTTCCCGCGATATGGCAGCTGGAGCAGCGCCGCCATCTCCTCGGCGATCCGCGCCGGCGTGGTGCCGAACGAATCGGCGAGGCCGTAGACGTCCAGCGGCGCCGACGCGGCGAGGGTCTGCACCTGCTCGCCTTCGAGTCCGAGGACGTCGGCGAGGTGCTGCTTGAACCGCGTGACGTTCGACGACGCGCCGGTCTTCGGCGGCGCCTTCTGTTTCTCGAGGTCGCGCCACCAGGCGTTCGTCTTGACGTGCGCCGCGACCTTCTCGAGGAGCAGCGCGTCCGTGACCGGCTTGGTGAGGCACTCGACGGCGCCGAGCGCCACGGCGCGCGCGGTGTCGATGGGCTCGTCGGGCGCGCCGAGCAACACCACCGGCAGATACGAGAGCTCCTTGCTCTGCTGGAGCGTGGCGCAGACCTCGTACCCGTCGACCTCGCGCATCGAGACGTCGAGGAGGAGCAGGTCCGGCCGGACGGTCGAGATCACGCGGAGCGCGTTCTCCCCGCTCTCGGCGACCATCACGTCGTAGCCGGCGTCGCCGAGGAGCGCCTCGAGCGCTTGGAGCACGTCGAGGTCGTCGTCGACGACGAGGACCAGCGCCGGCAGAGCATTGGCGGCCGGGATCGGCCGCGCGACGCTCACGATCGCACCGCGGCGCGGCGCCGCGGACCTTCACCGCATCGACGTCGCATCGCCATCGACGTCAGTCGAAGAGGTGGCGCTCGCTCTCGAAGAGCGTCCGGACGCGCTCGGCCGCCTCGGCGTACTGCGCGTCGGCGTCACCCGACGGCAGCGGGCAGAACTGGTGCGCGAGCGACCCGTAGCCGATCTCCATCGCGAGGCGATCCGCCCGGCCCACGCAGACGGCGAGCGGGGACCCCGCGGGATCATGGTGTCCGCGGATGCCGGCGACGATGTCGGGCTCGAGGCCCCACTTCTCTGCGAGGCGGCCGCCGATCTCGTCGTGGGTCGTGCCGAAGAGCCGGCGCTCCGATTCCTCGTCGAAGACGCCGAGGGTCGCGAACGCGGCGGGATTCGAAAGATGCAGCACGAGCTTTCCGATGTCGTGCAGGAGACCCGCGATGAAGGCGTCACCCGCGGCCGCGCCGCCGCCCGTCACCTTGCTGAGCTCCTCGGCCGCGAGACCGGCCGCCAGCGAGTGCGCCCAGAGCGATTGCGCGACTTGATCGTCGGCGCGATACGCGGCGCGTGCCGACGCTGCGATGAGAATGCGGCGCAGCGCGCGGAGACCGACGGTTGCGATGGCTTCCTGGAGCGTGCGCGGCGGCTGGCGCCGGAGGTAGGTCACCGAGCGCGACATCGCGAGCACGCGGGCCGCGAGCGCCGGGTCGGTCGACACGACGCGGGCAAGCGACTCGGAGCTCGAGTCGGGGTCGCGGGCGAGCGTCAGCGCGCGGGCAGCCGCCGCGGGAAGCGGCGGCAGGTCGCACGTCGTCGCGATGTCATCGACGAGACCGGTGAGATTGGCGTCCATGGCCGGAGCTGCGGCGGAATCGAGGTCGGGGGAGGTGTCCATTCGAGTGAATGCACAGCAACCGACGTGCCCGGCTCTGCTGCGCTCTCGACGTTCTTCAACCACCCGAGATCGTTCGAGAGCCCCGGAATCTCGGGCAAACACCCTACGTTACAGTTTCGGTACCCTCGTACAGAATCGAACGAACGGCGGCACGGTGCGGCGCACTCGCGTGGCGGTCACTTCGTTCCGCCCTTGCCGTTCTTGTCGTTGCCGCCGCCCTTGTTCTTGTCGGGGCCGTCGACCCCTTTGTTGCCACCCCCGCCGCCCTTGTTGTCCCCACCGCCGTTACCACCGCCGCCGCCGTTGCCACCGCCCTGGTTGCCGCCACCGCCGCCGCCGTTTCCGCCGCCACCATTGCCGTTGCCACCTTCGCCGTCGTTGCCACTCCCGCCGCCGGTCCCACCGCCCCCACCTTTGTTGCCGCCCCCGCCACCATTCTCGCCGCCATCACCCTTGCGGCCGCCACCACCGTTACCGCCACCCCCGCCTTTGTTGCAGCCGTACGCATGGCGCTCCTGCTCCGTGTCCCAGTAGTGCTTGGAGCAGCCCATCTTCGGCGCCTCGGGATCCGCCGGATCGTCCTTCAGCCAGACGTACGTGCCGCCCGACGGGCACTCCGGCATGCCGCTCATGTAGCCGCTCTTCACGAGCTCGCCGGTCGTGAAGCACGGGGCGCCGGTATCGAGGCCGCAGGCCCGCGACGCCGACTCGACGTTGTGGCGATTGGCCGTGCACTGCGCTTCGCGGCCCTTCTCGGTGTACGACGCGTACTGCGGGATACCGATCGCGGAGAGCGCGCCGATCACGGCGATCGTGACGAGCAGCTCGACGAGGGTCGAGCCGCGAACGCGTCGCGCCGTGTCGTCGATTTTCCCCCGTCCCGCGGCCGTCACTCGCGCGCCTCGGGTGCGCGCTGCGCGCTGCTGACGTGGAGCGAGGTCAGGTTGTGCGCGCCCGGATTCGGACACTCGACGACGGTGTCCCCATCGTCCTCGCGCACCACGTACGGCTGCTTGGTGATCGGCTCCACCCATTCTCCCCCTCGAAACGAGCCGTACTGGAGCAAGCTCGAAACCTGCCAGAGCGTGTCGATGCACGCGTCGGTGTCGTCGTCGACGTCGGCCGCGCCGATGCGGATCGACGGGAGCGTCTCGAACGACGCCCGCAGCGCCGGCAGCTGCGTCAGGATCACGAGCCCACAGACGGCGGCGACGATGCGCCCCGTGTGTCCCGTGCGCGCGGGCTTCTCCACGACCGGCGACGGTGCGGACTCCACGTTGTCGCGAATCGCCGCGGCCGCGAGGTCGTCGGCGGCGCGGATGTCGTTCTCGAACGATCCCTGGTCTCGGTCCTGCTGCGTCATGCGAGCCTCCCCCGACGTTATCGGCATCCGGACCCGCCAGCTTGATGGCGGTCCGTCACCGGATTGGCATGCGGGATCGCCTGCGAGATGGGCGCGGCGGCCGGATCGGCTCGCGACGCTCAGAACCCGGCGAGGCGGACGACGACGCCGAGCGCGGCGGCCGCCCCGATCACCGCCGGCATCGAGAAGTGCCAGCGCTGGAGGGCGACGAAGGCGAGGACCGCCGCGATCACGGCGTACGGGTCGAGCCGGCCCGCGGGGAAGAACGCGTGGAACGCGAAGAGGCCCGCGAGGTCGACGATGACGCCGACGACGGCCGCCGTCACCGCCGACAGCGCGGCCGTCAGGTGGCGGTTACCGCGGAGCCGCTCGATGTAGGGCGCTCCGAGGAAGATCCAGATGAAGCACGGCACGAAGGTCACCCAGGTCGTGACGAGCGCCCCGAGCGTCCCGGCGAGCGCCGGCGGCAATCCTTCCGGGTGGTGCCAGGCGCCAAGGAAGCCGACGAACTGCGTCACCATGATGAGCGGGCCGGGCGTCGTCTCGGCGAGGCCGAGCCCGTCCATCATCTGCGTGGCGTCGAGCCATCGGTACTGCTCCACCGCGACGTCGCGGATGTAGCCGAGCACCGCGTACGCGCCACCGAACGTCACCATCGCCGCCTTGCTGAAGAAGAGCCCCTCGCGCACGAACACGCTGTCCGTGCCGCGCCAGAGCGTGAATCCGACGAGCGGCGCCACCCAGAGCGCCCCACCGATGGCGAGCACGGCGGCGGCCCGACGCCACGAGACGGGCGCGGCCGTCGGCGCCGGCGTGCCGTCGACGACGCCCGCGCGCGTGAGCCCGACGAGCGCCGGATGCCACCGTCCCGCGGCGAGGCCGAGCAGCGCGGCTCCGAGGACGACCACCGGGAACGGTACGCCGAGAAGAGTGTGCGCGATCAGCGTCGCGGCGGCGACACCGACGAGGAAGCGCGTCTTGAACGCGCGCTTGCCGATCCGGACCACGGCTTCGAGCACGACCGCGACGACCGCGGGCTTCAGGCCGTAGAAGAGCGCGGCGACGAGCGGGACGCTCCCCCACGCGACGTAGATCCACGAAAGCCCGAGCAGGATGAACACCGACGGCAGGACGAATCCGATGCCCGCGACGAGCCCGCCGCGCGTCCCGTGCAGGAGCCAGCCGATGTACACCGCGAGCTGCTGTGCCTCCGGCCCCGGCAAGAGCACGCAGTAGTTGAGCGCGTGCAGGAAGTGCTCCTCGTCGATCCAGCGCCGGCGTTCGACGAGATCGCGGTGCATCATCGCGATCTGTCCCGTCGGTCCGCCGAAGTTCACGAACCCGAGGCCGATCCAGTAGCGGCACGCTTGGCCGAAGCTCGGACGGGCCGTCGTCACGCGGGACCGAGGGCCTTCGCCATGCAGAGGCTGAGCGGCGAGTCGACGTACTCGCCGAAGCGCGGGATCGCGACGAATCCCGTTCGCCGGTAGAGGGCGAGCGATTCGGGTTGCCGTTCGCCCGTCTCGAGCACGAGCCGGACGACCCCGAGGAGCCGCGCCTCGGCTTCGAGCGCGCCCAGGATGGCGGCGCCGACGCGCCGGCCGCGCGCCGCCGGCACGACGTACATGCGCTTCACCTCGGCCGCCTCCGCGTCGAGCCGGCGGACGGCGCCGCAGCCGATCGGGTCCCCGCCCTGGCGCGCAACCAAGAAGGCACCCCGCCCCGGGGCGACCTCGGCGAGGTCGAGCCGGAAATGCGCCGCTCCTTCCTCCGGATAGCGGGCGAGCAACTCGCCGTTCAGGGCGGCGATCAACGCGCAGGCCGCGGTCCCATCGAGCGGCTCGCGGCCGATCGCGATCGACACCCGGCGGACATTTACCGGAAACGGCGGCAAAAGCACGCCCGAGAGCCGATGCCGGCCGCCCGAGGACCGGCACTGGGATGACGGTTCGGCACTCCCCCGCCGTTCAAGCGCCGCCCGCTACCTGCCGATTCTTCGAGACGAGATCATCGGTTCGGTCATGCGCGCGCACTCCCCCATCGCGAGCCCGGAGCCCTCCGCCGCCGTCGGCGACGTCGAGCGCGCGGCGCTCCTCGCCGCGTACCGCGCCGAGCAGGATCGGATCGTCGAGCAACGCCTGCCGCTCACGGTCGGGATCTACCTCGTGATGATCGCGCTCGCGATCGGCGTCGAGGCGAGCTTCCCCGAACGGCGGTACGCGGCGCTCGTGTTCTTCGGCATCCACGTCGCGGTCTCGGCGTTCTGGCTCGCGGCGATCAAGGTCCGACCGGCTCGGACACCGATCGGACCCGCGGCAGTCGGGCTCGCGATGTCGTGGAGCGCCGTCATGACGGCCTACACGCTCTTCGTCATCCACAATCCGGAGCGGCTCGGCAGCGGTCAGATCTGTCTCTTGTACGGTCTCTTCTTTCTGCTGCCGTGGCGCTGGGATCACCAGCTCGCGGTTTCCCTCGTCGCGCTCGCGGGCATCGCGGCGACCGTGCCGCTCGCATCGAGTCAGGAGCAGCTCGCCTACGGATTCATCGTGGTCGTGAACGGCCTCCTCACCTCGGTCGGCGGCGTCATCTATCTCGACCGCTACCGTTTCGACGGCTTCGTCCGCACGGCGCAGCTCACGCGCGCGTCGCGTGAAAAGGAGGAGGAAGCCGAGATCGCGGCCGCCCTGCTCCACGTGTCGGAGACGCTGAGCGAGCGCGTCAACGAGCCGGATCTGCTCCCGCACCTCACCCGCATCGCCGTCGAAACGGTCGGCTGCGACTGGGGCACGACGTTCGCGCTCGACGAGCGCGACGGCCTGTATCGCCTCGCGGGCCTCTTCGGCGAGCCGCCCGGCGTCCGGCACGAGGTCGAGGCCGCCGAGTTCGACGAGCGCAACCTGCCGCTCATCCGCGTGCTGGCGCCGGGCGCGCTCGTCGAGATGCCCGACGCACGCACGCAGGAGCTCGTACCGCCGGCGCTGCTCGCGCGCTGGGGCGTCGCGTCGCAGCTGATCGCGCCGATCGCGCTCGGCGGCCGCGTCGTCGGCGCCCTCTGTCTGGCGCACGGCACCCGTATCGGACCGTTCTCGGCGCGGGAGCGCCGGCTCGCGCAGGGCATCGTGCACGCGACCGCGCTCGCGCTCGCGAGCTCGGCACTGATCAACGACCTCCGCGCCGCCAACACGCTGCGGTCCGAGTTCGTGTCGACCATGTCGCACGAGCTCCGCACTCCGCTGAACGTCATCCTCGGGTACGCCGAGATCGCGCGCGACGAGGACATCGACGACGACGACCGGCGCGACGTGCTCCGGCGCATCGAAGAAGCCGGCCGCGACCTGCTCCGTCTGATCGAGGACACGCTCGCGATGGGCCGCATCGAGGCGGGGCGCGATCGCGTCGACCTGGTGCCCGTGCCGATCGCGGACCTCTGGGAGCGCCTGGGCCGCGACTGCGCGCGTCTGCCGCAAAAGGACGCCGTCGCCCTGGAATGGCGCGGCGTCGAGCAGGCCGCCGAGCTCGTGACCGACGCGCAGAAGCTGACGATCGTCATGCGGAATCTCGTCCACAACGCCCTCAAGTTCACGGAGGCCGGGTGGGTGCGCGTCTCGGCGTCGCTCGAAGAGGATGCCCTCCTCCTCGCCGTCAGCGACACCGGAATCGGCATTGCCCCGCGCGATCACGCGACCGTGTTCGAGATGTTCCGACAGGGTGACGGCTCCGACACCCGCCGCTACGGCGGCACCGGGCTCGGTCTCCACATCGTGCAGCGCTACGTCGAACAGCTCGGCGGCTCCGTGACGCTCGCAAGCGCGCCCGGCGTCGGCAGCCGCTTCATGGTGCGCCTGCCGATGCGCGCACCCGCGACGGTCGGCCTTGCCGGCGCGCGTACCACTCCATCAGCGGGGTGACGGACACGCCGTGCATCACGATCGAGATGGCCACGACGATGATCGTGATGCCGACGAGCTGCTCGGCCAGCGCCCGCGGCAGGCCGTGGTTCACGGCGTACATGAGGTAGTAGATCGAGCCGATGCCCCGGATGCCGAACCACGCCATCAAGCCGCGCTGGACGCCCGTGGTTCGCGAGCCCAGGAGCCCCAGCCACACGCACGCGGGGCGGATGACCCCGAACAGCAAGGGCGCGAACCACACGAGCGAGGACGGCACGGACACGTAGGAGAGCATGGCGCCGAGGATCAGCACGACGGCGATCTCCCCGATGCGCTCGAGCTGCCGGTTGAAGCCGAGCGCCGCGCGTACCATGAACGCCGTCGCGTGCGCGGGATGGGTGGCGACGACCTCTTCGGGCTCGATCTCGTCGCGCTGGTGTTCCCGCGACGCCGCGCGTAGCGCCTCGTGCAGCTCGATCGCGTCGTCCGGTTGTTCCTGGATGCGGCGGAGCGCCAGGCCCGCCGCGAGAACGGCGAGAAATCCGTACGCATGGATCGACAGGGCCACGCCGTACGCGAGCGCGATCAGCCCGAGCGCCAGCATCTCGTCCAATCCGACGGCTTCCCGGTGATGCACGCGCAGATACAGCACCACCGAGCCGACCGCGTAGCCGAGAGCCCCGCCGACGAGGAACCCGGCGCCGATCGCCCAGACGACGTCCACGGCGATCCAACGCCAACCGCCGGGGCCGAGCTCGTGGAGCTCCAACAACCCCATGCCGAGCATCACGAAGGGAAACGCCGTGCCGTCGTTCAGCCCGGCTTCCCCGCTCAGACCGAAACGCAACCGGTCACGATCGGCCGCATTCGCCACCTGCACGTCGGAAGCCAGCACCGGATCGGTGGGCGCGAGGATCGCCCCGAGCAGCACCGCCGCGCCGATCGGCAGTCCGAGTCCCACCACGCCGCACACCGCGATGAGCGCGACCGTCAGCGTCATGCTGACGAATGCGAGCCGGAGCGGGACGTACCAGCGGGCGTCGCGGAGCGGCACGCTGAGCTTCATGCCGGTCACGAAGAGCGAGATGAGGACGGCGATCTCCGCCAACCGCTCGAAGAGCCTCGACGGTCCGAAGGGATCGGCCGCGAGCAACCCCATCCCGGCCGGGCCCAAGCCGACGCCGACGGCGAGGTACAGCATCGCGGTCGAGAGCGGCAGGCGCGAAAGGAGCGTCCCGCTGAGCGCCATGGTGAGGAGCAGCACGCCGATGATGGCGCACCACACGGCGAACACATCGGGAGGCGACGAGGGACCTGGGGCCATGTTGGGCAGGGTTCTCCGATCTCCTTCTCCCATCGGGGAGCATCGCTCGGAAGCGCGTGCCGGACCGCCCGGGTCGCCTCGGCCGCCGCGTTCCTGCTAGGTCCGGGGCGGTGACCGAGCCGGCCGTCCGCTACGACCCCTTCTCGTACGAGATCCACGAGGACCCGTACCCGATCTACCGCCGCCTCCGGGACGAGGCGCCGGCCTACTTCGACGCCGCGCACGGCTTCTACGCGCTCTCGCGCTACGCCGACGTCCACCGCGCGCTCCACGACCACGAGACCTTCTCGTCGGCACAGGGCTTCCTCCTCGAGGACATCGACGACTTCACGCTCCCCATGCTGCTCGGCATGGACCCGCCCGACCACGGACGGCTCCGCGGCACGATCGGGCGCGCCCTCACGCCCCGCCGGGTGGCGCAGCTCGAGGAGCCGGTGCGTCAGCGGTGCCGGTCGCTGCTCGCGACGCTCGCACCGAACGGGCACGCCGAGCTGATCGGCGAGTTCGCGGGGCTCCTCCCGATGTGGGTCATCGCCCGTCTCCTCCGCGTGCCCGAGCCCGACCAGGAGGAGCTCCGCCGCCTCGCCGACGTCATGGTGCACCGCGAGGACGGCACGCGCGGCGTGCCCGCCGCGGGGAAAGAGGCCGCCGGGCGCATCTACGCGTACTTCGAGCGGCTCCTCGCCGAGCGCGGCACCGACGACGCCGACGACCTCCTCAGCCTGCTCCTCGCCGCCGAGCGCGCGGGCGAGATCTCACATCTCGAGATCGTCGGCTTCTGCTTCCTCCTCATCATCGCCGGCAACGAGACGACGACGAAGCTCCTCGGGAACCTCGCCGATCAGCTGACGCGCCACCCCGAGGCGAAGGCGCGCCTCGTCGCCGACCCGCGCGGCATCCCGAACGCCGTCGAGGAGATGCTGCGCTACGACACGTCGACCCACATGATGGCGCGGACGCTCGCGCGCGACGTCGAGCTGCACGGCCGGCGCCTCGAGGCCGGCCGCAAGGTCGCGCTCCTCCTCGCGTCCGCGAACCGCGACGAACGCCGCTGGCCGGCCCCCGACGTCTTCGACGTCACCCGCGACACCGCCGATCACGTCGCGTTCGGCTTCGGCGTCCACTTCTGCCTCGGCGCCGCGCTCGCGCGCCTCGAGGCGCGGGTCGCGCTCGAGGAGCTGCTCGCGACGCTCCCCGACTTCGCGGTCGACACCGCGGGCCTCGTCCGCGTGCACTCCGGCAACGTCCGCGGCTACGCCGCGGTACCGATCACGTTCACGCCGCGCTAGGCGCGGCGGCCGGTCGGGTCACTTGTTCTTGCTGACGATGGTCGTCGTCACCTCGTCGAAGACGCTCGGCGCGTAGGTCGCCGTCGGCAGGACGGTGACCGTCAACGTTTCCGGCGCTTCGAGCAGGCCATCGGAGAAGATCGGCACCACGAGCTTCGCTGCCTTCTTCTTCGCCGCGATCGTGAGCGAGCCGGAGAGCGGCGCGTAGTCGATGCCGTTCGTGGCGCTGCCGCCGATCGCGAAGCTCACCTCGAGCGGCTGGGTGGTGTCGCCGCCCACGCGCGCGACTTTCAGCGCGAGCTTGCCCTTCTCCTTGATGGTGGCCTTGCCCGTCACGCTCACGACGGGCAGCGCCGTCGTGGCGCCCGTCGCCGCGAAGGCCACGAGGCCGTTCGCGGCGGACGGCGTGAACGCCGCGCCGGGCGCGAGGCCTTGCACCTCGACGGCGGCCGGATCGTCGACGAGCGCCGTCGGCACGGCGAGCGCGCTGAGCGGCGCCCCCGCGCCCGGCGCGAATCCGTTCAGGAACTGCAGCACGAGCGTCGTGCCGCCGAGGTCGGGATCGGTCGTGAAGACGACGGGGCCCTGGGGCACGGTCGGCACCGGCTTCTTCGCGCGCCCTTCGATCGAACGAGCGTCCCGCTCGAGGCCGGCGAGCGCGGCGGCCGCCGGCGCCGGCGGGCTCGCGCCGAACTGCTGCACGATCCGCCCGGTCGACTGCGGGTCGTACACGCCGTCGAGCGTCGCGGGGCCGACGATCGTGCCGTTGTTGGTGATGAGCCCGCCGTTCGTGCGGAGGAGGTTCAACTGCAATCCCGTCGCGATCAACACGCCGCCCGGCTGGATCGTCACCTTGCCGGTCGTGGACGCGCTCCCGACGTTGATCGCCGCATCGCCGAGGATCACGATCCCGCGCGGCCCGATCTTGAGCTCGTTGCCGATCTGCCAGGTCGTCAGCTGGTCGGGCTGACCGACGGCCCCGCCCCGGAGCTCGACGACGCCGAAGCCTTCCGCGCCGATCTCGGCGAGGTTCGCCGTCTGCATCCGACCCCCGAACTCGATCTCCACCGCACCCCGCGCGGTCGCGGCGTCGGGAACGATCAGGCTCTCCGACTCGACCGACGGATCGTCCGTCGACGGATCGCCGCTGATGCGGAGGAGGCCGTCGCCCCTCCTGGCGCGGCTGTTGCCGACGACCAGAAGCCCGGCGACGTCGAGGCGGCCGTTGTTCTGGCCTTCGGCGACCACGACGCGACCGAGCGCGCCGTCGCCGATCAGCATCTGCGCGGCGTCCACCTCGCCCCCCTCTCTGATGAACAAGGTCGCTTGGTCGGTCCCGCGGGCGCCGATCAACGCTTCGCCGGTGCCCGTCCCGCCGGCGGCCACCTCGATGCGCCCGCCCGATCCGACCTCGACGCAGGCACGACCGCCGAGCGTCAGCGTCTCGGCCGTCCAGCGCGACGACGCACCGCGCACCGCGACGTTGGCCGCGTTCGTGCGCCCGATGCACAAGTTCGCCGTGACCTTCGGGGGCTTCACGACGGTCGTCGAAGGGATTTGGAAATCGACGACCGCCTGCCCGTTCGTCTGCACGAGACCGCCGTTCTCGATGACGAGATCGCCCGGTCCGGAGAACCCGACCGCGAGACTGCCGGTGGTCCAGGTGGCGTTGGTGACGGTCGCCGTTCCGACCGCGCTGCCGTTGCCGATGCGGACCTCTTGCGACGCCGCGATGCCGCCGTCGCGCACCTGCAGCGTGCCGGCTCCCCGGTCCGAAGCGCCGATCGACAGCCGCGCCAGCGTCTGCAGCTTGCCGCCCGGTCCGCTGACGATCGCGAGGGACGGTTTCCTGCCGCCCCCCAGCTGCGCGTTCCGCGCGCAGAGGCCGGCGTCGCGGAGCTCGAGGAGGCCGTTGTTCTCGATCGTGAGCGACGGCTCTTCGATGGAGAGCGCGTTCACCTCGAGGGTGCCGTTCTCGAGCTCGACGTCCTTCGCGGCCTCGAGTTGGAGGCGGCCGATCGTGCGCGTGATCGGGCCGGTGCACGTGGGCGGAACGACGATCGTCGCTGCGGTACGGTCCTTCGCCGGTGGGAGGGTCGCGCTCGGGAGCGTCGTGATGTCGACGTCGACGCTGTTGAGGCGCGAGAAGAGCGCGGTGTCGCTCCGCACGCCCTCGACGAACGCCGGCACGCCCGTCGGGTCCCAGTTGTTCTCCTGCGCGAACACGCCGACGATCGGTCCGATCCAGCGGAAGATGCTCGCGTCCTCATCGTCCGTGGTCGCGACGGTCAGATCGAAGCTGAACGACGACCGACTCGCGGACTGCGTGTCACCGAGGCTCGAGTTGGTGGTGCCGTCGATCGAATAGCAGCCAGGCTCGAGGATTCCGCTCCGCCCGATGCTGGCGTTGCGAGGCAGGCCGCTCGCATCCTCGGCGACGAGCTCGATTTCCGGATTGGTCCCGTCGAAATCGAAGGTGGCGTCGGTCGACTCCGTGTCGCCGTTCGTCTGCACCTCGACCGTGCCCGACACGACGAAGGACGCGGGCTCGTCGAGGCAGAAGAACACGCCGAGGCCGACCGCACCGCCCGAGCCGGTGAAGTCCAAGCCTTCGAGCGTGCCGGGACTCTCGATGTCGGTCGTGCCGCGCGCGCTCACCGTGAGCCCGTCGGTCGACCGGGTGATCTCCACGTCGATCGTCGCGGTGCCGCGGCCCTTGTCGTCCGTCGCGTTCGCCGTCACGGTCTCGTTCAAATCCTCGAAGTCGTCGGGAATCGGGAGCGTGATGTCCTCACCGCCGCCCTGGAAAACGCTGAGGGCGCGGAGCGTCGCCTGCGTATCCACCGAGACGACGTCGGCGGTGGCCACGGCGGGGAGCGCGACGACCGCGACGGCGAGGATGCGGCCCCAGACGGCAAGAAGGCGGCCGGCGGCGGCGAGAGCGGTGGATGCACGGCGCATGAGTGGTCTCCTGGTCGTGAAGCGATGGGGGGCCCGCTGGTCATGGCGCGCGCATGCCGACCGGGTCAAGGACAATCGCCCTCGCCGGCGACCGTCGTGGATCCGGCTAGCTCGCCGCGGGGAGCGTCGCGTGGAAGCAGCTGCCGACGCCGGGGTCGCTTTCGGCGTTCAAGGTACCGCCGAAGCATTGCTCGATCAGGTTCCGCGAGATCCAGAGGCCGAGGCCGGTGCCGCGGCCGACGGCCTTCGTGGTGTAGAGCTCGTCGAAGATGCGGGCGAGCACGGCGGGCGGCATGCCGCCCGCCCAATCCTGCACCGAGAGCACGACCTGCCGGCCTTCGCGGCGTGCGCGCACGCGCAGGCGACGGTCGGCCCGGCCGGCGTCCTCGTAGGCGTCGAGCGCGTTCCCGAGCAAGTTGGTCAGCACCTGGCCGAGCGACGCGGGGTCGCCGACGACGGCGATCGGCTCCGGGTCCTCCTCGAAATCGACGCGCGCCGACGCCGCCCGCAAGCGATGCGCGAGCAGCGCGCTCGTCTCCGACACGACGGCGGAGATCAGGAACCGCTGTCGCGCTTGTGAGTGCGGGTCGCGGCTCTGGTTCGTGATCCGTTTGAGAAACGCGCTGGCCCGCTCGGCCCATTCCGTCGCGTTCCGCGCCGTCGCGACGATCTCGGCCGCGATCTCGCGATGGTCCTCGCGCGAGACCGTGGGGACGTCGATCGACGCCTCGTACTCGTGGCCGAGCTGGTCGAGCACGCGCAGCGAGCTCAGGACCGCGCCGATCGGGCTCCCCATCTCGTGGGCGAGGCCGGACGTGAGGCGCCCGAGGGTCGCGAGCCGATCGGCCCGCATGAGGCTCGCTTGCTTCTGCTCGAGCCGCTGGAGGAGACGTACGTCCTCGATCGCGAGCGCCATCTGGCTCGCGACCGTGCGGAGGAACGCGACGTCGGGCGCTGCGTAGGCGACGCCCGAGCGCCGTCCGCCGAGCACGAGCAGGCCCGTCAGCCCGCGCGCATCGCGAATCGGCACGAGGAGCTCGGCGGCGAGCTCGTCCCAGGCGGGCGGCAGCGGGCGGCCCGAGCCGTCGTCCCATTCGTAGCGTGCGATGACCCCGCCGGCGGCGAGCCGTTCGACGAGGTCCTCGGGCAGCGTGACGTCGGACGGCGGCACGGTCGCGGCACAGGTCCGCGCGAAGCGGCCGTCGCTCTCGCGGACTCGCAGGTCTACCGTCGACGGCGCGAGCGTCGTGGCGAGCGTCCGCTCCGCCGCGGCGAGAACCGTGTCCATGCTCTCGACGGCGACGAGCGCACCGGAGAGCTCCGAGAGCGCCTCCGACGCGTCGTACGCATGGCGGAAGAACCAGCGGTCGACGAGCAGCTGCGAGCGGGTCCGAAGTGGCACGACCAGGAAGACGAGGAGCGTATTGGCGAGTGCCAGCAGGATGGGCGAGCTCGCGATGAGCTCCCGGGTCGGCACGAGCAGCCCGGCGAGGAGGATCGCGAGCGCGTAGGCGACCGCGATGCCGAGCGCGACGACGACGTAGCTGATCGCCTGCCGGAGCACGGCGTCGATCTCGAAGAGGTCGCGCCGCACGATCGCGTAGCCGATGCTGACCGGAAAGAGAAAAACCGTGAACGCCGCGGCGTTGACGGGTACGGCGCCGCCGACCAATGCCGACGCGGCGCTGATCGCGCCGGGAACCAGGAACCCCGCGAACGCCCCGAGGGTGACGATCCCGATCCGACGGCGGATCAGCGGCGAACGGCTGCGCGCGAACTCCCACCCCGTCGTGAGGATCATCGCGCCGGCGCCGAGCCCGTGGGCCGAGAGCGCGACCAGATGCATCAGCGTGTACTGAGGAGGCGAGGCGAGCGCCGTCTCGTAGATCGCCGCCAGCAGCACGAACGGCGTGTAGACGAGCGCCAGGATGCCACTCGGCTTGCCGCGCAGGCGATCGGTCGGGAAGACGAGCGCCAGATGGATCAGCCCCGCCGTCGCCATCGACTCCGCCGCGACGTGGAGCCGGAAGAACCAGTGCGGCCCGTAGAGGTCTGCGCCCGTGAGCGCGTACAGGCCGACCGTGAGCCCGGCCGCGAGCAGTCCGCGCGCCGCCGCGCTCTCGGGCTTCAGCGCGAACACGACGAGGCCGCTCGCGACGAACGCGAGGCCGGTGAAGAGGTACGCGCCGAAAAGCCGCGCGAAGTCCCAGCCCGAGAAGCGCCGCGAGTCGACGACCTCGGTGTGGAGCCTCCCGTCCGGCGCCCGCAGCGTGTAGGCCGTCGCGGTGCCGGCGGGGCGCCGTGCGACCGCATCGTAGATCGCGGCCGACGACGTCACCGCGGCGCCGTCGACCGCCACGATCTCGTGCTGGAAGAGCCGGGACGCGTCGACGGTGAGCCAGTCGCCGAGCGTCACCGAGGCGACCACGCGATTCTCCATCACGAGGAAGCTCGGGAACGTGCGCCCGATCCAGTGCACGCAGTTCGCGCCGATCACGGCGGCGAGCGCGATCGTGAGCGCCGCGATGGCGATCACCTCGGGACGTCGGCGCGCGGAGTTCATGCGACCGATCCGGCGCGACGGCGAACGACCGCGGCGACTGCGAGGCCGCCGAGCGCGATCCATGCGTCGCCGAAGCGCCCGTAGGGCGTCGTGCCGCGCAGCGGAACGACCCGGCCGACGGCCGCGCCCTCGGTGCCGTCGGCGACGACGGAGTAGATGGCGCCCGACGGCGCGACGAAACCGGACACCCCGCTGTCCGAGGCACGCACCATGTAGCGGCGGTTCTCGATCGCGCGGAAGACGACGTGCGAGAAGTGCTGGCGCGACGCCGAGCCGTCGCCGGGATCGAGCCACGCGTCGTTCGAGATGTTGACGAGCACGTCGGCGCCGTCGCGCACGAGCTCGCGCACGAGATGCGGGAAGAGGGCCTCGTAACAGATCATGGTGCCGAGGGTCATCGTGCGGCCCACGATCGGGCGCACGTCCGCGCCGGCGACGTACGTGTCGGGATCGCCGCCGTCGCTCGGGCGAACGGCGCGAAACGGATCGTACTCCGCGAACGGCACCAAGCGGCGCTTGTCGTAGGCGTCCCGGATCTGGCCCTCGCCCGTCACGAGGTACGCGGCGTTCCGCGCGAGCCCGTCGTCGCCGAGCCGCGGACCGCCGACGATCAGGCCCTCGGTCGCGCCCGAGGCGACGGTGCCGAGCTGGGCCGTCAACATCGGCTCGTCCGACAAATAGAAGTTGGCGGCGTTCTCGGGCCACACGATGAGGTCGAGGGGCGCGTGCCCGGCCTCGCGCGTCGGCATGCCGTACGCGTCGCGGGTGAGCGCGGCGTACGTACTGACCGTGCGATGGAAGAAGGCTCGCTTCCAGCGGAGCTCGGTCGGGATCCGCGCCTGCACGACCGCGATCGTGCGGGCTCCGGCGGCGTTCGGCGTGGGCGCCCACGCGGCGGTCGTCCACGCGCCGTACGCGAGCGTCGCTCCGAGCACGGCGACGGGCAGGGCCGCGATGCGTGCCGCCGCGACCGCCGTTCCGCCGCGCGCGAGCTGGCGCAGCGCCTCGGCGCCGGCGATGCTGACCAACGCCACGACGAACGACACCGCGCACACACCACCGAGCTCGGCGATCTGGATCACGACGAGATTCCGGAACTGCGTATCGCCGAGGAGCTCCCACGGGAGCCCCGTCAACATCGTCGACCGCAGCCACTCGCTCGCGACCCAGAGCCAGGCGCCGACCGGCGGCAGCCAGACCGGCGCGAGCCGCCTCGCGACGATGCCGTACGCGGCGATCAGGAGCCCGTACGGAATCCCCGCGTAGCCGAGCCACATCACGAGGACGAACGCGGTCGCGGTGGTCGCGAGCACGCGATCGGCGCCGAAGTACGCGAGGGTCGCGTGATACGTCCAGCCCGTGATGGCGATCCCGAAGAGGCCGCCGAAGAAGAGCCCGCAGAGGAGCGCGCGCCCCGGGGAGGTCGCGCGCGTGGCCACGAGGAGAAGTCCCGGCGCGATCCAGGCCGCGAGCGACCACTCGTGGGGCGGACACGCGATCGCGTAGAGGACGAGGCTCGTGACGACGCCGGCCGCGGGACGGCACGCGCGCGCGGCCGCGATTCCCGCGCCGCCGCCGCCGGCACGCGGCCAGGTCGCGAGCGGCGGCGCCGCGGCGACGGGTGCCGTGCTCACGCGGCCCCGGCGCGGGCCCGGATGGCGCTGCGCTCGCGGACGATCTCGGCCTCGGGCACGCGGCGTGGGATCGTCAACGTGAACGTGGAGCCCACGCCGACGCTACTCTCGAGCGTCAGCGAGCCGCCGAGCACCTGCGCGAGGCGACACGAGAGCGCGAGCCCGAGACCGACGCCGCCGTGCGTGCGCGCGCCCGCCAGCTGGCGGAACGGCTCGAACACCGCCTGCTGGACGTCGGATGCGATGCCCGGGCCGGTGTCGCGAACGGCGAACGTGATCCAGTCGTCGGCCGAGTCGGCGGCGAGCGTGATGCTGCCCCGGCGCGTGAACTTCGCGGCGTTGCCGATCAGGTTCCGGAGCACCGTCCGGACTTTCACGGAGTCGGCGAGGAACGTCGCCGGCACGGTCTCCGCGCACGTCGCGGCGAACGCGACTCGACTCTCCTGGACGAGCAGGTTGCCGAGACTTTCCAGCTCGCGCACCAGCTCGCCGGTGACGTTGCGGTCGTCTCCCGCCTCGGCGACGCCGGCGTCGACGCGCGCGTACTGGAGGAAGTTGTCGACCAGCGCCCCGAGCGAGCGGTTGGTGCGGGCGATCGCTTTCACCGTCTCGCCCGCGGCATCCGGCAAGTGTCCGCAGCCCTCGTCGAGCAGCATCTCGGCGTAGCCGGCGATGATGTTGAGCGGCGTCCGGAACTCGTGCGACACGTTCGCGACCAGATCCGCCTGCATGCGCTCGCGCTCGCGAAGCCGCGTGACGAGCTTGTGCGCCTTCAAGCCGACGTCGACCCACATGAGGAGCGCGTCGGGGCCGTCGGCCTTGTTGTGGTAGCCCTGGATGTCGAGCTCGGCGAGGAGCGTCCGCGGCGGCTTCGGTCCCGCGAAACCGGTCTGGAGCACGATCTGGACGAATTCGTCGCGCTCACGGATCGCGGCGATCAGCTCCGGACCCGACATCGTCGGCATGTAGTAGTCGACGACGACGAGCTGCACCTCGTTCGCCGCGAGCCGCGTCAGCGCCTCGACGCCGGTCGCGCACGGGAGGACGCGGTGGCCCTCGCGCTCGAGGAGCGCCTGAGTCGCGCCGAGCGCGTCCTCCTGGTCGTCGACGACCAGGATGGTGCTATCTGACGGCTCGTTCCTGCGAAGTCTCGGCATCGAACTTCTCGCTCACTGCGACCCCGAGCACGTCCCTCGCGGTCCACACCTCGCAGCCCCGCGTCGGACCAGGTCGAGGCCCGACGTCCATGCGGCTACCAGCAGCACGTTCCGTGCCCTGCCCTTCGGAGCCCGGCGGCGCGAGGACCGGTGGCGGATACGGACGTCATTGGTTCGCCGTAGCGGTGCATTTCAGCTGGGTGCCGCGATCAGCGCCCGAGCAGACTCTGGTCGTAGCGAATCACCGACGCGTCGAGAACGTTCACCGTCTTGCCGAGGAAGGCGCCGGTGAAGATGCCGCCGCCGCCGAGCGTGACCGTCGACGCGGGGGCGTAGACGACGCCGTTGAAGATACCGACGACCGAGAACGTCGCGCCGCCGGTGCCGCTCAGGTACACCGCGAACTTCTCCGGATTCGTGTCGGCCACCGCGATGCCGCCGATGCCGGAGACCTTGACCGAGTCCGCGACGTAGATCGTCACCGGGCCCTTGCTGTTGTCGACGAAGAGCTGGCCGCCGTTCGCGACCGTGATGCGATTCGCGCGAAAGCTCCCGGGCCCGACGATCGTACGGCGCGCGAGAAGTCCCGAGACCGTGACGTCGCCGAGGTCGGCGAGGTCCTTCGGCGCGGTCGCGGCCATGTAGGTCTCGGCCTTCGTCGTGGTCGCGCGCTTGCCGAGGACCAACGCGCCGAGGCCCATCGAGAAGCTGCCCGCGGTCGCGTTGCCCGCGACGACGGCGCCCGTCGACATCTTGAGCTGGCCGTTCGTGTAGACGTCGCCGCGGAGGCCCGCGACGCCGAGCAACGGATAGCGCGAGTCGTAACCGGCCGTGGCCGTGAGCGGCCCCATCGAGACGGCGCTCGCGCCGGTGAGGCCGCGGTGGAAGAGCGAGTGCGCGCGGACGCGGAGCGTGAACGGCGGCGTCGCACCGGCGGCCGGCAGCGAGCCGTCCGCGAGCCGTCCGATCATCGCCACGACCAGATGATCGTGATCGATGTGACGGCTGCCGTCGTCGTGCCAGTTGCCGCTCGCGTCGACCGCGTGCGCCTGACGCTCCTCGTGATCGAGGAAGTAGGTGCGGAACTCGTGGCGCGAGTAGTGGAGCATGTCGCTCGTGGTCGACGAGGTCGCCGGGTAGACGAACATGCCCGGGATCGCCTCGCCCGACTGCGGCTGCACGAGGAGCTGCATGAGGAAGCCCTGCGTGTTCATGAAGACGACGTCGCGCGAGGAGTAGCGGAGCGGATAGCCGGCCATCTCGGCTTCGAAGACCAGGGGCTGGGTCAGGCCGGTCAAGTCGAGGCTCAGGTACACGACGCCGTCGTGGCCGACCGCGAGCTGCGTGTCGGCATACGACCAGGATCCGTACTCGCCCGGGAGCGCGATCGGCGTCGGCGCGACCGTGAACTGGCGGTCGGAGATCGCGAGCACCTGCGCGCCCGTCGCGAGCGAACGGACGGTGACGCTCGACGGTCCGAGGGGGAGCTCCGGAAGCGCCACGCTGAGAATCGGCTTCTCGGCCGCGTCCGCGACGTCTTTCGCCATCGTGACCGTGCCGTTCGCCGTGGCCATCGTGCCGTCGAGCGCGCGGAAGGTCGCTTCGTAGCTTTCCCCGACGACGAGCCCGGCCGCGAAGAAGGACACCGGCATGCCGGCCCAGGTCGCGTCGGGCCGGACGGCCGCCGGCCGCGGCGCCGGCTTCTCGCATCCGCATCCGCCGAGCGCGTAGGTCGCATGGGAGATCAGCGCGGTGGCGGCGACGAGCGCGAGACCTACGATCTTCCGTGTACGGTGCGCGTAGCGGCTGAGGTCCGGCATCGGAGCTCCTTCGATCGGCATCTCGAAGGCCGCAAAAAGCCGGTTCCATGCCACCGGGACCCGCCTTGCAATTCCGCGGGGTCGTGCAAATGCGCTGACACACGAGGTGCCACCCACGGCTCGAATGGGTCGGTGTGGCACACGCAATCCCGCCGATCCGGGCGTTCGGGTGGCACACCGGCGTAGCGACTCGTACCTCTCGCGTCGCGATGCCGAAGCGAACACGCTGGCGTAGTGGGTGCCGCTTCCGTGAACATCGAGCGTCGGCGTGCGCGGGCTGAAGGTGATGCTCGACGCCGAGACGGACGACTCGAGGTCACAGATCGAGACCTCGAGTTCATGGGGCGGACGACGCTACCGACCGTATGCCTTCACCGAGCAAGAGCAATCACCACTCAGCGCATCGAGTCAGTGATCTCGCAGGTAGTTCACGATGCGGTCGGCGACCGCCGCAGCGGCCTCCGCGGGATCTTTCCCTTCTCGCCCGCTGTGCCGCACCTTCGCGAGGACCTTACCGCTCGCGTCGGCAACCGACACCTCGATGCCGATGCCGGCCTGCATCAAGTGCATGCCGGCGAAGGGCACCATGGCCCGGGCCGAGTTGAAACGCTGCATCCAATAGACACAGGCCGTCGCGACCAGACCGCCTTTGCCGATGCTCTTCCCGATGCGCTCGAAGGCCGCGCGGAGATCCTTTTCGACCTTGCCGGCGATCTCGGGATCGGTGACGTCGCTGTTGTTCCGGACCTGCTTGATTTCCAGTGCGCCCGGTGCGCCGACGCCCGCCGACGGGCGGACCCAAACCCATTCGATATCCTCGCCGCTCACCATGTCGCTGTAGTCGGTGATCGCGCAGCCCTGGCGAAAGGACTTTTCTTTGGCCTCGTCGCTGTCGAGGAAGCGCTCGGGTTCGGCGCATGCCGCGGTCGCAGCGTTGACGAAACCGACCAACAGAAGAACTGCGAGGAATCGCATGATCAACGACCTCTCTTTCGCGTTGGCCGAGGACGATAGGGTGCCGGCGACGGTCGTCAAGAAGAATGCGAACTCGATACGATCGAGCACCGCAGAAAGCTTGCTCCAATTTGGACCATGAGAGCCGCTAGCGATCGACCGGCCATCGACCCGCGGCATCATTCCACGATCGGCAGCCACGGCGCGCGGCGCCGGACGACGTCGATCGCCCGCTGCGGCACTGCGCGCATCGCGACCGTCGCGAAGCGATTGAATATACCGGGAACGCACTCGGCG
>DAIQBH010000084.1:14467-22624 GCA_036781285.1 Thermodesulfobacteriota bacterium | reverse complement strand
GGATGGCCCGGACGCCCGTTACCCCATCTACGGTCGCGCCACACGCCTTCGCTCACGTCCGTGCTGCCGCGATCGATGTGATCGAAGAGCCGCTCCACGACGGCGGCATCGTCCAACAAGGCTGCGTTCATGGGCGTCCCTCGCTCGATGTGAATGCGAATTCACGCCGTAGTGAATCCGCATTCACCACGCAAGCCCGGCGCGCGAGACAAGGGGTCGGCGCGTACCCGAAAACTACCGCGACGGCCGCCGGCCTTCGCGGAACCACGAGCGATACGACGCCATCCGCGCGCGCTGCTCGGGTGGCGCGCTCCGCCGGCACGTCGAGCGCTCGGGGCTGCCCTCGGGGGCGCCCCAGCGGACCTCGACGCAGTCGTTCGGGTTGTAGGCCATCTCGAGCGCCGGCTTCCGCGCGAGGATCTCGCCGACGGTGAGCCGCTGCACGCTGCCGTCGGTCCGCGTGTACTCGATCACGCGCTCCTCGACCGTCGACGCGTGCGCCTGCTCCACCGCGGCCGCCGCGGCGCGCGGCGCGGCGCCGTCGAGCAGGAAGAGCTCGGGGTGCTCGACGATGCGGCCGGGGAGGCCGAGCAGCACCTTCATCGCGATCAGGAGGCGGAGGTCGCGCGACGGGGTGGCGTAGTCTTCCCAGGGGCCGATGGTCTCGAAGATCGCGAGGCCCTCGGGCATGCCGATGGTCTCGCGGGGATGCGCGCGGACGTACGCCTCGCCGCGCTGCACGGAGTCGACGCGGGTCTGGAGCTGCTCGACGAGCGCATCCAGCGTGTCGGCGTAGGCCTGCGCGGGACGAAGGCCGTCGGGATTGATGAGGCGCTGCACGCGCGCGTAGAAGGCGTCCGGATCGAGGGTCGCCTGCTCGAGGGAGAACGGCGCGAAGCGCGGATCGTCCCGGAGCGCGCCGTTCGAGAGCGGCGCCAGCGCCCCGCCACTCGTTCGGACCAGCGGGCGGAACGCCTTGAAGCCCGGCCCGGCGCTCGCGACGTCGTCCGCGAAGAGGAACGTGCCTTCCCAGAAGCGCTTCCGGGCGACGGAGTTGTCGGGCTGCGCGTCGACGGCGAGGAGCACGCCGCCGCGCTCCGGCGTCTGCGCGACCCACTGCACGATCATCAACGTGTGGCCGTAGGGGTCGGCGTAGACGGTGCCAGGGCGGAGCGCGTCGCGGGTGAGCGCGACGGGGTAGAAATCGGTCGCCTCGTCGGCGAGCGACGTCCGCGCGCTCCCGGAATGGACGGTGTTCATCACCTCGGTCGCCGCGCGCGCGTACCAGCCGCGCGCATCGGAACCGGTCGAAGGAGTCGCCGTCTTCACCGACCCGCAGGACGGCGGCTTCGACGACGTGCCGCGGCTACAGCCGCGGTACGCGACCGGGAGCCCGAGCTTCCAGCCGAAGTAGGCGCGGAGCGCGTACGGCATGTCGGCGCAGTCGGGTGGCTGGCCGAGCGTGTTCGGCCCGTCCTCGCCGAGGCCGAGGTGGTCGTGAAGAAGGTTCCGCTGGGGGTCCAACAGGACTTCCTGGAGCGAATCGAAGGAGAGGGACGTCGTCGGCGGAGCGTCGAAGAGGTGCTCGATCCACGCCGAGTAGAGCGCCTCGGTCGCGAGGTTCCATCCGGAGAAGCCCTTCGCCGCGCGGCCGCCGACCTCGAACGTCGCGCAACCGACGCGCGCGCCGTCGCGGGTCGCTTCCACGCGATGCGTGCCCGCGAGGGCGGGATCGACGGTCACGACCGCGCTCCACGGCGGCCCGCCGAGCCGCTCGATCGCGTTCGAGACGACGCGTCCGTCGCCGTCGGTCACGGCGAGCTCGCCGATCGCGCCGACGTCGCTCGCGGCGAGTACGCGTACGCGCCCGCCTGGCGTCGGCGCCCGCGGCGAGACGAGGATGCTCACCTCGCCGTCGTCGCAGTCGTCGGCATGCGCCGCGATCGGCGCGGCGACCGCGCACCCCAAGAGACACACCCCTGCCAGCAAGACCGCCGCCCGTTGGTTCGCCACGGGCCAAGCCTGCCCGGCTCGCGCGCGCTGGTCCAGCACCGACGTCGCGCGACCGGGAGCCTTCCTGACCGAGCGCGGCGCGTGAACTCTACGCCTTCCGCACGAACCGCGACGGTGGTCCTGGTCCGAACAGGAACGCCGTCGCTTCGCCGGCGGCGCTCGCCACGAGCCCGAGCACGAGAAGCGGCACCCCGCTCCACGGCGCGTGCGTCCGACGTCGTAGGCTGTCCCCGACGATCCGTTGCAATCGGACGAGCGGAATCAACGGCGACCCGAGCGCGTACGCGAGGCGGCGGACCGCCGACCAGCGCTGGCAGCGTTGCGCCGCGACGAGCCGCCCGAGGTGGAAGAAGTGCGCGACGAAGGGTCCGAGGCGCGACGGGTTCACCACGTCCATGCGCGCCGCGGGCTCGAGGAAGCAGCGGTGGCCGCGAGCGGCGAGGGCGGCCTGGAGCTGCCATCCGGCTTCGAGGTAGCGGACGAGATCGTCGCCGAGGTCGGAGAGCGCCGCGCGGTCGTACGCGCTGTTGTGCCCGGGCACGTCAGGCCACGCGCCGCGCGGGGGATCGTCCATCCAGCGCCCGAAGCTCAGCCACATGGCGGCGCGGCTGATCAGCGTCGCCGGATTGGCGTTGGCGATCGCGGGGCCCACGACGGCCGCGCGGCCCTCCGCCCATGCCGAGCGGATCGCCGCGCCGAACCCGGGACGCGGAAACACGTGCGCTTGCCCGAATACGACGAGCGGCGCCGTGGTCGCCTGGAACGCGCGCCACTCGGCATCTTGCAGCGTCCCGTCGCCGCCGTCGACGACGCGCGCATTCGGAAAGCCGGCGCCGTTCAACGACGCTTCCGTGAGCCGAGGATCGGCCGCAACGGCCGCGACCACGAGCTCGACCCGCGCGGGATCGGTCGCGGCTCGATACCGCGCGAGCGCCGTCGCGATCGCGTCGAGCGAGTCGGTCACGAGGATGACGGAAAGCTCCGCGCTCATGTGGAGGCCGCGTCGAGCTCGCGGAACGGCCGCCCGGGCTCGAGCTGGAACGACCACCGATTCAGCCACCCGAGGACCGTTCGGAAGGCGCCGGCCGGCAACATCGTCCGGAGACCGAGCACGCCGACGAGCGCCCAGCGCCGCGGCGAGCCCAGCACCGGGGCCGGGGTCAGTGCGAGCGAGCGCCCGAGGTAGCGCCACGCGAGGGCGGTGTGGCCGTCGACGGCGCAGAAGCTCGCCGTGGCGAAGAGGTCGCGCGCGAGACAGAAGCGATGGCGCGCGTCGTCGAAGCCGGGATCGTCGCGGCGGGCCTTGTCGAGCACGCGTACGCCTTCCTCGGCGAGACGCTCGTAGTCGCGCGACGAGCTCGTGGCGCTGCGCGTGTACCCGACCAGCACCCGCGGCACCGTCGCGAACTCGTAGCGGCGCGCTAGGCGGATCCACATGTCCCAGTCCTCGCGGATGCGGAGCGTCTCGTCGAAGGGTCCGACGGCGTCGAGCGCCGCGCGCCGGACGAGCGTGACGCTGCCGCCGGAGACGAGGTCCCACACCAGCATCTCGGCATAGACGTCGCCGTTCGCGTTGCCGCCGAAGCGCCACCCGAGGCAGCGGTGCTCGGTGTCGATCAATGCCGAGTGGCAGGACACGACGGCCGTCCGCGGCTGTGCGTCCAAGACCGCCACCTGGCGCGCGAGCTTCTCGGGGTGCCAGAGGTCGTCATGGTCGAGGAACGCGATCAGGGATCCCCGCGCCTCCGCGATGCCGCGATTGCGCGTCGCGCTGAGCCCGCGGTTCTCCTGCACGAGCAGCCGGAGCCGCGGATCGGACGCGGCGACGCGCCGGACGACGTCGGCGGTGCCGTCGCGCGAGCCGTCGTCGATGACCAGGACCTCGAGGTCGTCGAACGTCTGGCCGAGCGCGCTCTCGAGCGTCGCTTCGATGAACGGCGCGGCATCGTACGCGGCGACCAGCACGCTCACGCGCGGGGCGCTCATGCGAGCGCCGTCACCTTCACGCGCCATGCCGACCCGGGACGCCAGTGGCGCCACGCGCTGTATTCGTACGGCCCGTCGGCGACCGTCGACCAGCGAAAGCCGGTCGTGAGCGTTTCGGCGAAGGTCGCGGCGACGCGCGTCGTGAGCCCTTCGCCGACGCAGGCGTGCCGGAGCCCGCCGCCGAACGGCGAGTACTCGCGCAGCGAATAGCTCCGGCCGCGGAAGCGGTCCGGGTCGAAGGTCGCCGGATCGGCGAACACGCGCGGGTCCTGGTGGCTCTCGCGCACGCAGAGGCGCACGAGCCAGCCGCGCGGGATGAGCGTGTCCCCCCTCGGGAGGTCGCGGAGGGCGATGCGATAGAGGTGCTCGCTCTGCTCGAGCCGGAGCGTCTCCATGACGATGCGGGTGGCGAGCGGCGGCTCGCCGTCCTCGTCCCGCGTGCTCGATCCCACGGCGCGCAGCCGCTCGGCCCAGGCGGCGTGCTCGGTCAGCATCCGGAAGACCCAGACGAGCAGTCCCGAGACGTCGGCCCACGTCGTGTGGCCCATGTAGACGAGGTTGCCGAGGAGCGTCGGGTCGTCGCTCGCGCCGGGACGCGCGCGTTCCAGCGCGGCGAGGCAGCTCCGCGGTGGGCCGTCCTGCGGCGCGCTTCGTTGCCGCTCGCGCGCGATCGCCATGATCTCGTCGACGGCGGCGTGCACGGCGCGGTCCGATGCGTGCGTCGGATTGCGGATGTCCAGGGTCCGGTAGAGCGTCTTCAAGCGCTCGCGCGCGGGCGACTCCGGCGCGACGTCGAAGAAGAGCCGCATCCAGATCGAGAAGAGCGCGCGCTGCACGTGGCGGCGCGGCGGAACGCCGGCCGGCGCCAGCGTCATGCGGGTCAGCTCGGCGTTGAGCGCCTCCCGCATGAACGGCAGGAGCGGCTCGTACACGTCGCGTGTGAACGCCGCAGCAAAGAGACTCTTCGTCACCGTGTGCAGCTCGGGCGGCATGTGGCGGAGGAAGCCGCCCCGGATGAATCTGCCGAACGCCATCGCGGGCGATCCGAGCGCCGGCTCGTTCGCCTTCATGAAGTCGAGCCCCTCCGCGAGCCCGACGAAGCACGCCATCGGGCGGACGAACTGGGCGGTCTTGAAGGGCGTGCCGAGCTGGCGCCGCCGGTTCAGATAGAACGTACGGTCGAACCACGGGCCGAGCTGGAGCGGGGCGAGCGAGCCCGGCGGCCAGCGGCGCGCGGCGCCGCGCGCGACCGCCCCGTGCCAGCGCACGGCCGCGAGCAGGACGAGGCCGATCGCGACGAGGAGGCCGAGCACCCAGCGCGGCGCCAGCACGACGGCGAGCGCGAGCCCTACGGCGTACACGGCGAGCACGGACGCCAGCGCGGCCGTGAGCACCGGGAAGGCGCGGCGAAAGTCCGCGCTCGCGCACGCGCGCGCGAGCGGCCACGCGAGGGTGCCGAGCACGAGGCTGGCAACGACCCGCTCGACGGTCTCCGGGCTCACGGGCTAGAGATCGCTCGCATGACGATCCCGGTTTCCCGACCGTCGCTCGGTCCGGAGGAGTTGCGAGCCGTCGAGGAGGTCTTTCGATCCGGCTGGCTCGGGCTGGGATCCGTCACGCGAAGGTTCGAGGAAGCGCTCGAGCGTCATCTGGGCTGCAAGCATGCCGTTGCGGTGAACACCGGAACGTCGGCGCTTCATATCGCTCTTTCCGCTCACGGGATAGGACGCGGCGACGAGGTGATCGTTCCGTCGATCACGTTCGCGGCCTCGGTGCAGGCGATCCTCGCGACCGGCGCGACGCCGGTGTTCTGCGAGGTCGACGAGCGCACCATGCTCGTGGACGTCGCCGACGTCGAGCGCCGGATCGGGCCGCGGACGCGCGCGGTGATGCCGGTGCATCTCTATGGAAGCGCGTGCGACATGGACGGGCTGCTCGCGCTGGCGGAGCGTCATGGGTTCTGGGTGATCGAGGACGCGGCGCACGCGTTCGGCACGGTTCAGGCTGGCCGCGCGATCGGCAGCTTCGGTCACGCCACCTGCTTCAGCTTCGATCCCATCAAGACCGTCACCTGCGGTGAGGGCGGCGCCGTGACCCTCGCGGACGACGCGCGGGCCGATACGATCCGGCGCCTGCGCGCGCTCGGCATCACCTCCGAGCCCGGGCCGTCCGGGTATCGCGAAGTGGTCTCGGAGGGGTTCCGCTACCACATGCCCGACTTCTGCGCCGCGATCGGCCTCGCGCAGCTCGCGAAGGTCGACGCGTTCGTGGCGCGGCGGCGCGCGATCTGCCGGGCGTACGACGCCGCGTTCGAGGATCTGCGTCACGTGCGCTCGCGGCCGGTCGATTGGAACGCGGTCGCCCCGCACATCTACGTCGTCCGGGTGCACGGTCGGCCGCGCGCCGAGCTCATGACCGCGCTCCGCTCCATCGGGGTGGAGTCCGGCGTGCACTACGTCGCGAACCATCTCCAGCCGTTCTTCCGCCGCTGGGCGACGGGCCCACTGCCGGTGGCGGAGCAGGTGTGGCAGGAGCTCGTGACGCTGCCGCTTCACTGCGCGATGACGGATGCCGACGTGCGGACGGTGATCGACGGGGTGGTGGCGTGGGATCGCGGGACGGCCGCGTAGCCGAGGGTCGATGCCCGACCTTCCTTCGCTCCGCTACTCGCGCCCCGCGACGCTCCGCGCCGCGCTTGCCGCCCTCGCGCGTCCCGGCGCCTGCGCCTACGCCGGCGGCACCGATCTCCTGATCGCGCTCGGTGAGCGACGGCGCTGGGCGCGCTTCGTGCGCGAGCTCGTCGACGTGAAGGGGCTCGCGGAGGCACGGGGCATCACGCGCCTCGACGGCGGACTCCGCATCGGCGCGCTCGCGACCGGCGCGGAGCTCGCCGCCGACGCGGCGGTGCGGCGCCACGCGCCGGCGCTCGCCGAGGCGGCGCGGCTCACGTCGGCGCCGGCGCTCCGCGGCCGCGGCACCGTCGGCGGCAACCTCGTGACGCCGCATCCGGCGGGCGACGTCACGACGGCGCTCGTCGCGCTCGGCGCGACCGTCGAGGTAGCCGGCCCGCGCGGTGTGCGGCTCGTGCCCGTCGCCGAGCTCCTCGCGGCGCAGGCGGCGGCGTGGCCGCGTCAGCGTCTCGTGCTGGCCGTGCGCGTCGCGTCGCAGCCGGCGAGCGCCTTCGAGAAGATCGCCGACCGCGCGGCGTTCGGCCGCGCGCTCGTCGCGGCGGCGGTCGTGGCGCGCGGGCGCGCGGTGCGGGTCGCGCTCGGCGGCCTCGGCGCGCGGCCCTTCGAGGCGCCGCGAACGGCGGACGCGCTACGACAGGGAGGGGATCTCGCGGCGGCGCTCGCCGCCGAGTGCCGGCCGGGCGGGGACGCCGACGCGGCACACCGGGTGGTGCTGGCCGCCGTCGTCGTCGAGCGCGCGCGAATGCGGGCGTTCGCATGACCGCTGCCGCGACGTCGTTCGCGATCACGGTCGACGTGAACGGGCGGGAGCACGCGCTGCGGGTCGACGCGCGCGACACCCTGGCCGACCTGCTGCGCGACCGGCTCGGGCTCACGGGGACGAAGATCGGGTGCGGCGTCGGCGAGTGCGGCGCGTGCACCGTGCTGCTCGACGGCGCGCCGGTCGTCTCGTGTCTCGTGCTCGCCGTCGAGACCGACGGCCGGCGCGTGACGACGATCGAGGACGCGCGCGATCCGCAGCTCGAAGCGCTGCGGCAGGCATTCGTCGCCGAAGCCGCGCTGCAATGCGGGTTCTGCACGCCCGGGATGATCCTCGCGGCGCGCGCGCTGCCCGCGGACGCCGACGACGCCGCCGTCCGCGCCGGGCTCGCCGGGAACCTCTGTCGCTGCACCGGCTACACGGCGATCGTGCGAGCGGTGCGGGCGTCGACGCGGCGCCGCGTGCGAGGCCGGCGTGGCTAGCGCGGGCCGGGTCGTCGGCCGCGCGCTGCCGCGCGTGGACGGCGACGCGAAAGTCCGCGGCCGCGCCCGCTACCCGCAGGATCGACCGTTCCCGGCCGGCGGGTTCCATGCCGTGACCGTCCGCGCGCCCGTCGCCGCCGCCCGGCTGGTCGCGGTCGACGCCGCCGCGGCGCTGCGTGCGCGCGGCGTCGTCCGCGTCCTCACCGCGGCGGACGTCCGCGGCACG
>DAIQBH010000084.1:0-14457 GCA_036781285.1 Thermodesulfobacteriota bacterium | reverse complement strand
GATCATCGAGGTGATCAAGGCGCTCGAAGGCTTCGAATTCGATGGCCTCGGCAACGGGCCCACCGAGTACCGTGCCGGCGACCATCAGTGCTTCAAGGACGTGCTCGTCATGCGCGGGGAGGAAAAGCCGCAGAACCGCTTCGGACTGCTCGAGCCCGACCAACCGGTGCTCGTCGAGGATCGCATCCGCGCCGCCTCCGACGTGGTGGCGCTGGTCGTCGCGACGAGCGAGCGCGCGGCGCGCGCGGGCGCGCGGCGCGTCGGGCTCCGGCTCGAGGCGACGGCGCTCCTCGTCGATCCGGAACGGGCCTGCGATCCGGATGCGCCCGTCGTTGCTCCGGAGCGGCGGACGGTCGCCGGCCATCCGAACGTCGTCGGCGAAGCCCGCATCCGGCGCGGCGCGGTCGCGCGGGCGTTCGCGCGTGCGGCGGCGGTCGTCGAGGGCGTGTACGAGACGCGCTGGGTCGAGCACGCGTTCCTCGCGCCCGAGGCCGGCATCGCGGTGCCGGAGCCGGACGGCACGCTCACGTTGCACGTCGCGACCCAGTGGCCCGAGGCGGATCTCCGCCAGGCGGCCGTCGCGCTCGGCGAGCCGCTCGATCGGCTGCGCCTCGTGCAGGACGCGATCGGCGGCGCGTTCGGCGGGCGCGAGGACGTGTCGCTCCAGATCCTCCTCCTCCTCGCCGCGCGCGTGACCGGCCGGCCGGTGCGCATGGTGTGGGATCGTGCCGAGTCGATCCGCGGCCACGGGAAGCGGCATCCGTTTCGCATTCGCCATCGTCTGGCCGCGGATCGCGATGGCCGTCTCGTCGCGGCGGAGATCGACCTCCTCGCCGACGCCGGCGGCTACGCGACCACGTCGCGCGCCGTCGTCGCGAACGCCGTCGAGCAGGCCTGCGGGCCGTACGCGATTCCGGCGGTCGACGTCCGCGGGCGAGCCGTCTTCACCAACAATCCCGTGACCGGCGCCTTCCGCGGCTTCGGCGTGAATCAGGTGTGCTTCGCGATGGAGCAGCAGATGAACAAGCTCGCGGCCGCCCTCGGCATGAGCCCCGCGACGCTCCGGCAACGCAACTTCGTCCGCACGGGCGCGCGCCTCGCGACCGGGTCCGTCGTCGCCGCGGCCGACGGGCTCCGCCGGACGCTCGCCGCCGCGACGGCGCGGGCACGGACGAGACCCTTGCCGCGCGCGCGCGACGGCTGGGTGCACGGCCGCGGCCTCGCGAGCGCGCTCAAGAACGTCGGGTACGGCTTCGGGCTCGACGATCACGCGACCGCGCGCGTCCAGATGACGCGCGACGGCGCGGTCGTCGTCGCGATCGGCGCCGCCGAGGTCGGGCAGGGCATCACGACCGTGCTGACGCAGATCGCTGCCGAGACACTCGCCGTCGCTCCCGCGCGGGTGCGTATCGTCTGGGAGGATTCGACTACGGCTCCCGAAGCCGGCAGCACGTCGGCGTCACGACAGACGCTCGTCGCGGGGAACGCCGTTCGCGGCGCATGCGAGCGACTCGCGCGGATGCTCGCCGCGCGCGGTCCGCGCGCCGCGTGGCCGGCGGACGGGATCGCGGCGTCCTACACGTGGCATGTGCCGCCGACCCAGCCGCTCGACCACCCGCGGCCGACGCGGCACGCGCACACGTACGGCTGGAGCACGGTCGTCGCCGACGTCGCCGTCGAGGTCGCGACCGGCCGCGTGCGTGTCCGGCGCGCCGTCGTCGCGGTCGACGCGGGCCGGGTGATCAATCCGGCGCTCTTCCGTGGGCAAGTCGAAGGCGGCGTCGTGATGGGGCAGGGCTACGCGCTCCTCGAACGCTGCGCCGTGCGCGACGGCATGCCGGTCGGGCTCCGGCTCGACGCCTGCAATCTGCCGACCGCGGTCGACGCGGTTCGCGTGATCGAAACCATCCCGATCGAAAGCGCCGAGCCGTGCGGTCCCTTCGGCGCGCGCGGCGTCGGCGAGATCGCGATGATCCCGATCGTTCCCGCGATCACCGCCGCCATTCACGCCGCCTACGGCGTCTGGGTCGATGCGATCCCGGCGCTCCCCGCGCGCGTGCGGGCGGCCCTCCGCGCGCACGCGCCGACCGGTCGCGCGACGTAGCGCCCGCTACTGGATCGAGTACCCGCGTCCCATCAGGCACGCGCGGTACGCCTGGTCGTTGCCGGCCGCGGCGTTTGCTTGCGCGGCCTGCTGCTGCGTCGCTTGCTCGCGGCGCGCCTGGCGCTGCCGCGAGGCGCCGACCATCGCGCCGGCTGCCGCCGCACCGCCGGCGTTGTTCTGCCGGTACTCGCGCTTGGCGTCGTCCGGGAGGTCGTCGTAGCGATCGTATTGCTGGCCGCGGACCTCCGCCGCGACCGCACCCGCCGCGGCCCCGCGCGCCGCACCGCGCGCGCGTCCACCGCGCGTGCGGCCACTGGACGCCGGCTCGGCGGGCGGCGCGCCTCCCGACGACGCCGCGATGGAGCGGCACTCGGCCTGATCCTGCTGGATCTGCGCCGCGCTCTGACCCTTCAGTGGCGTCACGATCGTGTCCGCGAACACGACCACGGGAGCGAGAACGACGACGGCAGCGGCGAGCAATCCGCGAGCACGCATGGGGGCCTCCTCGACGAAGGATTTCGTCGAGGCCCGCATAGCGTCGTTCCGGCGCGCGTGGAAGAGTCCGCCGCCGGAGGACGACCCATGCCAACGACCAATCGCGAGATCCATCTGAAGAGCCGCCCCGTCGGGACGCCGACCGCCGAGAACTTCGCGCTCGTCGAGACGCCGATGCCGAAGCCGGCCGAGGGTCAGTTCCTCGTCCGCAACGTCTTCATGTCGGTCGATCCGTACATGCGGGGCCGTATGATGGACCGCGAGAGCTACGTGCCGCCGTTCCAGGTCGGGCAGGCGATGGACGGCGGCTCGGTCGGCCAGGTGGTCGAGTCGAAGCACCCCGGGTTCGCCGCCGGTGACTACGTCTGCGGCTTCGCGACCGGCGGTTGGAAAGAGCACTGGGTCTCCGACGGCACCATGGTCCAGAAGGTGGACCCGAGCGTGGCGCCGCTCGGCGCGTACCTCGGCGTGCTCGGCATGCCGGGCCTCACGGCGTACTCGGGCTTCCTCCGCATCGGCCAGCCGAAGGCAGGCGAGACGGTCTTCGTCTCGGCGGCGGCGGGCGCCGTCGGATCGGTCGTGTGCCAGATCGCGAAGGCGAAGGGCTGCACCGTCGTCGGCTCGGTCGGCTCCGACGAGAAGGCCGCGTGGCTGAAGCGCGAGGCCGGCGTCGACGCCGTCGTGAACTACAAGACCTGCGGCGACCTCGGTGCCGCCGTGAAGAAGGCGGCGCCGAAGGGCATCGACATCTACTTCGAGAACGTCGGCGGCGAGCACCTGGAAGTCGCGCTCGAGCAGATGAACCGCTTCGGCCGCATCGTCGCGTGCGGCATGATCAGCCAGTACAACGCGACCGAGCCGCCGCCCGGCCCCCGCAACATCATCCTCGTCGTGGGCAAGAGCATCACCTTCCAGGGCTTCATCGTCTCGAACTACCTCGACATGGTCCCCCAGTTCTTCATGGAGATGGGCCAGTGGGTGCGCGAGGGGAAGATCAAGTGGGAGGAAACCGTCGTCGACGGCATCGAGAAGGCGCCGCAGGCGTTCCTCGGCCTCTTCACGGGCGCGAACGCGGGGAAGATGCTCGTGCGACTCGGCCCTGACCGAGCCTAGTCGATCGCCGGAAGCGCCGCGCGCTCACGACCTCCGTCGTCAGACCAGCGCCGCGAGCATCGTCGGGTCGTCGATGTAGTACTCGACCCGCGTCACGAGCCCGTCCTCGACGGTCCACACGTGCGCGATCGGGACGTCGAACTGCTTTCCGGTCGCGTTCACCTTGCCGCGCGTGCGGCCGAGCGCCACGACGCGGTCGTCGGCGTCGATGAAGCCTTCGAGCGTGACGGCCGACGTGATCGTGCTGACGAGCTTCCCGAAAAACGCCGCCGCTTCCGCATGGCCGGTGTACGAGCCGCCCCACGGGATCTCGCTCGCCTGGCGGATCTCGACGTCGGGGTGCAGCAGGTGCAGCACGGCGCGGATGTCGCGGCGGAAGAAGGCCTCGTAGGCGCGCTGCACGATTGTGACGTTGGGCCGCGGCGAGCGCGGCATGACGCGCGTGAGCGTCGCGTCGGGGAGGAAGTACGACATCGGGGGGAGCTCGGGGAACTCCTCGGCGTGCTCGTGCCCTTCGAGCCACGGCGCCTTCGAGCTCATCATGATGTCGGCGGCGACGCGGCTGTTCGGATCGTCGTCGAAGGCGCCGGCGCGAACCCGGACGATGGCCGGGTAGGCGTCGTGCTTGCCGAAGAGCTGCGACCCGCACCGCGAGCAGAACATCCGCCGGTTCTGCGGCGACGACTCGAATGCCCCCACGAGCTCCGCGCCCTGCACGATCCGGAAACCGTCCGCGTCGACGGAGGCCGCCGCCGTGAAGGCGGAGCCCGACGCGCGGCGACACTGCGAGCAATGGCAGCAGGTGATGGGGCCGATCGTGCCGTCGACCTCGAAGCGTACGGCGCCGCAGAGACATCCGCCGGTCTGCATGGTCGAGCCTCCTCCGGGAAACGTGTGGTAGCCGGAGTCTAGACCCGATGCCCGGATGGAGCGAGGACGACGGGCACGAAAAAAACGGCGCGGGTGGCAGCGCCGTCGCGCGGGAGTCGGCGCCGAGGCCGGCCCCCGCGGTCGGCGTTCCGTTCAATCGTTACTACAGACGCCCCACGTGCCTCCGAGCTCGGGGTTGCGGCTCGTACCGCAGGTGCTGGTGTCCTTCACCTTCGGGAAGAGATCCGAGGCGACGTCGGCGCACTCGTCGGTGACCCCGCACGCGGCGTCGGCGGCGTTGCCGGTCGCCGTCGAGTCGTGGAGCTGGGCGCGGATTCCGCGGATGCCGTCGAAGCCGTTGCCGGTCACGATCGAGCCCTTCATGGCTTTGGCGACCTTGTCGCTGTCGATGCCGTTCCCACCGTTGCCGCTCACGGTCGACCCTTTGACCGTCGCCGTCCCGTCCGTGCGGACACCGTCGCCGCCGTTGTCGAGAATGCTCGCGCCGGTGACGACCGCGGTCGTCTTGCTGCGGATCCCGTCGCCGCCGTTGGCCGAGACCGTCGCGTCCGTGACCTTCGCGGTCTTGTCGGTGCGGACGCCGTCGCCGGCGTTCCCCGTGATGATCGCGCCCGCTTCGACGCGCGCGCCGCGGTCGCTCCGGACGCCGTCGGCGCCGCCCGTGACCGTGCCCGGCCCGACGACGCGGCAGGCCCCCGTCTCGCAGCGCACGACGTCGGACGTCGGCGTTCCGGTCAGCACGAAGCCGTTCAGGAGCAGGGTTCCAGTGAGATGCACGGCCTCTCCGAGGCTGGCCGAGCAATCGAGATCGCCGACGAGCTGGCCGGTGCCTTTGACCAGCTGACCGCAGGTCGTGACGGGGATCGGCGTCGCCGCGAGTGCGGCCGCGCCGGACGCGAGGACGACGGTTGCGACGATCAGCGTTCGAGTGATGCCCATGTGCGATTCCTCCTTGGACCCGACGCCTCGCAAGACCCGTGCCCCGGGCTCCGCGCGGCGAAAGCGGCTTGGCTGCGATCCGCGCCTCCCGTTCACGCGCGCGACGATGCGGGTCAGCACCCAGTGGTGCGTGAGAACACGCAGTCCATCCGCCGGTCGGCGCGGTGCCGGGGCACACGCGACGTCCGCATTCCCAGCCGGGAGAAGGAGGGCAGGGCGCGCATTCTCGATCCTCGGAACGATCACGGGGTGCGTACGCGATAGATGACGACGTCGTCGTCGACGTAGGCCCGCTCCATCCGCGGGCTGCGGTCGGCGTTGGCGATGAACTCCGTGTGCTCGTCGTCGGTGAAGGCGTACGCCGCTCCGAACTCCTCGGCGATGACGGGGCCGGGATCGGCCACCTGGCCGCGCGTCACGGCCACCCAGCGATCGTAGCGGCGCGGGTCGCGCAGCCGCAGGAAGTCGGGATCGAGGCCGGCGACGTAGGTGTTGTGGACGTTGTGGAAGAAGAGCGGCGGGAAGTCGTCCCAATCGGTGTGGAACACGAGCGATCCCGCCGGCGTGTGAGCGGTGAGCCAGCGCGCGCCGCGCTGGTAGCGGGCGGTCGACGGTTGGCCGCGGACTTCCTCGCGCGCCGCGGTGACGGTCGTCAGTAGCAGCGTCGCGAAGGCGAGGCCCGCGAACACGGCGAGCGCGAGGCGCCCTTCCGACCACGACACGCGGCGCAGCTCGAGGCGTGCCAGCGGCGCTCTGAGCGTGAAGGCCAGCGCCAGCACGGCTGCCGGCGGGAAGTACTCGACGAAGCGCCGCGACTTGAGCAGCAGCACCAAGTAGAGCGTGGCGGTCAACGCCCAGAAGAGCCGGGCGGTGTCGCGACGCCACTCGTCCCGATCGCTGAGCGCGAGGGCCAGGAGGTACGCCGCGAGCGCGCCGGGAAGCAGCGTCACGAGCGCCCAGGACGAGTACGGCAGCCATTCCGTCCCGACCGACGTCGCGTAGTCGGCGACGAAGATCTTCGGCGCGATGTGGTTCCACAGGAACTGCACGTTGCTCGGGAAATACGGATTCACGACCAGGGCGAACGCGACGCCGGCCGCGGCGCCGAGCGCGAGCGAATACTCCACGCGGCCGCGCGTGACCGCGTGCGACACGATCCCGATCCCGACGAGCGGTAGCAGGATCGGGAAGGCGTTGTACGTCCAGACGAAGACCGCGCTCACGACCGCCACCCCGACGGCGCTCCGGCGCATCAGCGCGTGAAACGTCAGGAGCTGGAGCGCGACGCTCAGGCTCTGCCCGCGCGCCATGCTCATACGAAAGAGGAAGGGGCTCGCGGAGGCGAAGAGCAGCGTCAGCCAGAGGAACGGATAGCGGACGCCGTGCCACGTGAGCACGAGCACGAACGTCGTGAACGCCAGGGCCGCGAAGGTGACCGCGGCGAGCTTGCCCGCGAGCGCCTGGTCGCCGAGGAGCGTGAAGGGCGCCTGGAAGACGTGGAGCAGGAGGTGGTGATCCGTGAAGTGCGCGGGATCGAGGATCGTGAGGGGCAACCAGGGGAAGGCGACCGGGACGCCGTGCTCGCGGACGAGCGCCGCCATCCGGAGGTGGTAGTAGCCGTCCGGATCGACGAGGTGAGGGCTGGCGAACTGCACGTACGCGAGCCCCGCCGCCGACAGCGCGAAGGCGGCCAGCCCTCGTCCCACGATCGCCGATCGCCTGCGGAGCGCGCGGACGGCACGCGCGCTCCGCCCGAGCACGGAGGCGCGCGACGTCCGCGCATCGATGTTCCGCCCGACCGGGGTGCTATCGGCGCCCGTGGTCGCCGTCGTCGTCGCTGTTGGTATTGTCGTTGGAATTGGAGTTGGAGTTCGAGTTGGAATTCCCGTTCGAGTTCCCGTTCCCGTTGGTATTGGTATTCGTGTTGGAGTTCGTGTTGCCATTGGTGTTCGTGTTCGGATCCGGCGACGTCCCCGCGCACGGGTTCGGCAGGCACGTCCCCGCCCCGATGTTGATGCCCTGAACGGCGGCGCACTCCGCGGCGGTACGGTCTTCACATTCGGGGCCGGAATCGTCGGGGAGGCAGCAGCGCACGTCGCCGCCGGGAGCTCCCACGCCGGCGCAGGGATTCGGCACGCACGACCCGGCTCCGAGATCGATGCCTCCCTCGGCAACGCACTCCGCCGCCGTGCGATCCTCGCACTCCGTCCCGGAGTCGTCCGGGACGCAGCAGCGCACCTTGTTCGGGTCGAGGTTGGCCGTGTCGATCGCCAGCTGGAGCAGAGCGGGCCCGCCCGGACGGCTCACCACGACGATCAGACCGCGCGGGTCGACCCCGAGCAGCTGCCGCTTGTTCCCACTGGGCGAGCTGGAGTTGGTGTTGCTGTTCGAGTTGGCATTGGCGTTCGAGTTGCCGTTAGCGGTCGAGAGTCGCGCCGTCTTGAACTCGGCCTTGCCCGATCCGCGCTTGTTGGTCGCGAGCTGGCCGATGCGGACCCCGTCCAGACTGACGTCGTAGACGTCCTGATCGAGCTTGCGCACCTCGACCCGCAGGCGCGCCTCGAGTCCGCCGAAGCGCTTGCTGATCTTCCGGATGCTCGTGGTGGCCTTCCCGGTGGCATCAAGATCCCCGCCGGTCGAGATCAGTGTCTGCTTGATGGTGACGTTGGTCTTGGACCTGGCCCCGACGCTGACGGCGGCGGCAAGCCACGCGGCGATCGGCACGACGACGATGGCGAAACGAAGAATGCGACGGCTCTTGCTCATGCGCTGACCCCCTCCTCTGGGGCGAAAGGCCCACGTCGGAGCCTTCCTGTCGGGCCATCGAGCAAGTCGCGTACCCACCACTCTTCTCGTGCGCGATGCCGTCGGAACAGGGAGTTGCTCACCCACGGGCGCGACACGGGTGCGTGCTGTCCCCCAGTCGATGGGCTTATCGCGCACGACGCGCGCGTCGCGGAGAGATCGCGGCGACTGAGTGAGATCACGCAACGCTGGGTCATATCCCCCAGCTCCGCGATACGGTTCGCCGCTCTCCTCGACTTCTGTTAGGGAACTCGCGGCTGCGGCGCTGCGCAGGCGGAACGAAAGTTGCTCTTTCCGCGCCCATGATCCCCTTCATGGCGAGTGATCCCAAATACGACCGCGAGCACGGGAGCGCAGACGCGCCGGCGCCGTCGGTCCGCGGACTGCACGTGCTGATCGTCGAGGACGAGCCCGTCCTCGCGCGGAACCTCGCTCGCTCGCTCGAGCGCATGGGCCACACCGTCGAGACCACGGACAGCGGCGAGTCGGCGCTCACGCAGGTGCAGGCGCAGCGTCCCGACCTGATCCTGCTCGACAATCGGCTGCCCGGCATCAGCGGGCTCGACACGCTCCAGCGGCTCCGCGCCCACGACCCGTCGCTGCTCGTGATCATGATGACCGCGTTCGCGACCCTCGACGACGCGGTGACCGCCATGCGGCTCGGCGCCGCCGACTTCGTGCGGAAGCCGATCGGCCTCGCCGAGCTCGAGCTCGCCGTCGAGCGGGTGGTGCAGAACGACCGGTTGCGCCAGGAGCTCCGCTACTATCGCGGCCAGCGTGACGGGCGCGCGAACGGCGGCCTCGTCGGCGAGTCCGAGGCGATGCAGCAGCTGCGCCACACGGTCGAGCGCCTGCGCGGCGTGCAGCGCGCGAAGGGCGGCGGGCCGACGATCCTCATCGTCGGCGAGACCGGCACCGGCAAGGGACTGCTCGCGCGCACGCTGCACCAGACCGGCGCGCGCAAGGGTGGTCCTTTCATCGAGGTGAACTGCACCGCGATCCCCGAAGCGCTGCTCGAGTCCGAGCTCTTCGGTCACGAGAAGGGTGCCTTCACCGACGCGCACGCCGCGAAACCCGGCCTCATCGAAGCGGCGGAAGGCGGCACGCTCTTCCTCGACGAGATCGGGCACGTGAGCGGCGCGGTGCAGGCGAAGCTCTTGAAGGTGATCGAGGAGCGCACGGTGCGCCGGCTCGGCAGCCTCCGCGACCGCGCGACCGACGTCTGGGTGCTCGCGGCGACCAATCGCGATCTCGAAGCGGCGGTACGGAAGGGCGAGTTCCGCGAGGATCTGTACCATCGGCTGCGGGTGCTCGAGATCGCGGTCCCGCCGCTCCGCGCGCGCGGCGACGACGTCCTCGATCTCGCCGAGCACTTCTTGCGCGTCCACGCGTCGCAGTACGGCGTTCCCGCGCCGCGTCTCAGTCCGGCGGCGCGCGCGGCGCTCAAGGCCTATCGCTGGCCCGGCAACGTGCGCGAGCTCGCCAACATCATGGAGCGCGCGGTGCTCCTGACCGACGGCGGGGCGATCGAGCCGAGCGACCTCGCGATGCTGCCGGCCGAGCCGCCGGCGACCGAATTCTGCGTGACGTTCCCGCCGGGCGGCATCGTCTGGGCCGATCTCGAGAAGAGCTTGATCGAGCAAGCGCTCGCGCAGGCGGGCGGCAATCAGGTGCGGGCGGCGAAGCTGCTCGGGCTCTCCCGCGATGCGCTCCGGTATCGCATGGAGAAGCACGGTCTCGGGACCGGCGGCCGCCGTGACGGCGAGGACGACGCATGAGGCGCGCAGCCGCGGTGCTGGCACTGCTCGCCTGCGTGCTCGGGTCGGCCGCTCGGAGCGGCGCGGGCTCGACCGAGCCGTCGCTCGCGGTCGCGTCGGTGACCGCGTCCACGAACGACGGCGCGGTCACGCTGGTCGTGACCGCGAACTACGACCACCAGAACGTCGTCCGTCTGGGCTATCCCGTCACGATCGTGGTGACCGCCGGCACGACCGTCGCGCGCCTCGGGCTCGACGGCAGTGTCACCGTCGCCGTCGGCGCCGCTCCGCCGGCGCCCGTGCCGGGAGCCCCCGGCGTGATCGCGATCGCGCCGGAACGTCTGACGGCGGTAGTGCCGCCCGCGCTCGTGCCCGCCGGCAGCGCGTCGGTCCGGCTCGAAGCCGACTACGACGGCGAGCTGCTCCGCAGCAACGCGGCCGAGGTGGCGTGGTGAGGCCGCGTGGGCTTCCGGCCTTGGCGCTCCTGGCCGCCGTGGCTCTCGGCACGCCCGGCACCGCGCGCGGCGCGAGCGCCGTCTTCACGGGCGACCCCGTCGACGGCGGCGGCATCCCCTACGAGATCCTTCCCGGGCAGCCGCTCGTGACGGCGGGTCCCGATGCCAGGCTCGGTACGGCGGACGACGTCGTCTCGCCGGGCGTCGTCGGCGACATCGACATGGTCGTACGGCTCGGCGCGGTGCCGGCGAGCGGTCCGATCCCGCCGACGGCGCCGTCCCGCCAGGCGGTCGCGACCGCGACCGCGGGGCTACGCGGCGCGGGCGTCGCGATTCCGTTCGCGGTCTATCTTTCCGACGGCGCCACGAGCGGGAGCCAACCCTACGGAAGCCTGCTCGCCGCGGCCGACATGGCCGGTCTTCCCGTGATCGTCGTGCTGTACGCCGATCGCGACGGCGACGGTTTCATCGGGCCCCGCGGCAAGGATCCGCGCCGCGACGTCCGGGCGCTCGCCGAGCTCGAGCCCGTCGGCACCGAGGTCGCGCTCTTCGACGCCGCCGGCCGCGCGAGCGGCACCGTCATGACGACGGTCGGCGGTCCGCCGAGCAAGGGCGGGGTGACGGTGGTCGCGACCGCGACGGGCTTCACGGGCGCGTACGACCCCGGGTTCCTCGACGGCAACGTGCCGACGGGACCCGCCATCACGACCGCGCAGCCGTTCCTGCCCGAGCGTGATCCCGCACGGATCTTCACCGACGTCGGTCCGCTCGAGGTGGACGGGACGTTGAATCCGCGCCTCCGGGCCGCGGCGATTCCCGATCCGCACGGTGCCCTGGTGCTGGCGCTCGGCGCGAAAAAGCCCGGACCCACCGTCGACGTCGCGCGCGCGATCGCCGGCCCGGCCGTGTGCGCGCGCGTCGTCGAGCCGGCGCGCGGCCGCGGTCTTCCCGTCGAGCCGCCGTCGCTGGCACTCGGCACCGCGAGCAGCGCGGGGCGCGCGAAGCTCGTGGTGGTGGCGGTCGACCGTTTCGGCAACCCGACCGACCCCGCGCCCGGGATGGCGGTGCGGCTCGTGACCGACGCGCCGCTCGCGATCACGCCGGACGAGAATGCCGCGCCAGCCGTCGAGGACGTCGCGATCGGGAGCGCCAAGGGCGCGAAGGTGACGCTCACGGCGACCGGGCCGGGCACGGGCACCCTCCGCGTGCTCGCCGGCGGTGCCCTCTGCCAAGCCCTCGCGGTGAGCGCGCGTCCCGAACGCAACAAGGGGGCGAGCGACGCGGTCGTCGCGCTCGCGGGCAAGGCCGACTATCGGAGCATCGCCGCGGCGGCCGCCGGCGCGAGCGATCGTACCGGCGACGGTCGGGTCACCATCACGATCGCCGAGGGGATCTTCCGTGAGAGCGTCGCGCTCACGCGGACGCTCGACGTGCTCGGCGCCGGCAGCGGGCGCACAGTGATCGATGCCCGCGGCAGCGGCGCGGCGCTCACGCTCGGCGCGACGGGGGGAACGCTCGGCGGCCTCACGGCGAGCGGCGGGACGAGCGGGGTCGCCGTCGCCGTGCCCGAAACGGTCAGCGGCCTCGAAGCCCGCGGCAACGTGGGCCCCGGCTTCCTCTTCGCGAGCAGCGGGGCGGCGGCGACGGCATGCGTCGCGCGCGCGAACGGCGGGGCCGGCTTCGCGCTCACGGAGCCCGCGACGCTCGCCGCCAACACCGCCATCGACAATGCCGGGCCCGGCATCGCGTCGAGCGCCACGGCGCCCGGGGTGGTGCTCGACGCCAACGTCCTCACGTTGAACGCGCTCGAGGGCATCGTGGTCCTCGGCGGCGATGCGCCGCTCGTCACGGGCAATGCCGCGGCCGGCAACTACGGCGGCGGCATCGAGCTCGAGGAGACGGCCGGTGGCACCATCGTCGGCAACCGCGCCGCCGGCAACGACGGCGACGGCCTCAGCCTCAATCAGAGCGACGGCGCGCTGGTCGACGGCAACGACTGTAGCTCCAACCACGGCTACGGCATGCGGATCGATCGCACGACCGCCGACTTCGCCGCCGCGCCCGGGACGCAATCCCCTCCGGGCACGAACGACGTCAGCGACAACCGCAAAGGCGAGATCGATTTCCGGTAAGGCGACGGAGGCTACGCCCGCGTCGGGCGCGCGTGCGGGTGACGGGGGAGCGTGACGCGGAACTCGGTGCCGTGGCCGAGGGTGCTGGCGACCTCGATGCGGCCGTGGTGGCCTTCGACGATGCGCTTCACGGTGGCGAGGCCGACGCCCGTGCCGCGGGCCTTCCGCGTGTAGAACAGGCGGAAGACCTTGCCGAGCTCCTCTTCGGCGATGCCGTGGCCGCTGTCGCGGACGGTGAGGACGTGATCGTCCTCGCCGCCGGGCGCGACCGTGACGGTCAGCGTGCCGCCGTCCGGCATGGCTTCGAGCGCGTTGGTGACGAGCGCGAGGCACACCTGCTCGACCTGGGCCTCGTCGAGCTCGTGCGGCGCGAGCGCCGTCGGCAGATCGGCGATCACGGTGATGCCGCGCTCGGTGATCTGGCGCCGCAGCAGGTGCAGCGAGCCGCGCGCCACCTCCGCGAGATCGGCCGGGGCGTAGTGCGGCGCGAACGGGCGCGCGAAGTCGAGCAGCTCGCTGATGCGGGAGTCGAGCGCGTCGGCCTCGGTGAGGATGTCGACGAAGCTCTCGCGCAGCGGATCGTCGGGATCGGCCTCGCGGACGGCGAGCTCGGCGGCGGTCTTGATGCCCGCGACGGGATTGCGAATGCCGTGCGCGACGGCGGCCGACAGCTCGCCGATGGCGGCCAAGCGCTCCGATTCCACGAGCTGATCGCGGGCGTCGCGCAGCTCGCGATTGGCCTCGGCGAGCGCGCGATAGGCCCGGGCGTTCTGCACGGCCACCGCGGCCTGATTGGCGAGCGTGTCGAGCAGTGCCACGTCGTCGATGGTATACGACCGGCCCGACCCCTTCTCGCCGAGTGCCAGAAAGCCGACCAGGCGCTGCTCGAACAGCAGCGGCACGGCGAGTACGGCGCCGATCGCGCCGAGACCGGCGATCGCGGGCTCGTCCGGGCCAGGGTCCACGAAGCCGCGACGGGCGTGCAGCACCGTGCCCGCGGCGAGCGCCGTGACGAGCGGAGCCGCGGCCGGCACCGTCGCGGTGGGCGCGCCTTCGCGCTGGAAGGCTTCGCCGTTCGCATCGCGCAGCCAGACTTCCACGCGTTCGACCTGCATCTCCTGCGTGATGATGCGCACCAACCGCGCGACCAGGGCGTCGAGGTCGAGGAGCGACGCCAAGGCCTGACTCGCGGTCGCGACCGTCCGCCGATAGTCGTAAGGCGCGCGGAAGAAGACGACGTCGGTGATGGACTGAATGCGGTCGCGGAGCGGGTTGAAGATCGCGATCAGGAGCATCGTCACGAGGACGTGGATCGCCGGCGACTCCGACATGTCGGGCAGCGCGACGTAGTCGACGTACGCGAGGAAGGCGCTGTAGACGAGCGCGATCAGGCCGGTCACGACGACGTAGGCGACGGCGCGCCGGATCATGCGGTCGACGCCGAAGAGGTCGTGGCGGGCGATGGCGTACGCCATCGCGGCGGGAAAGATGGCGAAGCCGATCGTCAGGTAGTTGAGGGGCACGTCCGCGCCCGCGGTGTAGTCCGCGAGCAAGACGACGACGGGCAGGAGAAACGCCCCGCCGATGCCGAAGAGCAGGAGTTTCAGGCGTTGCTCGGCGGCGGGCAGACGGGCGCGCCGGAGGGCTGCCACGATGATCGCGAGTGCCAGGAGGCCGGCGATGCCGAGGGCGAGATGGGTGATCCAGTCGAGCGTGAGCAGGAGCGGAAAGTCGCGGTGGAAGGCGGCGAAGCTCGCAGCGGCGAC
>DAIQBH010000083.1:4478-22835 GCA_036781285.1 Thermodesulfobacteriota bacterium | reverse complement strand
CGCCGCCCGGGACGATGCCTTCCTCGACCGCGGCGCGGGTCGCGTGGAGCGCGTCCTCGACCCGGGCCTTCTTCTCCTTCATCTCGACCTCGGTGGCCGCGCCGACGCGGATGACCGCGACGCCGCCGATCAGCTTGGCGAGACGCTCCTGGAGCTTCTCGCGGTCGTAGTCCGAGGTGGTCTCCTCGATCTGCGCCCGGATTTGCTTGATCCGACCCTCGATGTCGGCCCGCTTGCCGGCGCCGTCGACGATCGTGCAGTTGTCCTTGTCGACCACGACGCGCTTCGCCTTGCCGAGGTCGGTCAGGGTGATGCCCTCGAGCTTGATGCCGAGCTCTTCCGCGATGACCTTGCCGCCGGTCAGGATCGCGATGTCCTCGAGCATGGCCTTGCGGCGGTCGCCGAAGCCGGGAGCCTTCACCGCGACGCACTGGAGCGTGCCGCGGATCTTGTTGACCACCAGCGTCGCCAGCGCCTCACCCTCGACGTCCTCGGCGATCATGATGAACGGCCGGCCCGTCTTGGCGATCTGCTCGAGAATCGGGAGCAGGTCCTTCATGTTGCTGATCTTCTTCTCGTTGATCAGGAGGTACGGATCGTCGAGCACGACTTCCATGCGCTCGGGATCGGTCACGAAGTAGGGCGAGAGGTAGCCGCGGTCGAACTGCATGCCTTCGACGACCTCGAGGGTGGTCTCGAGGCCCTTCGCCTCTTCGACCGTGATGACGCCTTCCTTGCCGACCTTGTTCATGGCCTCGGCGATGATCTCGCCGACGGTGGTGTCGTTGTTGGCGGAAATGGTGCCGACCTGGGCGATTTCCTTCTGGTCCTTGGTCGGCTTCGAGAGCGACTTCAGCTCGTCGACGATGGCGCCGACGGCGCGATCGATGCCGCGCTTCAGGCTCATCGGGTCGTGGCCGGCCGCGACCATCTTGATGCCCTCGGCGAAGATGGCACGGGCGAGCACGGTGGCAGTCGTGGTGCCGTCACCGGCGACGTCGGAGGTCTTGCTCGCGACCTCCTTGACCATCTGGGCGCCCATGTTCTCGAACTTGTCTTCGAGCTCGATTTCCTTGGCGACGGTGACACCGTCCTTGGTGATGTTGGGGGCGCCGAACGACTTCTCCAGGACCACGTTTCGGCCCTTCGGGCCGAGGGTCACGGTGACGGCGTCCGCCAGGGTATTCACTCCACGCAGAATGCGATCACGCGCATCCTGTCCGAATCGTACTTGCTTGGCTGCCATGTGCTTTTTCTCCCCTAGCCTTCGATCACACCGAGGATGTCGTCCTCGCGCATGATCAGGTGTTCCTCACCATTGAGCTTGATCTCGCTGCCGGAGTACTTGCCGAACAGGATCTTGTCGCCGACCTTGACGTCGAGCGCGGTGAGCTTGCCGTCGTCGTTGACCTTGCCCTTGCCGACGGCGACGACCTTCCCCTCCTGGGGCTTTTCCTTGGCCGTGTCGGGGATGATGATGCCGCCTTTGGTCTTCTCTTCCTCGGCGATGCGCTTCACGATCACCCGATCTTGAAGTGGGCGAATCTTCATCGAAGTCTCCTTTCGCTTCTTTGCGAAAACACTGAGTTGTGACCGGTTGGACCTCGTGGACCACAACGGTTCGAGGGGCCGGAAATGGTGCGGGATGAAACCCGGCGCGCACCTTAAACATCGTCTGCGCCGTGTCAACGGGCGCGACGGCTCATCGACCGAGCTTTCGCTTCTCTTCCTCGAGATATTGTCGGTAGAGCACGTCCCACTCGCCGGACCCCTCGGGAACCCGCCGTGACAGGCTCGCGATTTTCCGGCGGACCTTTCCGTCGAGGGCGTCGTCGATGCTGAAGAAATCGTTCAGTGCTGCCTTGATCTCGGCGAGGACCAGGCGGTCGTTGTGGAGATCGGCGACCTCCGTCCCCTTCTTGAGGGCGGTGAGCGCGATGTGGGCGAGCGCCGAGATCCGGCCTTCCGATGCCCGGCTCACAGCGTGAACCCCTTCTCCTTGGCGATCCTCTCCTTCACGAGCTGGAGGACCTTGTGGCGGTCCATGCCGACCATCTCGCGGCTGTGGGCGTCCGCGAACTTGTTGGCCTCGGCCTCGATATCTTCCTCGGCGCGCATGTTGGCGCGGATGCCCGCCACGATGCGCTGCTCGATCGCGGCGCGGTTGCTGGTGATCCGGAGGAGATTCGCCTTCTCGAGGCGGTTCAGAATCGAAGCGGCGATGCGCGTCAGCTCGCCGTCGCGGAGCCTCATGGTTTCGTACGAGTAGACAGATTGACCCTTTGGGTCAATGCCGCTATCCCAAACGACGGACCTCCGAGGCACTCGCCGATGCTCATCAAGATGCAGACGGTCGCGACGCCCGACGAGATCGCGGCGGTCGAGGCCAGGGTTCACGGTCTCGGGTACACGACAGGCAAGATGATCGGCGAGCAGGTGACGCTGATCGGCGTGTACGGCGACATCTCGCGTCTCCCGTCGGACGAGCTCGCGCAGATGCCGGGCGTCGAGCGGCTGATTCCGATCTCGCGCGCCTACAAGCGGGCCGCGCAAAAGGGTGACCCGGGCAAGCCGATCCACGCGACCGTCGACATCGGCGGCGTGGTCGTCGGTGGATCGGAGCTCGTGGTGATCGCGGGCCCGTGCTCGGTCGAGAGCGAGCAGCAGATCATGGAGTCGGCGCGCATGGTGAAAGAAGCAGGCGCGCATTGTCTCCGCGGCGGCGTCGTCAAATACCGCTCGAGCCCGTACAGCGGTTGGGAAGGGCTCGGGTCGTCGGATCACGACTCGCTTCGTCGTGGCCTCGATCTGATCGTACGCGCTGGGCGCGAGTTCGAGATGCCGACCGTCGTCGAGATCCTCGACCAGGCCGACATTCCGCTCTACGAGGACGCTGGCGTCGCGTGCCTCCAGATCGGCGAGCCCAACAGCAAGAACCAAGCGCTCCTCAATCGCCTCCGCGACACCAAGCTCCCGGTCATTCACAAACGCGGCAACTCACTCGACACCGAGGCGTACCTGCTCTGGGTCGAGCGCGTGATGACCGCCGGCAAGGAGAATGTGATCCTCTGCGAGCGCGGCATCACGAGCTGCAACCGCTATACGCGGAACACGCTCGATCTCGGCAGCGTCGCCGCCTTCCACTATCAATTGTCGGGTCTGCCGGTGGCGATCGATGCTTCGCACGGCACCGGCATCCGTGACCTCGTGTTTCCGTTGACGCTCGCCGGCATTACGGCCGGCGCGTCCGTCGTGCTGGTCGAAGCACACCCGAATCCACTGATCGCGAAATCCGACGGCATGCAGGGCCTCTTCCCGGAGCAATTACGCGGCCTCGTACGCGCGGCCCGGGACACCTGGAGCGCTCGTCAACGGACGGATCGCGAGTACGTCGCCACGGTCGCACTGCAACGCGCCTACGAGGCCCGCATGCAAAGCGATCGCGCGCGCTTCTTCGGCGAGGGCTGAGTACGCCGCCGGCGCCGATGATCGTGCCTCCGCCGGTCGTGTCCGGCGGAACCATCGGCGTCGTCGCTCCCGGCGGAGCGGTGAACGAGGACGCGCTCGCGTCCGGCGTCCGGGCGCTCGAGGCGATGGGCTATCGGGTGCGGCTCGGTGCGCACGTGCTGGCACGCCACCGCTTCTACGCGGGAGAGCCGGCGCTCCGCCTCGCGGACCTCACCACGATGATCGCCGATGCCGAGGTCGGCGCCGTGATCTGCGCCCGCGGCGGCCACGGGTCGACGCACGTGCTCGAGCATCTCGACCCGGCACTCTTCGCGGCGAACCCGAAGCTCGTCGTCGGGTACAGCGACGTGTCGCCGCTCCTCGGGTGGATCGTCGAGCGGTGCGGCATCGTGGCCATCCACGGGCCGATGGTCGCGACCGATCTCGCACGCGGCGTCAGCGAGCGGACGGCGGCGCGGCTCCGCGTGCTCCTCACGGCGCCGACCACGGCCTGGCGCGAGACGGTGCCCGAGACCCTGCGGCCCGGCGTCGCGACCGGCCGCCTGGTCGGTGGCTGCCTCTCGTCGCTCGTCGCCCTCCTCGGAACACCCTGGGCGATCGAGACCGACGGGGCGGTCCTCTTCCTCGAGGACGTCGGCGAGCGGCCGTTCCGCATCGACCGCATGCTGACGCATCTCCGGCTCGCCGGAAAGCTCGACCGCGTCGTCGGGGTCGTGCTCGGCGCGTTCGCCGATCGCGACGGCAGCGGCGGTGAGGACGCGGCGCGCGAGGTGTTCGAAGACTTCTTCGCGACCGCGCCCTTCCCGGTCGTCGCGGGATTTCCCGCCGGCCATCTCTCCGAGAATCTGCCGCTCGCGCTCGGGTTGCCCGTACGTGTCGACGCGGATGCTGGATGCGTGGAGGCGCTCGCGGCGTGAGCTTCGCTTCGGTCGAGCAGGCGATGGATGCCGCCGTTTCCCGCGGCGTGTTCCCAGGCGTGGTCGTGCTCGTCAACGTCGGCGGCCGCATCGAGTTCCTGCGCGCGGCGGGCCGACGGACGCTCGAGGACGGTGACACGTCGCCGATGCGCGAGGACACGATCTTCGACCTCGCGTCACTGACCAAGCCGCTCGCGACGACGACCGCGATGATGCTGTGCGCGCGCGACCGGAAAATCGGCCTCGACGACCGGGTGACGCGGTTTTTCCACAACTTCGGTGTGCACGGGAAAACCCACGTCACGTTCCGTCATCTGCTCGCGCAGACGTCCGGTTTGCCCGGTTGGCGGCCGTACTACCGCGACATCGTGAAAATCGAGCGCGAGGGCCGGATCAATTTCACGGCGAGCCGCGGTGCCAAGGAGTGGGTCTACGAGGCCATCCAGCGCGAGAAGCCCGAAGCGCCCGCCGGCGCGCGGACGTTGTACAGCGACCTCGGTTTCATGCTTCTCGGTGCCGCGATCGAGCAGGTGAGCGGGCAGTCGCTCGACCGTTTCTGCCACGACAAGATTTTTCGGCCGCTCGGTCTCCGGTCGACGTCGTTCGTCGATCTGGCGCTCCTGCGCACGCGCCGGCTCGAGCCGATCACCGACATGATCGCGCCGACCGAGCGCTGTCCGTGGCGGAAGCGCGTTCTTTGCGGCGAGGTCCACGACGACAACGCGTACGCGATGGGCGGCGTCGCCGGCCACGCGGGTCTGTTCTCGTGTGCACGCGACGTCGATCGGCTCGCGACGACGCTCCGCGAGGCGTGGCTCGGCCAGAACGTGTTCCTCCCGTCGAGCATCGTCAGCGAATTCTGGCGCCGGGACGATCCCATCGGCTCGTCCACGTGGGCGCTCGGCTGGGACACGCCGTCGCTCAAGGGATCGACGGCCGGGAGCGAGCTGTCCCGGAACGCCGTTGGGCACGTCGGCTTCACCGGCACGTCTCTCTGGATCGATCTCGACCGCCACGTGCACGTGATCGTGCTGTCGAACCGCGTACACCCGTCGCGCGACAACGACTTGATCCGCGAGTTCCGTCCCCAGATCCATGACCTCGTCGTCCGCGCCGTCAGTGCGTCCTGAGCTGCCGGCGTCGCCGCGGCACGTCCACCTGACCGCGATCGCGGGCGTGGGGATGGCTTCGCTCGCCGGAATGTTGCGCGCCGCCGGCTACGACGTGACGGGCTCGGATCAGGCGATCTATCCGCCGATGAGCGACGTGCTCGCGAGCCTCGGGATCGCCGTCCGCGAGGGCTATCGTCCCGAGAACCTCGAGCCGCGGCCGGATCTCGTGATCGTGGGCAACGCGATGTCGCGCGGCAACCTCGAGGTCGAGGCGATGCTCGCCGCGGGCATCCCGTACTGCTCGATGCCCGAGGCGCTGATGCGCTTCTTCATGCAGTCGCGGCGGCGCGCGGTCGTCGTCGGCACGCACGGGAAGACGACCACGAGCGCCATGCTGTCGTGGGTGCTGCACGAGACGGGCGGCGATCCGAGCTTCATGGTCGGCGGCGCCAGCCGGAACTTCCCGCAGAACTTCCGCCTGGGCTCCGGTCCGTGGTTCGTCGCCGAGGGCGACGAGTACGACACGGCCTTCTTCGACAAGGGACCGAAGTTCCTCCACTACGATCCCGACGCGCTCCTCTTGAACGCGATCGAGTTCGATCATGCGGACATCTACCGCGACCTCGACCACGTGAAGAGCGCATTCCGGACGTTGCTCGAGCGGCTCCGGACGACTGCGGTACTCGCCGCGTGCGCCGACTTCCCCGAGGTGCGGAACGTCGTCGCGGCGAGCGGGCGCGAGGCCGTGCTCTTCGGCAACGGACCGGGCGCGGCGTGGCGAGCCGAGGCCGTGCGCGACGACGGCACGGCGACGCGCTTCACCGTCGTCGGCCCGGGGGTGCGGCGCGACGCAATGCTGCCGCTCCCGGGCGCGATCAACGTCGCCAACGCGATCGGCGTCGTCACGCTCACGCACCTGATGGGGGTCCCGCTCGACGGTGTGATCGCGGCGCTCGCGACCTTCAAGGGCGTCAAGCGCCGGCAAGAGGTGATCGCCGAGGGGCGCGGCATCACCGTGATCGACGACTTCGCGCACCACCCGACCGCGGTCGCGGGTACGCTCGCGGCGCTCCGCGGCCGTTACCCCGGCCGGCGCATTTGGGCGCTCTTCGAGCCGAGGTCGAATACGACACGCCGGAAGGTGTTCCAGGACGCGTTCGCCGACGCGTTCGCGGCGGCCGATCGGGTGACGTTCGGAGGCGTCCATCGCCGCGACCAGCTTCCCGAAGCCGAGCGCCTCTCCGTGGACGACGTCATCGCGAGCTTGCGCGCTCGCGGCCGCGCGGCCGAAAGCGCCGAGGATCCCGATGCGATCGCGGCGCTCGTCGCGGATCAGGTCGCGCCGGGCGATGTGGTGGTGATGATGTCGAACGGTGGATTCGGCGGGCTCGGCGGCAAGCTGCTCACCGCGCTCGGACTCCCGGCCGCATCGTAGGACGCGCGTTCGCGCGCACGTTCCTCGCCGGGAGCGCCGTAGAGTCGGCGGTAACGGCGGTAGTTGCCGAGCACGGTCTTCACGTAGTGGCGCGTCTCCCGGTAGCTGATCGTCTCCACGAATTCGTCCGTCGGCGCGCCCGGCGCGCGTCGTTCCCACTTGGCGACGGCTTCCTCGCCGCCGTTGTAGGCCGCGAGGGCTTTGGCGAGATCGCCGTCATAGCGGTCCAGGAGCTGGCGCAAGTAGCGCGTGCCGAGCGCGACGTTCGTCGCCGGCTCGAAGAGGCTCGCGCGCTCGACCGGACGGCCCGCGACCCGCGACGCCGTCGGGACGAGCAGCTGCATCAAGCCGTACGCGGCCGCGGGCGACACGGCGTATGGATCGAACAAGCTCTCCTGGCGCATGAGCGCGAGGATCGCGTAGGGGTCGAGTCGCTCGGCATCGGCGGCGGAGCGGACCTGCTCCCAGTACGCGCGTGGATACTGGTAGGCCGCGAGCGTCGCGGGCGGAATGTCGGTCGCGCTGAAGCGGATCGCGAGACGGAGCGCACGCGTCGTCGCGCCGACGTCCGTGTATGCCTGGAGGAGGTACGGCTCGTGCGTGCCTTCGTCGGGAAGCTCGCGCGTGAGTGCCAGGAGCTCGCGCGCGGCCGCGGCGTCCATTCCCATGGCGCGGAGCTCGACGCTGCGGCTCCAATGATAGTGCCGCATCGCGATGCTCGGCGGCGGCTCGGGGAGCGCGATCGGAGTCGGAAACTCCGCCGCCGGCGCCGCCGTGCCGAGCTCACGTTCGGCGAGTTCGGCATAATAGCCGTCCGGCGCCTCGCGGAGCACTTCGGCGAGGAGCGCCCGCTGCGCGCCGGCGTCGTTCCGCCGTGCCGCGACGCGTGCGCGCCAGTAATACGACGCGGGGCGATCCTTCGTGCTGCCGGCGCCGAGCGCGGCGAAGCCAGCATCGGCGGCGGCGAGGTCGCCCCGCTGATAGGGGATCCAGGCGAGGCGCCAGCGTGCATCGCGCGCGAGGTCGCTCTCGCCGCCCTCCGCGGCGAGGCGCTGGAAGAGGGCCAACGCCTCGTCGGTGCGTCCGTCGCCCTCGGCGATGCGCGCGAGCGCGTATTGCGCGGTTTCGTACTTCGCATGCCGCGGCGACTCGGCGAGGATTTGGGTGAAGAGCGTCTCGGCTTCGGCGTCGCGGTCGCGATTCCACAACAGCGTCGCGAGCTCGAACCGCGCGAGGCTCGCGGTCGGGCCGGCGGCGACGGCGCTGCGATACGTCGCGAGCGCATCCTCGAGGCGTCCCGCCGACTGGAGGGCTTTCGCGAGCGCGCGGAGGGCCTCGATTCGGTCGGCGCCGGCGCCGCGTTCGGCGGCGGTGCGGAAATACGCCGTGGCGCCGTCGGCATCGCCTTCGATCACGAGCAAACGCCCCTCGGCGAGCATGAGCGCGGGGTCGTCGAGCAGCTCGGGATGGCGATCCGCGAGCGCCCGGCAGCCCTCGCGCGCGACCGCCGTCGCCTCGCCGCCGATGCGGCGCGCTTCCTGATAGAGCTCGTATGCTTCGCGCGGGCGTGTCGGCGCCCGAAGCCCCGCGAGCACGGCGATGCCGACGGCGCGCGCGTTCGGGTCGTGCGTGCCGGCGTCGCGCGCGCGCAGCGCCAGCTCCTCGGCGCGCGGATCGCCGAGCGCCGCCGCGATGCGCGCATGGCGGGCGAGCGCGCTCGGAATCCAGATGCTCTCGGGATGCGACGCCAGCAAACGATCGTCCCAGGAGGACGCTTCCGCGGGTTGGCCCGTCCGGTCGGCGATCGCCGCCAGGTAGGCGAGGTGGTAATCGCCGAGCGCGGGATACGAATCGACGAGCGTGCGGAACGCCGCGCCCGCCGGCGCGAGGTCGCCGCGCTCGTAACGTGTCACCGCGTCGACGAAGGTCGCGCGCGCCGCGCGCGATGCGGCGGGCGCCGACTCTCGCGCGGACGCTGACGGTAGCCGTCGCGACGCGGCTTGCAGGCAACCCGCGCCGGTGAGGAACGCGAGCACGGCGACGGCGCCGAGCACGAAGCGACGCATCGCCTCCGGCTATCGCGCGATCCGGAGCCGCGCAATGGGGCGTGCGTGCTTGACACCATCAACACCCTTCGGCACGACGACGCGGTGCTGCCGCCACTCGTGCTCGCGTCGACGTCGCCGCGTCGACGCTGGTTGCTCGAGAAGCTCGGACGCCCGTTCGACGTCATCGGTCCCGACGTCGACGAGGTCGCGCACGAGGCCGAAGCGCCCGACGTCTTCGCGCAGCGGATGGCGGACGAGAAGGCAGGCGAGGTCTCCGCGCGCCGTGCCGACGCCTGGGTTCTCGCCGCCGACACCGTCGTCGCGCTCGACGCGCGGGCGCTCGGGAAGCCGCGCGACGCCGCCGACGCCGTCGCGATGCTGACCGGGCTTGCGGGCCGCGCGCACACGGTCTTCACGGGCGTGGCATTGCTGCGCCCCGGAGGCACGCTCGCCGAGCACGCCGTTTTCGCGACGCCCGTCGTTTTCCGAACGCTCACGCGTGGGGAGATCGACGCGTATCTCGCGACCGGCGAGCCGTTCGACCGTGCGGGCGCGTACGCGATCCAGGGCGAGGGCGCGCACCTCGTCGATCGCGTCGACGGCTCGTATACCAACGTCATCGGGCTGCCCTTGCCCGACGTGGCAACGTGGCTCCGGCGGTGGCGAGTTCTCTGAGCGATCACCCCGCGGAGCTTGCGTCCCGCCGAGCGGCGATCGCGGCGCGTCTTGCGGCGATCGAAGAGCGCGTCGCGGCGGCATGCCTCCGCGCGGGCCGTGCGCGCGCGGACGTGACGCTCGTGGGCGTCAGCAAGGGGATGGAGGCCGACGTCGTCCGCGCGGCGGCGGGTGCCGGACTCGCGACCTTCGGCGAAAACTACGTGCAGGAGTGGCTCGCGAAGCGCGCTGCGCTCGCCGATCTCGCACCGGTGATCGCCTGGCATTTCATCGGCCGCATTCAACGCAACAAGACCGCAACGATCGCCGAGGCGACGCTCGTACATTCGCTCGCCGACCTTCGCGTCGCGAGCGTCCTCGCGACGGTTGGCGCACGGCGCGGCAGGCCGGTGCGTGCCCTCGTGCAGGTCAACCTCGACGGCGAGGCGACGAAGGGCGGCGTTGCGCCCGATGCGCTCGCCGACACGCTTGCGGCCCTGCGCCCGCTCGACGGCCTCGTGGTCGAGGGCCTCATGGCGATTCCCCCGCCGCTTCCACCCGACGCGGTGCGCGCCACTTTTCGACGACTCCGCGAGCTCCGCGATCGGCAGGCCGATGCGCAGAGCTTGCGCGAGCTCTCGATGGGCATGAGCGGTGATTTCGAGGTCGCGATCGAGGAAGGCGCCACGTTGATCCGGGTCGGGACCGCGATCTTCGGGCCACGAACGAGAAAGGAATGAGCCGAATGCGAAAGATCGGATTCGTCGGCGCCGGGAACATGGCAGGCGCGCTCGCCAAGGGATTGCTCGCGACGAAGCAGTTCAGAGCACGCGACATGTGGGCGACCGACGCGGTGCCACGTCAGCTCGCGAAGCTCGCGCGTGCGTACGGCATCGGGCGGGCGCCGGACAACGCCACCCTCGTCGCGGGCAGCGAAATCGTGGTGCTCGCGGTCAAGCCGCAGATCATGACGGGGGTCCTCGAGGAGATCGCGCCTCACGTGACGCGGCGGCACCTCGTCGTGTCGATCGCGGCCGGCCTCCCGACGGCGCGGCTCGAGCGTGGTCTCGGGGGACGCGTGCGCGTGGTGCGGGCCATGCCGAACACGCCGGCACTGGTCGGCGCGGGCATGACCGTCGTCGTGCGGGGCGCCTTCGCGACCGCGGCCGACGAGCGCCGCGCCGCCGCGCTCTTCGGTGGTGTCGGCGACGTCGTCCGTGTTAAGGACGAGGCGCTGATGGACGCGGTCACAGGTCTTTCCGGGAGCGGTCCCGCGTACGTCTACCGCTTCGCGGAAGGGCTGATCGCCGGCGGCGTCGCCGAAGGATTGTCGGAGCCGGTCGCTCGCCAGCTCACGTACCAGACGCTCCGCGGCGCGGCCGCGATGCTCCTGGAGACCGGGCAGTCCCCCGAGGAGTTGCGGATCATGGTGTCGTCGCCCGGCGGCACGACGCTCGCCGGGCTCGGCGCGCTGGATGCGCGCGGTTTCGTCGAGTCGGTGGCGGGTGCGGTGCGGGCGGCGACGCGGCGCGGTCGCGAGCTCGGTCGCGGCTGAGGAGGAAGAAGGATGTTCGTACTCGGCAATCTGCTCGACGCGCTCGCGCTCGTGATCGACTACGGGCTTCAGATCTACTCGTGGATCGTGATCGCGCGCGTCGTCATCTCCTGGGTGAACGCCGACCCCTACAACCCGATCGTGCGCGCGATCTACTCGATCACCGAGCCCGTTCTGTATCGCATCCGCCAGGCGCTGCCGGTCTTCGCGGGCGGCATCGACTTCTCGCCGATCGTGGTCTTCATGGGAATCTTGTTCCTCCAGAGTTTCCTCGTGCAGACGCTGCACCAGCTCGCGCTCCGTATGCAGTGACCCCCGTACTGTTGCGGATCCGGGTCATGCCGCGGGCCCGGGCCAACGTGCTCTCCGGCGACGGATCCGGCGGGCTCCGCGCCCGTCTGACGGCGCCGCCCGTCGACGGCGCGGCGAACCGCGCGCTTCTCGATCTCGTGGCGCGGGCGCTACGGGTGAAGCGCGCCGACCTCGAGGTCGTCCGGGGCGAGCGCGCGCGCGACAAGCTCGTCGCCGTCCACGGCCTCGCCGAGACGGAGGTGGCCGCCCGTGTGCGGGCAATCGACGTTGACAATGCGGAGCGTCGTGGCTAGAGGTTGCCGATCAATTTCCGGAGGCAGTATGCCTATTTACGAGTACAACTGCGGCAAATGCGGCGACTTCGAGATCATGCAGAGGATGAGCGACAAGCCGCTCACGACCTGCCCGACCTGTCGCCGCAAGGTCACGAAGCTCATCTCGTCGACGACGTTCCATCTGAAAGGCAGCGGCTGGTACATCACCGACTACGCGCGCAAAGGTGAGAGCGGCGGCCCCAAGAGCGACAAGGGCGAGAAGAAGGGCGACGACAAGAAGACGGAAGTCGCCGCCACCACGACCAGCAGCGATACCGGCAGCAGCGACACGACGAGCACCAGCAGCGGCAAGGGCACCAAGACCTCCGACAAGAAGAGCGGCGGCAAGAAGTCCGAAAAGGCCGCCGTCGCCTGACCCCGACGCGGGGCCGCCGGCCGCCCCGCGACGCGATCGTCCACGATGGCCGCCCGCCGCCGGCTCCGGATCGGGATCGACACGGGCGGCACGTTCACGGACTTCGTCGTCCGCGACGGCGCGAGCGTCCGGGTGCACAAGGTGCTCTCGACGCCAGCCGACCCGGCGCGCGCGGTGCTGACGGGGCTCGCCGAGCTCTTTCCCGGCGGCTGCGACGGCGAGATCACGTACGGCAGCACGGTCGCGACGAACGCGCTGCTCGAGCGCCGCGGCGCGCGGGTGTGCCTCGTCACGACGGCCGGGTTCGAGGACGTGCTCGAGATCGGCCGTCAGACGCGTCCCGATCTCTACGCGCTCGAGCCGCGTGTGCCGCCGCCGCTCGTCGCACGCGCGGATCGCCTCGGGGCGCGCGAGCGGACGACGTTCGACGGGCGCGTCCTGACGGCGCTCACGGAAGCCGAGCTCCGACGGGTGCTGCGAAGCGTGCGCGCGCGGCGGCCGGAGGCGATCGCCGTCGTGCTGTTGCACGCGTACGCACGACCTGCGCACGAGCGGCGCATCGGGCGCGTGCTCGCGACGCTCGGGGTGCCGGTCACGCTGTCGCATGCGCTCGTGCGCGAGCACCGCGAGTACGAGCGGACCAGCACCGCGGTCGTGAACGCGTACGTCGCGCCCGTCATGAGCCGGCACCTCGATCGTCTCGCGCGCGGTCTTCCGAAACGACGGCTGCGCGTCATGCAGTCGAACGGCGGCGCCGTGGCGTCCGCGCTCGCCGCGCGCGAGCCGGTGCGCACGATCCTCTCCGGCCCGGCCGGAGGCATCGTCGGCGCTGCCGCGCTCGGTGAGCGTACGGGCTGCACGCGCGTGCTGACGATCGACATGGGGGGCACGTCGACCGACGTCGCCATGATCGACGGCGCGATTCCCCGGCGCGCCGATTGGACCCTCGAACGGATGGCGCTCCGCGTTCCCGTGATCGACATCCACACCGTTGGCGCCGGCGGCGGCTCGATCGCACGCCGCGATGCCGGCGGGTCACTCCAGGTCGGTCCCGAGAGCGCCGGCGCGGATCCGGGCCCCGCGTGCTACGGGCGCGGTACGGCGGCGACCGTCACCGACGCGAACCTCGTGCTCGGTCGCCTCGATCCTTCGCACTTTCTGGGTGGCGCGATGCGCCTCGACGTCGGGCGCGCCGAGGCCGCGGTCGCGGCGTTGGCGCGCCGGATCGGTCTCCCGGCGACGCGGACGGCGGAGGGCATCGTGCAGGTGGTGAACGCGGCGATGGCGCGCGCGCTCCGCGTGATCTCCGTCGAACGCGGCCACGATCCGCGTGTCTTCACGCTCGTCGCGTTCGGCGGCGCTGCGGCGCTCCACGCGTGTGAGCTCGCCGAGCAGCTCGGCATGGCGCGGGTCCTCGTGCCGCACCATCCGGGCGTGCTGTCGGCCGCCGGCATGGCGTCGGCGCCGCTCTCGCGGGAGTACCTCACGACCGTCCGCCGGCTCGATCCGTCGGCTGCCGAGATCGCGGCATTGGCGGAGCCGTGGCGACGGCGCGGCGTCGCGGAGCTCGTCGCCGATGGCGTTGCGCGACGCGCGATGACGACGCGTGTCTTCGCCCAGATGCGGTACGCCGGCCAGTCGCACGAGCTCGAGGTCGCGGTCGGTCCCGATCTGCGCGCGCGCTTCGATGCCATGCACGAGCGCATGTACGGTCACGCCGCGCCGGAGCGTTCGGCGGAGGTGCTCGCGTTGCGTGTCGAGGTCGCCGGGGAAGCGATCGCCGAGACGCGTCGGCCGCGCGGCGCGATCCGAGCGCGGCGCGCGCCGCGCGGCACGCCGCATACGCTCGTCTGGGCCGGCCGTCGAATCGGCGTGCCGCGCTTCGTCCGCGACTCCCTCGTGTCGGGCACGCGCTTCACGGGTCCGGCGCTGATCGTGGAGTACAGCTCGACGACGCTCGTCCCGCCGCATTGGCGCGCGCAGGTCGACGCCGACCGTCACCTGCACCTCACGCGAGGACCGCGATGACGCGACGAGCGCGCCTCGATCCGATCGCGCTCGCCGTGCTCCACCATCGGCTGGCGGCGATCGCGGAGGAAATGGGCGTGCGGCTCGGGCGCACGGGCTTCTCGCCGAACATCAAAGAGCGCCACGATTTCTCGTGCGCGCTCTTCGACGCCGCCGGTGGTCTCGTCGCACAGGCGGCCCACATCCCGGTCCATCTCGGGTCGACGCCGCTCTCGGTGCGCGCCGCGCTCGCCGCGCATCGCCCCGAGCCGGGCGACGTCGTCGCGGTGAACGATCCGTATGCCGGCGGCACGCATCTTCCGGATCTCACGCTCGTCGCCCCGGTGCACGGACGCGGCGGACGGCTTCTCGGGTTCGTCGCGAACCGCGCGCATCATGCCGACATCGGCGGCATGACCCCGGGCTCGATGCCGCTCGCGCGCGAGATCTACCAAGAGGGATTCCGATTGCCGCCGGTGCGGCTCGTGCGGGGCGGCATCGTCGACCTCGACGTGCTGGCGTTGTTCCTCGCCAACACGCGCGTGCCGGACGAGCGGCGGGGCGACCTCGACGCGCAACGGGGAGCGCTCGACGTGGGCGCCGCGCGACTCCGGGACCTCGCGATCGAGCTCGGCCCGGCGGGGCTCGCACGCGGCATGACCGACCTCCAGGACTACAGCGAACGCCTGATGGCGGCGACGCTGCGCGCGCTCCCCCGCGGGGTGTATCGCGCGGAGGACGTGCTCGACGACGACGGCATCACTGCCGCTGCGGTGCCGATCCGGGTCGCGATCCATCTCGCCGACGGACGCGCGCGCGTCGACTTCGCGGGCTCGGCCCCGCAGGTCGAGGGCAGTCTGAACGCAAACTACGCGATCACGCTCTCGGCGGCGGTGTACGTGTTCCTGACGCTCGCGCGCGAGCCGATTCCCGCGAACGACGGCGTGATGCGCCGCCTCCGGGTCGAGGCGCCCGCCGGAAGCGTCGTGAACGCGAATTTCCCGGCGGCGGTCGCGGGCGGCAACGTCGAAACCTCGCAACGGATCGTCGACGTGCTGCTGCGCGCGCTCGCGCCGGCCGCGCCGGATCGCATCCCGGCCGCGAGCCAGGGCTCGATGAACAACGTCGCGATCGGCGGGTTCGATCGGCGCCGCGGCCGCGCGTTTGCGTACTATGAGACGCTCGCCGGCGGCGCCGGCGGTGGACCGCACGGAGCGGGCGCGTCGGGTATCCATACTCACATGACGAACACGCTGAACACGCCGATCGAGGCGCTCGAGGCGTACTACCCATTCCTGGTGACGGCGTACGGCCTCCGACCGCGCAGTGGCGGACGCGGGCGCGCACGAGGCGGTGACGGGCTCGTCCGTGAGATCCGGCTGCTCGAGGCGGCCGACGTGACGCTGCTCACCGAGCGGCGCCGCTTCGCCCCCTGGGGGCTCGCGGGCGGCGGCGCCGGCCGAAAGGGTCGAAACCTGGTACTACGCGGTGGGAGAAGCCGAGCGCTTCCCGGGAAGATCAACTGCCGGGTCGAAGCCGGCGACACGATCCGAATCGAGACGCCTGGTGGCGGCGGATTCGGCAACTCACGGAGCCGCAAAAAGCGACGGGGAGAGCCGGCCTGACGCCCGTGCTCTCCCCGTGTGCTGCGAGACCTTGCTCACCGGCAGTCGCTCTCGCGAGCGACCAAAGTCCGACCCAAATCGAGTTAACTCCCCCTGCCGGCGAGCAAGCCTTCGACGCGTTCGCGGATGCGCTCCCACACGGTGCCGGCGATCGATGCGGTCGCCGGCATTTGCTGCGTGTGGACGCGGCCGCGATCGGGGTCAGGCCGCCTTGCTGCCTGCGATCTCGTCGAGGCGCTTTTCGAGCTGCGCCATGCGCTTCTTCAGCTTCTCCACCTCGTCGCGCGTCGGCAGATTCAGGCCGCGGACGATAGGCTCGACGCCTTTCCCAGCCTGCTTCTCGATGAGGGCGACGATCTTCTGTCCGCGCTCTTCCAGATCCTTCACCGCACGCTCGGCCCGCTTCTGGAGATCGCCGCGGAGCTTCTGCGCTTGTTTCAGGAGATCCTGGACCGCCTTTTGACGGTCGGCGCTCAAGAGCTCGCCCGCGTCCTTGCGGATGCGTCCGACCACCCGTTCGCCTTCGGCCTGGACGCGCTTCAGCGTGCCCTGGACCTGCTCGAGCCGCGCCCGGATTCCGTCGACCTTCGTCTCAGCCATGAAGAACTACCTCCCGCTCTGTGATTCGAACGGGAGGCAGTTAACACGGCGCGTCAACGGCTTCAAGTGCCGATCTGGAGATTTTTACTCTTCTTCTTTTTCGACGAGGATGTCGTACTCCTCGGAACCCGTCAGACCCTTGGAATCAGTGACGGAAAGCGTCGTCGTGAACTCGCCTTCCTTTTGGTAGACGTGGGTCGGATTGGCGTCCGTAGAAGGCGCGGACCCGTCGCCGAAGTCCCACTTGTAGGTGTAGGGCGGCGTGCCGTCCTCGACGGTGCTGGTCCACTTCACGGAGAGCGGCGGAGCGCCCTCGTCAGGGTCGCCTTCGAGGTCGACGTACAGCTCTTCGGCCGCAGCATCGGCTGCGGCATCGGCCGCCGGTGCCGCGGGTGCCGCCGCGGGTGCCGCCGGCTTGGCCGCTGCGGCCGCTGGCGTCGCCTGAGCGGCGGGCTTCTCGGGCGTTTGGGTACACGCGCCGGCCAGAACGGCGAGCACGAACAAGGCAGCACAAGACGCGATCATTCGATTCATCGAAGACCTCCTCGGATACTTTTCGCTAGCCGCTGCGAAGTGCGCGAACGATTAGCAAAGGGCAGGGAGGCAGGCAATTCCACTTTTCGCGCGGGCGCGCGGAGAGCGTGCGGAGCGCAGCATCTATGGCGTCGCAGCGCATTCCGTGAGTTGAGCGCCCGTCCGCCATCCTCTATCTACGGTCTTCACATGTGCGAGCTGCTCGGCATGAACTGCAACGTGCCGACCGACATCACCTTCTCCTTCGCCGGTTTTCGTCAGCGTGGCGGCCGCACCGGTCCTCACCAAGACGGCTGGGGCATCGCCTTCTACGAAGGGAAGGGCGCGCGGCTGTTCCACGACGTGGTGCCCTCGGTGTCGAGTGAGATCGCGCGGCTCGTCGAGCAATACCCGATCAAGAGCACGAACGTGATCTCGCACATCCGGCGAAAGACGCGCTCGCGGGTGTGCATCGAGAACACCCACCCCTTTCAGCGCGAGCTCTGGGGTCGGACCTGGGTCTTCGCTCACAACGGATATCTCACCGGCATCAAGAAGAAGCCGCTCTCCTTCTATCGCCCGATCGGGACGACCGATTCGGAGCACGCGTTCTGCTATATCCTCGACACGATCCGCAGCCGCTTCCGCGAGCCGCCGGCGCCGGCGCAGCTTCGCCGCGTGATCGGTCGACTCGCCGACGAGATCGCGGCGTACGGTCGCTTCAACTTCCTCATGTGCGACGCCCGGCACCTGTACGCGTATTGCACGAACAAGCTTTGCTGGATCCAGCGACGCGCGCCCTTCGCACGTGCCGCGCTGGTCGACGCCGACCTCGAGGTCGATTTCAGTCAGCACACGACCCCGAACGACAAGGTCGTCGTGATCGCGACGCGACCGCTGACGCGCGACGAGACGTGGACGAATTGCCGGCCCGCCGAGCTCTGCGTCTTCGGGAACGGCGAGCCGATCGAGCTCGGCGCATGAGCGGGCAGGGGACCCTCGCCGGGCGTGTGTGCGTGCTCGCGGGCGGCAGCGGCGGGATCGGCGCGGTCCTCGCGCGCGGGCTCCATGCGGAAGGCGCGTCGCTCGTCATCGGGTACCGCCGCGACCGCGCGCGGGCCGACGCGCTCGTCGCGGAGCTGAACGCGCGCGGCGCCGCCCGGGCCTCGGCCGTCGGGGGCGATCTCGCCGACGAGGCCACGCGCACCGCGCTGCTCGCGGCGGGTCGCGCGCTCGGCCGGCTCTACGGACTCGTGGTGCTCGCGGGCGATCCGGCGCGGCCCGCGGCGGGGATCGCGACGCAAGACGAGATGACGCGGTCGCTCGCGGACAACTATCTGGGCCCGGTGCTCCTGGCGCGCGCGTTCGCGACCGACGTCGCCGCGACCGGCGGCGGCGCGATCGTGCTGACGTCCACGATG
>DAIQBH010000083.1:0-4378 GCA_036781285.1 Thermodesulfobacteriota bacterium | reverse complement strand
CGCGACCGACGTCGCCGCGACCGGCGGCGGCGCGATCGTGCTGACGTCCACGATGCAGGGGGTGGCGCTCTTCGAGGGCAGTCTCGCGTACGCCGGGCCGAAGGCCGCGCTCGTGCACGCGGCGCGGCTCCTCGCGAAGGAGTACGGCGGACCGTCCGAGGTGCGCGTCAACGTCGTGGCCCCAGGCGTGACGGCGGCCGGCATGGCCGAGGCCAGCATCCGTGCCGGCAAGTACGATCGTTTCGTCCAGGGCGGCGCCGTGCACCGCTTCGGCCGCGCGGAGGACGTCGCGCGCGCGATCCGTTTCTTCCTCGAGCCCGACGGCTACGTGACCGGGCAAGTCCTCACCGTCGACGGCGGGCTCACGCTCCGCCGTGACGTGCTCCGCAGCTGACGATCGTCAGGCGCCGACGGCTTCCGCGCGCGGTGCGAAGATCTCGATGTCGGACGGGAAGACCATCGAGGCCTTGCCCGTGTCCCAATCGACCATCATGAGATCGCGGCCGAGATTCTCCAGGCCGTACCGAATCGTGCCGAGGGTGTGACGATCGATGGCGCCGCCGGGATGCGCGATCGGGCGAACGTTCTTGCAGCGACTGCCCGTGAAGATGCGATTGATCACCGTGCGATCCTCCTGTGCTCGCAATCAGCAAAGGGCATGCCGGGCGTGGACGGTGACGCGTTTTCCGCAGAAGCCTTGGATTGTGGGCGGAACACGGCGTGTCACCGCCGACGTTCCGATGACGCCGTGCTGCGGCGGTGACCCCGCCGTAAGGCAGTGGTCATTTCATGAGCAGCGGCCGTGGCCGGATCGTGCGGGCCGGGCTTTCCGGCGCGTGTCGCCATGTGCAATGTCATGCGACCATGGCGGACGGCGAGTACGACGGCTCCTTTCCGACGGCGAGCGTGATGGCGTGGGCGCGGCTGCGGTGGCGATGGCTGCTCGTGGTCGCGTTGATCCTGTTCGCGATGTGGCGCTTCTCGGGAAAGCGTCCCGAGGAGGTGGGACGCTACGTGCTCGTGAAAGACGACGTGCCTTGTCAGGCGCAGCGCGCCGACGACGACGGCCGAAAGTGGTGTTACGTCGTGCTCGACACGAAGTCGGGCCGGCTCGAGGAGCGCGTCCGCAAAGTCGGCGGCAAACGGAAGTAGGAAAGAGATCGCCGCACGATCTCGCAACCCCGGATCGCGTGTGGTAGTCCTCACGGCCTCGCTGGTCGGCTCGCCACGGTCGCATAGCTCAGCTGGTTAGAGCGCCTGCTTCACACGCAGGAGGTCCCAGGTTCGATCCCTGGTGCGACCACTCACTTCGCCGGCCAGCCCCGGTGCGGATTCAGGCGCCGCGTTCGGCCGCCCACGCGAGCGCGTCGTCGAGCCGGTCGTTGCCCCAGAAGAGCTCGCGGTCGGCCGTGAAGCTCGGCGCCCCGAAGATCCCGAGCGCGATCGCCTCGTCGGTGTTGGCGCGGAGCGCTGCCTTCACGGCGTCGCCCTGGGCGCGCGCGAGGATCCCGTCGGGGTCCACCCCGAGGTCTCTCAGGATGCTCGCGATCACCCCCTGATCGCCGATCTCGCGATCGTGGTGGAAGTTCGCGGTGTAGACCGCGCGGACGAACGCCGGTCCCCACGGCTCGTGCGCGCCGATGCAGGCGACCCGCGCGCCCATCAGGCTCGGCCGCGGGAAGCGGCTCGGGCGGGTGAACGGGAGACCTTCCTTCGCGCAGATCCGTTCGAGGTCGCGCCACATGTAACGCCCCTTCTGCGGATAGATGTTGAAGGGCGAGTCGGTCCAACCCTGTGCCTGAAAGATCGGCCCGAGGAGGAAGGGGCGCCACGCGACGGTGATACCGGCGGCCTGCGCGCGCTTCTCTACTCGCATTGCCGCGGGGTACGAGTAGGTGCTCGCGAGCTCGAACCAGAAGTGCAGCGTCGTCACGGGCAACCGCCTTTCGGGGGCGGACCTTACCACGCTGCCGCCGGCTCGGAAGTGTTCGAGGGCGAGCTGTGATACGTGGGCGCCACCTTGCCCGCTCGATCCGTCCGCGTGCCGCGCATGCCAGATCCGCGGATCATCGGCGGCGTCGCGCTCGTCGGGCTCGCCGGCCTCGTGCTGTCTCTGGGGCACTGGATCGCGTTCGACGACGCCGTCTGGCGGTTCGTGCTGCACGCCCGGGGCTGTGAGACCGATGCCAGGGTGGATCGCGTGGTCGATCTCGCGACGCACGTCCTGACGGCGATCTTCATCGTCGCGGCCGCCGCGCACGCCAATCGACATGGACCACGCGCGACGTGGCCGTGGGTCGTCGTCAGCCTGCTCGGCCTCCTCACGAGCAAGACCCTGAAGCACGTCTTCACGCGCGAGCGGCCGAGCGCGCTTCCCGATCTGGCGCTCGGCTTCAGCTTTCCGAGCGCGCACGTCATGAACAGCCTCGTCGCCGTGCTCGCCGTGACCGCGCTCACGCGGCATGCGCGCGGCCGCGCGTGGTGGCGCGTGGCCGCGGTGGTGCTGGCTCTGACCGTTACCGTCGGACGCGTGCTGCTCGGGCGCCACTGGGCGTCGGACGTGCTCGGCGGGTCGCTCGCGGCGCTCGCGCTCGTCGGGCTCGTCGTGCCGACGATCCAGCGCCGCCCGCTCATGGCACCAATCGTCTTCATGGTCGCGCTCGCGCTCGGGTTCGTCGTCGATCGGCGGCTCGGCCCGCACGGCGTGCACCTGCCGACGCCGCTCGTCGGCGCGGAGGTGGTGACGCTCGCCGTCGACGTGCCGGCGCGGGACCGGGATCGGAGCGTCGGCCCTGTCGCGTGGTTCGACGGCGCCGCCACGATTCCGATCGACGTGCCGCGCGACCTCGACGTCGCGCCGGCGCTGGCGCTCGCCGTCGGCGGGCGCAGCGAGCGCGCCCTCACGTCGTGCCTCACGCTCGGGTTCACCGTGAATGGACGGGACGTCGGACGCTTCGTCGCATTTCGCGGCTGGCGCGAGTACCGACTGGAGCTTCCGCCCGGGACGTTGCGCGCCGGCGCGAACGAGCTGACGCTCTCGGCCGCGACCGATCACGGGCCGGTGCGGTGGGCGCTCGTCTACGTCCGGCTCGTCGATCGGGCGCGCTGAGCCGTCGCTGGTGGCGGGTCAGGCGGCGAAGCGGCGCCCCGCGGCGACGCCGGCGACGCCGGCGAGAAGGCACCCGACCAGGGTGATCGCGACGTTCGCGAGCGCGCGATCCCAGAGATCTTGCTCCAGATACGCGACGGTCTGGTGGTTGAACGCCGAGTACGTCGTGAAGCCGCCGAGGAATCCCGTCGTCAGGATCGTGCGTGTGGCGGGGCTCACGAGCTCACCGGTGGCGGCGAGCTGCATCACGACGCCGATCGCGAAGGAGCCGAGCAGGTTCACGAGGATCGTGCCGTACGGGAGCCGCGTGCCGGCGAGCGCGGTGACGCCGGCCGCGAGAGCGAACCGCGCGCCGGTCCCGACCGCGCCCGCGAGGCAGACGAGGAAGAAGTGGGTCACGTCGCGTTCTCGCTGCCACAGAGCCGCGACGGACACCAGCGACGCGGGCCGTGATGGCCACGAGACGTGTGTCGCACGGCCTCCGACCGACTGGACACGCGGGGTGGGCGCGGTCATGCTCCGGCGGGACGCCGTCATGATCGTCGCCATCACGGGAGCCACTGGGTTCGTCGGCACACGCCTCACCGCCTACCTGCTCGCGGCGGGTCACGAGGTCGTGGCGTTGACGCGTTCGCCGGAGCGGGCGGAGCGCGAGTTGCCGGTCCGTTGCCGGATCGTCGCGTGGGATCCGGAGCACGGCCGGATCGATGCGGGCGCGCTCGACGGCGTCGATGCCGCCGTGAACCTCGCGGGCGTCGGCGTCGCGGACGGACGGTGGACGGCACGGCGGAAAGAAGCGATCCGGCGCTCGCGCGTCGCGGCGACACGGCTTCTGGTCGACGCGATCGCGGCGCTGCCCGCCGAGCGGCGGCCGCGTGTGTTCGTGTCCGCGTCGGCGATCGGGTTCTACGGCGACCGCGGGGACGAGATCCTGACGGAGGAGTCGGCGGCCGGTGTGGGCTTTCTCGCCGAGGTCTGTCGCGCCTGGGAAGATGCCGCGATCGGCGCCGAGGCGCACGGAGTGCGCACGGTGCGCCTGAGGATCGGCGTCGTGCTCGGACGCGAAGGCGGCGCGCTCGCGCGCATGCTTCCGCCGTTCCGGCTCGGTCTCGGCGGCCGGATCGGCAGCGGTGATCAGTGGATGAGCTGGATCCACGTCGAGGATGTGGTCGCGCTCGTCGCGTTCGCCCTCGAGCGACAGGACGTGCGCGGGGTCGTGAACGCGGTCGCTCCCACTCCGGTCAGGAACGCCGCGCTCACGGCGACGCT
>DAIQBH010000082.1:20458-23086 GCA_036781285.1 Thermodesulfobacteriota bacterium | reverse complement strand
ACGCCTGGTGGCTTCGAGCAGCGGCGCAGCCAAGGACTCCGTGAGCTTGATCTCGGTCCCGCGCTGTGGGGTCGAGCGGACGGCGAGCGTGCCGCCGATCAGCGCCGCGCGCTCGTGCATGGTCACGAGGCCGAAGCCTCGCCCGCGCCCGTTCTGGGGATGGAAGCCGACGCCGTCGTCACGGACGGTTGCGGTCACGCGCGGACCGTGGCGCGCGAGCTGCACGGTCACGCGCCGCGCGTGACCGTGGCGCGCGACGTTGGCGAGCGCCTCCTGCACGATCCGATAGACGTGGAGCGCGTGCTCGTCCGAGAAGAACCCGTCGACGGCCGTCGTCGACAAGCGGAGCTTGAGGCCGTGGCGGTGGGTGAACTGGCGGGCATGGGTGCGGAGCGTCTCTTCGAGCCCGAGGCCCAGGAGCTCGGCCGGATGATAGTCGCGGACGATCCGCGCCACCGATTCGGTGATCTGGCGGATGGTCGCATGGGTCGCCGCGATCTCGGGGCGGCGGTCGCCGCGCGCCTGCGCCGCGACCGCTTGGATCGTGCTCCACGGGCGCGATCCCCGCGGCGGGTCCGCGGCGTCCTCGATCGCGTGGAGCAGGACGCCGACCGCGGCGATCGCCTGGCCGACCTCGTCGTGGAGCTCGCGCGCGACGCGGCGCCGTTCGGCCTCGAGCGTGTGGAGGAGCCGGCGCGTGAAGCCACGCTCGGCCGCCTCCGCGTCCTTGCGCTCGCTGATGTCGCGGACCACGGCGAAGTAGTAAGTCACGCCTTGCACGTCGATTGGCACGGCGGACACCTCGATCGGGACGACGGAGCCGTCTTTGCGGGTGTTCTTCGCTTCGAACGGCGGTACGGGGCCGCGCGTCGCCGCGGTCCATGCGTGCCACGCTTCGCGTGTGAAATCGGGATTGAGATCGGTGACGGTCATCCCGAGCAGCTCGTCGCGCGTGTACCCGAACCGCGTCGAAGTTTCGTCGTTCACGTAGACGAAGCGGCCGTCGCCATCGAGCAGCTGAAACGACTCGCGCGCCATGTCCGCCATCTCTCGGAAAAGGTCGAGATCGAGCATCTCGGGGAGCGGCGCCGGCGGCTCCGGCTCGCGCGGGAGATGCGGGGCGGCCGCCGTCTCGATGCGTCCCGACGGCGCGGGCTCGGTCGGCCGGGTCGCGAGCGGCACGGCGAGGCGTACCAGGGTTCCGCGCTCCGGCGTGCTTTCGATGGTGAGCGTCCCGTGGAGCAGCGTCGCGCGCTCGCGCATCGTCGCGAGCCCGGTGCCGGGGGCCGGCTCCCCGGGTGCGAATCCGACGCCGTCGTCGTGGACCGTCAGGAGCAGCCGATCCGTCCCCCGCGTCACGTCGACCTCGCGCGCCATCTCGATCGCCACCGCGGTCGCCGAGGCGTGGCGGGCCGCGTTGGCGAGCGCCTCCTGCACCACGCGGTACACGTGCAGCTCTTGCTCGGGCGTCAGTCGATCCTCGACGGGAACGGTGGTGACCCGCAACCCGAGACCGTGACGCTCCGCGAGGTCGCGCGCGTGCGTCCGCACCGTGTCCGCGAGCCCGAGGCCGAGCAGCTCCACCGGATGGTACTCGCGGACGATGCGCGCGAGCGACTCGGTGATGTGCGCGATCGTCGCGCGCGTCGCCGCGAAGGAGGCTCGGGCCGCTTTGGGAACGGCCCCGGGGCCGAGCTCGAGGGCATCGAGCAGCACGCCGATCGTCGCGACCGCCTGGCCGACGTCGTCGTGCAGCTCCCGCGCGACGCGCCGGCGCTCGCGCTCGATCGTCTGGAGCAGCTCCGCCGCGAGACGTTTGCGTCCCGCCTCGGCGAGCGTGCGCTCGCTCACGTCGCGCGCGACGCCGAACAGGTAGACCTCGCCGCGGTGCACGAGCCGCGCCATGCTGATCTCAGCGGGAAACCGCGTGCCGTCCTTCCGTACCGTCTCGACCTCGATGCGCGGCAGCGGTCCGATTTCGAGCGCCGCGACCTGCGCCGCGAATCGTTCGAGGGTCATCACCGGGCTGATGTCGGAGACCGTCAGCTGGAGGAGTTCCTCCATGCTGTAGCCGCCCATCTGCGCGTGCGCCTGGGCGTTGCAGTAGAGGAAGCGGCCCTGCCGGTCGAGCACGTAGAACCCCTCGGTCGAGAAGTCCACCATGCGGCGGAAGACCGCGAGGTCGATCGCCGGCGCGACGCCGGTCCGGCGCGGCTTCCGCGGGATCGACACGCGAGGACGCTACTGCCGCCCTCGAAGACGGGTCAAGGGAATCGTGCGGCCGAGGAGTCCTTGAGGTGGGGACGCGTCGGCCAGTGCGGCTAGTCCTCCATCTTGCGATAGAGCGTCCGGCGATTGATGCGCAACGCGCGGGCGGCCGCCGCTTTGTTGCCCCCGGTCGTTTGCAGCACGTGGCGGACGTACAGCCGCTCGACCTGGTCCAGAGGCACGATCCCCCCGTCGGACCCGGCCGCGAGGCCGGCGATGCCATGGGGCGTCGGATCGAGATCCAGATCTTTCGGCAAGATCGTGTCGTGTTCAGCCATCGCCACGGCGCGCTCTATCACGCTGGCCAGCTCGCGTACGTTGCCCGTCGATGCGTGATGTACGAGTCGCCGCATCGCGGTC
>DAIQBH010000082.1:0-20448 GCA_036781285.1 Thermodesulfobacteriota bacterium | reverse complement strand
CGCGGTCGCCGACACGCCGACGATCGTTGGCTTCGGTCTGGTGTCGTCAGGGGCGGCTGCCCTGCGCCCCAGAAAAAGATCGACGAGCGGAACGATGTCCTCCGGTCGCTGGCGCAGCGGCGGCAGTTCGATCCGGATGACGTTGAGACGGAGATCACGTCCGGACGCCTGATACCCCGGAATCTCCCGGACTTCGCCGTCGGGCTGCAATCCTCGTGGGAGGTCGATCTGTGGGGGTGACTGCGCAGCCAACGACAGTCGGCCATCGCGCGCTATCTCGCCACGGTCGAAGGGACGAACCTCGTGCGCACGGAGCTGATCGCCGCCGTGGCCTCGGCGTACTTCGACCTTCTCGCGCTCGATCACGTCCGGGAGATCCTCCGGCGATCGGCGCAGCGGCAAGCGGAGGCGGTCGAGGTCGTCCGGCTCCAGAAGCAGGCCGGTCGGGCCAACGATCTCGCGGTGCGCCAGTTCGAGGCGCAGCTCGCCGACACGCTCGCGATGGAACGCGAATCAGTGCAGCAGGGGAGGGAGGCCGAGAACACACTCAATCTGCTGCTCGGACGCTTTCCCCAGCCCGTGCCTCGCGACAAGGCGGTGCTGTTCGGCGACCCGCCCGGTGCGCCTTCGGCCGGCGTGCCTTCGGATCTGCTGGTGAACCGGCCCGACGTCCGCGCCGCCGAGATGATCCTGCGGGCGGCCAAGTTCGACCTGCAGGCGGCGCGCGCGGCGTTCTTCCCGAGCTTCACCATTACGGCTGGCGGTGGATACCAAGCGTTCGAGCCCTCGTTCTTGTTTCGCACCCCCGAGTCGATGGCGTATTCGGCGGCCGGCGCATTGGTCGCGCCACTCGTCAATCGCCGCGCGCTCGAAGCGCAATTCGCCGGGGCGAAGGCCGATCAGATAGAAGCGATGCACGAGTATCAGCGCGCGCTCCTCGTCGCGGTCACCGAGGTCACGAACGCTCTCTCGAACGTTCGAGCGGTGGACGACGTTCTCGCCGCTCGGCGGGATCGGCGTGCGGCGCTCGAGCGCGCGGTCGGCACGGCTGATGACCTCTACCGGGCGGGGAAGGCGACCTATCTGGAGGTGCTCCTCGCGCAGCAGACGTCGCTGCAGGCCGACATCGAGCTGGTGGAGGCCTCACGTGCCCGGCGCGTGGCGAACGTCGCCGTCTACAGGGCCTTGGGCGGGGGTTGGCAATGAGGCAACTCGCTCGCGCCGGCATGCGCACGTGACGCGGCTCTCGACGTGGTTCGTGTGGCTGGCCTCGGAGGACGCGTTCTCCAGCCGCGCTAGCCGCGTTTTCCTCGTCGTCGTCGCGCTCGCGCTGTACGGTTTCGGCCTCACGTGGGGCCTTCCGAACGGAGAGACGACCTGGGCGCCCGACGCCCTCGCCCCGACGATCCCATTGGCGACGGTGTACGAGCTGTTCTTCAAGGACTGGAACAGCGGATGGTTCGACTGGAAGTATCCACCAGGCCACGGTCTGCTGCTCGCCACCGCGTACGCGCCGTACCTCGGATGGCTGCGAGCCAGCGGTCAGCTCTCGCCGTCGGTCATCGTCGAGTATCCGTACGGCCTCGCGGATCCGGAACACGCGCTGTGGGTGCTGGCGCTCATCGGTCGCTCGGTGAGTGTCGTGATGATGCTGGCCGCGACACTGCTCTGGTACGCCGCATGTCGCGAGCTGTTTTCTCCTCGCGCGGCGTGGCTCGCCGCATGGTTCACGGCGACGATGTACCCGGTCGTGTACTACGCCCACACGACCAACGTGGACGGCCCGCTGCTCTTCTGGATTGTCGTAGCGGTGTACGGCGCCGCCCGCGTGTTGGCGCGGCGCGACGATCCGTTCGGGATGCTGTGTTTCGGAGTGGGGTTCGCGTTCGCTCTGGCCACGAAGGAATCGGCGTTCGGTGCGCTGATCGCCTTCCCGGTGTTGCTGCTCGCCGAACGTCGTCGGCGGGGTTCCGGCGAAGCAACCGGACTGCTGCCGCCGGGCACCCTGACTGGTATGGCGTTGGCGGTCGGCATCTTCTCGGTCATGTACGGCGTGGCGCCGAATCCGCTCGGCGCGTGGCATCGGCTACAGTTTCTGACGCACACCATCAGCGAGTCGGTCCGGGAGCTCTACGCTCCGCGGTACCATCCGGTCGGCTCGGCGGCATTTCGCAGCCTCGGCACCGAGGCCGCACATCTGCTCGAGACGCATGTCGTCATGAGCGCGTGCCTCGGGTTGCCGGTATTGGTCCTCGCGATCCTGGGTGTCGTGCGCTGGGGCTGGCGAGCTCCAGCAGTGTATTTCGCCGTGCCGGCGATCCTGTACTACGCCCTCTCCGTGCGGGCCCTTCAGACGGTCCGCCCGCGTTTCGTCATGCCCCTCTGCGTCTTCGCGACGATCTTCGTCGGGCTGGTCCTGGACCGTTGGACGGCCCGTGCGCGATCCAGGAGCTCACGAGCCTTGATGGGCGCGATGCTCGCGCTGCTCATCGTCACCAGCGGCCTCCGCGGGGCGGAGGTCGTCCGCATGATGGTTGGCGACCCGCGCTACGCGGCCGAGGGCTGGCTGCAGGCGCTCGTATCGCCCGGGGCGCGGATCGAGGTGTATCAGTCGCCGATCTACCTGCCCCGCTTTCCTGCGACGGCTTCGGTCGCTCGGATTCCGTTCGAGGACATCACGATCGAAGCCTTCGCGCGCCGTCTACCGGACTACGTGGTGGTCAGCAGCGCCGGCATCACGGGAATCACGTCGCGTTACAACGAGGACTGGTCACTCGAGATCGATGACAGCGAAGCCCGCAGCGTCATGGGCCGTGGCATCGACGGCCAGGCACTGACGATCGAGTTCGCGGAGAACCGCGAGTTTTTGAACGCGCTACGTGCCGAGCACTTCGGGTTCACGCGGGTCGCGACATTCGAGCCGAGATTTCTCTTCGCTCCCCGGATCATCAAGGGTATGTCGCCCGAGGTGGAGATTTACGGCCGCTCCCCCGTCGCGCCGCAGGTGGAGCGACCGGACGCGCGCGAACGACCGCGAGCATAGCGCCCGGATTCCAGGAGGCGCCGTCGCGCGTCAGGCGAGGTGCGCGTCGGTCGCGACGTTCGAAAGGCCGCGCGCCGTTCGCTCGTCGAGGTGGCGCCGTTCCAGCGTCTCGAGGTCGCCGAACAGCTCGCGCCCCGCCGGCGTGAACTGCGCGTGGGCGCGGAGCATCTCCATGCCCTCGTGGTTCTTCAGGTCGATGTCCGAGAGGCGCGCGTCGAAGCCGGGGCTCGACGCGAAGGGATGCGCCGCCTCGCGCATGCGCCGGTAGAGCTCCGCCACGGGAAGGAACGCGTGCACCGCGAGGAGGATGCCCCAGAGCGGGCGCGGGTCGGGGCGGATCGGGCTCGGGTAGAGTGGGGAGAAGGCGTTCTCGATGAAGTCGACGAGGTACGACGCGACGTTGATCTTGTTGTGCTGGAACTCGTGCACGACGGCTTCGGTCATCGTCATGATGTTCGGGTGCAGGGTCAGGTACACCGTGCCGATCGCCTCGCGGTAGGATGCCGAGAGGTGGCGCTCGCCGTCGTACCCGACGGGCACGACCTCCGCGAGTGCCAGCCGCATCTCGGCGAACGTTTCCGGCAGGAACCGTTCGACGAGCGCGAACGCCTCGTCGAGCATCGCGACCCACTCCGCTTCCGAGCGCTCACCGAGGTCGACGGCGTTGCCGCTCTTGTTGGGGTGGGCCTCGAACGTGGCGATCGGGTTGTGATCGATGGTCGCGAGCCGTGTGACGTTGCCGACGGAATGATAGGCGCGCTCGAAACGGAAGCCGCCCGGTGCTTCCAGGGCCGCGGCCATCCCCTCGGAATCCAGCGGGAGCTGCGCGATCTCCGCATCCCCCGTGACCGCGACCACGGCGCGGCTCGAGAAGACCAACGAGGTCGCCGTCTCGGGCGGAACGATCACGCCGCCGACGGCGAGCGAGGCGAGCCGCGGTACGCCCGCCCGACAGACCCACGGCTCGCTCTCTTCCAGGAGCCCGTGCAGCGCCATCTCGAAGAGCAGGTGCGGCATCATCGCGGCGGCGGCGTCCTCGATCCGCGACCGGAGCTCCGGAAGACTTTCGCGGAGCGGGAGGCAGTGGAGGGGAGTCGCGACGGTCGGGGATGCGAAGCAGTGCAATACCAGGCGTTCGTCGACCGCGAGCGCACGGTCCACGAGGGCCACGAGGCGGGCGTAGGGCGCGCGCAGCTCCTCCGGGAGATGCGACTCGACGTTCGCGAACCCGCGCGAGCAGCCGACGAGGTATTGCGCGTAGGCGGACCGGAAAGCGCGGGCGTCGCCGTCCGGGGCGTCGCAGAGGACGAGGTGTCGGCCGGTCATTGCACGATGAAGTGATCGAGCGTGCGATTCGTCGTCCATCGGCGGAACATCTCCATGTCCTGGTCGTCGGCGGCTTCCAGCTTGTGCATCAGGTAGTCGAAGATCGACTTGTGCTTCTTGCACCAGTTCGAGTCGCGCATGTGGCCGTGCAGGCTGCCCTGCGCCTTGTAGTTGTACTCGACCTGCTGGCCGCACCACGGCTTGTACACACAGGACACGCAGTCGGGCTGGGCGTCGTTCAGTCCCGCCATCACGAGCGCGCGCGTCGCGGCGTTCGTCATGAGCTGCTGGTAGCTGTCGTACACCGTGCCGATCCGGAACATGTCGTCGCCCATCGAGGCGACGAAGCGGCCTTCGTCCGACGAATAGATGCCGCCGTCGGGCGCGTAGCCGAGCTGGCCGACGCAGGCCCCGCCGGGGGTACGAAGATCCAAGTAATTCGGCTCCTCGTCGATCAAGATCTTGTTCAGCATGATCGCCGCGTGGCGCTCCATCACCTGCACGCCTTGGCGGTTCAGCTCGATGATGTAGTCGACGGCATTGGCGTAGAACTCGAGATACTCGTCCATCGAGTAGCCGAGCGTCTTGACGCTCTTGGCGGCGAAGCCGAACGGGTCGAGCTTCCGGAGGAAGATGGCGCGGCAGCCGCGGGCCACGAACTCGTCGACGATCTCCTTCCAGCGCGAGAGGCTCGGGCGGGTGAGGGTGGGGAGCGCCTCGACGCGGTAGTGGTTGGTGTCGAGCCCCATCTCGCGGTAGCGCTCGTTGATCTTCTGCATCCACTCGACCAGCAGCGCGTGGCTGTTGCCGCCCTTGAAGATGCGGATCTTGTTGTGGAGATCCTCGGGCCCGTCGAGGCTGGTGCAGATCTGGACCTTGTTGTCGAGGAGGAAGGTCAGGCGCTCGTCGTCCATGAGCGACAGGTTGGTGACGAGCGCGAAGGAGAGGACCTTGCCGACGGTCTGGTTCTTCTTCGTCGCGTACTCGACGATGTGCTTCAGCACGGGCCAGTTGGCGGTCGGCTCGCCGCCCTGGAACTCGATCGTGATGCCCCACGCGGTCGACTGGAACGCGACGTCGACCGCGCGCTCGCCGACCTCGAACGACATGTCGGTGTCGGTGCGCTCCATCCCGACCACCGAGCTGTGGCAGTACTGGCAGCCGTGGTTGCAGCGGTGGGTCAGCACCATCCCGTGGAGGGTGGGGCCGTGGAAGAGATAGCTCTTCTTCCGCTGCCAGCGCCGGGCCTGCGCCGGAATGTCGACGGTCTTCGCGATGAAGCTCGCGGCGCTGAGCTTTTCGTAGAGCGGCTCGCCGGGTCGAGGCCGTCCTTCGACGAAGGCCCGGAAGTCGTCGGTCGTGAGCAGCAGCCAGTCGCCGAAGTCGTTGGTGATCAGAACCTTCTGGCCGATCATCCGCTGGTTGAACGGCGTGGCGAAGGCGGGGGCCCAGCGCTCGGGGGCGAGCGCGCCGAAGTCGACCTGGCGCCCGTGCGGCAGGAGCTCACGCTCGAGCATCGGGGCTCCTCCGGCCGCGCGCCGAGTTCGCGAGCGCGAAGTTGCAGAACTCGGCGACCACGTCGCCCTCGACGTCGCGGGTGATGGCGCTGACGTCCACGACGTGATGGTCGCCGTCAGTCCGGACGGCGAACGACGCGAACCCATCGAAGGTGGCCGCCGCCTCCGCGATCGCCTCTCGGGTGTACAGCGTCTGATGGAAGCGGACGGTGACCGTGTCCGCGGCGCTCGCGGTCATTCGGTGCCCTGCTTCCCCGGCTCGAACGGTCGCGCGATCTCGAGCGGATCGTCGAGGAACCCGTCGTCGGCATCCTTCAGATCGATGAGGGGCGCATGCTCGGGCGCGGCGCCCGGCTCGGGGTCGACGCCGGCCGCCGCGCCGGCGATCGCGACTGCGACGACGTCCTCGATGATGCGCTGGTTCGCGTCGACCACCCGGTGACGCAGGGCCTGCGCGAGGAGCTCGTTCTCGAACTCGCCCGCCATGGCGCGGAACGTCGCCTCGTCGAGGGGGCGTTTGCTGCGGAAGTGGACGACGAACCGGGCGTCTTGCCGGTCGAGCAGGACGTACGCGCGATCGAGGAAGACGTACGCGGCGGCGTAGAGCACGTCGCGCGGGTAGAGGCCGACGTCGAGCGACAGCGTCAGGGTCGCGTTCGCAGGATCCAGGGTTTCGATCTGTACGTTGGGCATAGTCCTCACGCGGCGGGAAGCGCGGCGGATTCGGGGGGCGGATGCCTCGGTCGCGACGCCGCGCGGGCTCACGAGTAGCGGCGAAATCTAGCTCAGCTGCGATCGGGCCGGCAAGCAGCTTCGCGCGGGGCTCCGAGGGACCCTATAGATCCCAGCGACACGAGGCGCGAGGGTCACGAGGATCACGAAACGCTCGGCGTGCTGGTCGATGCGTGCCGGGGCTGCCTTGACGCTCTCCGCGGAGCGGACGTAGGGAGCGGGAGTGACAGCCGCGCGCCGCGTCCTGCCGCGTGATCCACCCGGTGCGCATCCCCACCTCGGGAGCGCGGCCGTCGTCGTCGCCGCCGGGCTCATCGTTTGGGTCCTGTGGCGGCTGACCGAGGTGCCGCACGTCTCGATCGTGTTCCTCTGCGCGGTGTTCGTGAGCGCGGTCCGCTGGGGCCGCGGGCCGGGCCTGTTCGCGGCGGGCCTCAGCATCGCCGCGGCGTGTTTTTTCTTCTACCCCCCGATCTACAGCTTCGGCGTCGACAGCCGCCGGGATCACCTCGACCTCGCGGTCTTCTCGATCGCCGCCGTCGTGGTGAGCACGCTCGCCGACGAGGTCCGGCGCCGGCGCATCGCCGCGGAGCGCCACGATGCGATGACGGCCGAGCTCTACGCCTTCAGCCGGCGCCTGGCTGGCATCGCCGAGCTCGAGCCCCTCCTGAGCGCCGTCGTGGAGACCGTCGCGAGTGCGACACAGCGGCCGACCGCGCTTGCTCTCGCGACAGGCGGCGCGCTCGTGACGTCGGCGGGCGCGGCGCCCGACGCCGCCGTCGCCGACGCCGTGCGCGCGGCTGTGCGCGACGTCTCCGCCGCGGCGGAGATCGAGGCTCCCGGAGGTGCATGGCGAATCCGCAGGTTGCGGCGCGGCCGCGACTGCATCGGGGCGCTCGCGATCGCTGGGCCCGCGCTCGACCCCGGCCGGGAGGAGCTCGTCGCGACGATGATCGACCAAGCCGCGATCGCGATCGAGCGCGCGCAACTCGCCACGGCGATCGCGGATGCCCGCGCCCGCGACAACACCGAGAAGCTCCGCGAAGCGCTCTTGAACGCGGTGTCACACGATTTCCGGACGCCGCTCGCCGCGATCATCGGGTCCGCGACGTCGCTCCAGAGCTCCGGCGCGGCCGCGGACCGCGCCGCCGAGAGCGAGCTCCTCGCGACCATCCGCGAGGAAGCCGAGCGGCTGCATCACTGGGTCGGCAACATCCTCGACTTGAGCCGCATTCGCGCCGGCGAGATCGTCCCGCGGCTCGAGATCGTCGAGGTCGCCGACATCGTGAACGCGGCGCTCCGGCGCGTCGAGCGGGAGCTCGCGGCGCACGAGATCGACGTCGATCTGCCGCCGGATCTGCCGATGGCCCGCCTCGACCTCTTCCTGACCGAACAGGCGCTCGTACACCTGCTGGAGAACGCCGCCAAATACTCCCCGCCGGCGAGCCGCATCGCGGTGACGGCGCGGCACGTGGAGGGCGAGCTCGCCCTGGTGGTGCGCGACCAGGGCGTGGGCATTGCGCCCGAGGATCAGGCCCGCGTCTTCGAGCGGTTCTATCGTGTCGATCTCGACGCGCGAACGGCGGCGGGGACCGGGCTCGGTCTCGCGATCTGTCGTGCGTTCGTCGAGGCGCAACGGGGCCGCGTCGAGGTCGCCAGCGCGGGTGCGGACGCGGGTGCCTGCTTTTCCATGTTGTTTCCGCTCCCACACGACGCCGGCGGCGATGCGGAGCTCTCCGATGACTGAGGCGCGCGACGTCATCCTCGTCGTCGACGACGAGCCGCAGATCCGGCGATTCCTGCGCGCCGGTCTCGGACTGCACGGATACGAGGTCGTGGAGGCCGCGACCGGTCGCGAGGGCATCCGGCGCGTCGCGGCCGACCGGCCCGACCTCGTCGTGCTCGACCTCGGGTTGCCCGACCTCGACGGGCTCGAGGTGCTGGCGACGATCCGGGGGTGGTCGGAAGTCCCCGTCTTCGTCCTGTCGGTGCAGGCGCGCGAAGCCGAGAAGGTGCGCGCCCTCGACGCCGGCGCGGACGACTACGTCACCAAGCCGTTCGGGATGCCGGAGCTGCTCGCCCGCATCCGCGGCACGCTGCGCCGCCGCCTGCGGGCGCTGGCGCCCGAGCCGGTCTTCACGGTCGGCGACCTCGAGGTCGATCTCGAGCACCGCATCGTGCGGCGCGCGGGCGCGGAGATCCGGTTGTCTCCGAAGCAATACCGCTTGCTGCACCTGCTGGTGACCCATGCCGGCAAGGTGGTCACCCACGAGCACCTCCTGCGCGAGGTGTGGGGTTCCGCCCATACGGAGGACGTCCACTACCTCCGGATCTTCGTGCGGAAGCTTCGCACCCGGCTCGAGGCCGACCCGACGCGCCCACGCTACATCCAGACCGAGCTCGGAGTCGGCTACCGCTTGCGTTCGTCGGATCAGCTCGATCCCGCCTGAGGGCGTTTACGAAGAAGTTATGCCCCCGGCCGCGTTTGCGGCTGGAACGGTAACGCGTTTCCGGCCGACGATGCGCGTTCGCCATGGCACTCGACTACGAAGTCCCCGAGGACAAACGGACCCTCTACTGGCTCGGCGATCAGCTGATCGAGTACCGCCTGCCGGTGATGATCGTGGTGACGCTCGTCACCGCCCTCTTTGCGTACTGGAGCTTCCAGCTACGGCTGGTGACGAGCTTCGGCGACCTCCTGCCGCAGCAGCACGAGTTCGTGAAGATCCACAACCGCTACGCGGGCACGTTCGGCGGTGCCAACAACATCGTCGCGATGATGTCGGTGAAGGAAGGCACCATCTTCACCAAGGAGAACCTGACCAAGATCTTCCGTGCCACCGAGGGCATGGACACGGTCTACGGCGTCAACCACAACCAGATCGAGTCGATCGGCCACCGCACGGTCCGCCACTTGCGGGTCGCCGCCGGCGGCACCCTCCGCGCCGAGCCCATCATGCTGCGCGCGCCGCAGACCGAGGAGGAAGTCGACGAGATTCGCCGCATCGTCCACAACGCGGAGAACGTCTACGGCCTCATCGTGTCGCTCGACGACAAGGCGGCCATCATCCGCGCCAACTTCATCGAGGGCCGGCTCGACTACCGGCGCATCTTCGACGAGGTGAACCGCAAGGTCGTCGAGCCCTTCCAGGACGACAACGTCGAGTTCTTCGTGGCCGGCGAGCCGCGGCTCTACGGCTGGGTCTACCAGTACGCGAACGACGTGTTCTGGATCCTGGTCGTCACCTACTGCATCGAGTGGATCCTGCGGTGGATGTACTTTCACGACTGGCGCGGCTCGCTGCGTCCGACGCTCACGAGCTTGATCGCGGCGTTCTGGGGCCTCGGCTTCGTCCACTTGATCGGCCTGGCGCTCGACCCGCTGATGCTCGTGCTGCCGTTCCTGATCACCGCGCGCGCCGTCAGCCACGCGATCCAGATGCACGACCGCTACTACGAGGAGTTCGAGCGGTCAGGCTGGAACAAGCGACGGGCCATCGTCGCCTCGTTCGCCGAGCTCTTCGTGCCGACCTTCTCCGGGGTCGTCACCGACGCGCTCGGCGTGCTCGTGATCGTGCTCGTGCCGGTCATCATGCTCCAGAAGCTCGCGGTCACGGCGTCGTGGTGGATCCTCGCCATCACGGTTTCCGAGATGCTGCTCAACCCGATCGTGTACTACTACCTGAAGGCGCCAGAGCCGGAGCTCGTGATGCTGCGGGAGCGCGGTGCGTTCCGCTACTACACGGAGCGGTTCGTGGATCTCTTGTTCTCGCGCGCCGGGAAGGCCGTCACGATCGGAGGCTGGGCGATCGCGATCGCGGTGGCGAGCTGGTACGTCGGCGGCCTCACGATCGGCGACCCGACGGCGGCGTCACCGCTCGTCTTCGAGGACTCGCCGTACAACGTCTCGCACCGCCAGATTCAAGAGCGGTTCGGCGGCGTCGAGCCGCTCATCGTCGTGGCCGAGGGCTTCGACAAGGACGCGATGAAGGACCCGCAGGCGCTGCGGACGATGGAAAAGTTCCAGCGCGCGCTCGAGGGCGATCCCGACATCGGCTACAGCTTCTCGCTGGCCGACATCATCCGCGGCGTGAACCGGGTGTTCCACGAGCTCGAGCCGAAGTGGGCCGTGATCCCCGACAGCTGGACCGACATCGGCGGCCTGTTCTTCATCTTCTTCTCGGGCTCACCGCCGACCGAGACCGCCAAGTACGTGGACCCGAGCTACACGACCGCGCACGTGACGTTCTTCGCGAAGAACCACCAGGGCGACAACATCCGCCGCATCATCGCCCGCTGTCAGAAGTTCATCGAGGAGAACCCGATGGACAAGGCCGCCTTCAAGCTCGCCGGCGGCCTGATCGGCGTCCTGGCGGCGGCGAACGCCGAGATCCTTCGCAACGACATCCTGATGAACTTCCTCGGGTTCTTCACGATCTGGATCATCTTGCTGTTCACCTATCGATCGTGGACCTGCGGGCTCTACCTCCTCGCGCCGATGGTGTGCTCGAACCTCATCTGCAACGCCGTGATGGCGTACCAGAATACCGGCATCAACATTCACACCCTGCCGCTCGTGACGGTCGGCGTCGGGTTCGGCGTCGACTACGGCATGTACATGGTGAGCCGCATCATCGAGGAGATCCGCGTGCGCGGCGACCTCCTCGAGTCGACGCGCGAGGCCATGGTGACCACCGGCAAAGCGATCACCTTCACGGCGGTCACGATGGTGGTGAGCACGTCGTTCTGGATCTTCTCGAACATCCGGTTCAACGCCGAAATGGGACTGCTGCTCGCGATCTGGATGGGCGTCGGCTACATCGGCGCGCAGACGCTGCTGCCCATCATGCTGGTGACGATGAAGCCCGGCTTCATCATGCGCGAGGCGGGCCGACCGCCGGCGAAGGTATCGGAGATGCGACAGCAGGCCTGACCCGCGCGCGGGTCACGACCGGTCGCGCGTGACCCGCGTTTACGCCGCCGGCGCCGCCGCGGCGTCGTACGTCGGGCGCAGCTCCGCATCGCCCCAGCGCTCCAAATAGTCGTGGCGCAGGCCGAGGCAGGAGCCGTGCTGGTACCGGCAACCGTGGCACTTCTCGGCGTAGGTATTCGGCGAGATCTTCGATTCCCAGAGCGCGAAGGTCGCGCGCGGGGTCACGACCAGCACCTTGTCGTCGCGGAGATCGACGACGTGGTCCTCGTAGCCCGGCAGCATGCAGCGCGGGATGTGGCGCGACTGGACGGTCACGCCGAGCTTCTTGCCGCGCTCGAACGCGGCGACGATCCCGTCGCGCATCTCCGTGACCGTGGGGAGCGATTCGAGGTTGTCGCGGTTCCGGTCGCTGAGCGACACGAGCCAGAGGTTGAAGGTCTCGATGCCGAGCCCGGCCCAGTGTTCGACGATGTCGGCGAGGTGCCTCCAGGTGTCGTGCTTGATGATGAGGTCGCCGGTCGGCGTGCGGCCGAGCGCCTTCAGGTTGCGCACGCCCTGCGTCACCAGCGACAGCGCGTCGGGCCGGCCCATGATGCGCGTGTAGAGCTCGTCGGTGTGCGCCATGAACGAGATGTGGAAGTCCGTGATCCCCGCGTCGACCGCCTCGCGCGCGAAGGCTTCGTTCGAGTACATCAAGCCGTTCGACGGGATCTTGATGGACGTCCACCCGCGGTCGCGGCACCAGCGCACGAGCGGCAGGAGGCTCCGTCGAATCGTGGGCTCGCCGCCGCCGAACGCCACCCTCCGCGCGCCGCGCCGGTGCGCGTCGACGAGCGCCGCCATGACGGGCGCCGTCGCCATGTTCTCCTTCCGCATCGCGTCGGTGATCGAGCAATAGTCGCACTGGACGTTGCAGGCGTAGCCGATCATCACGTCGACGAGGACGTCGGCGTACTCGAACCACTCGTCGCGGAGCTTGACGACGGTCCCGGTGAGATGCTCGCCGCTCATGCGCTCGCGACCAGCGGCCGGCTGCGCTCGACCCGCATGTCGGGCTTGTCCTGACGGAACACCTGGAAGCCCTCGCAGACGGTCGTCCACGGGCATGCCGTGCAGACCTCCTGCTTCTCGCGCTTGGCGCCGAGCCACTCGTACAGGTTGACCTGCTCGGGAAAGCGGGGATCGGCGGCGAAGACCATCGTGCGGCCCATCTTCTGGAGATCGCCGACGACCCAGCGCTCGTAGCCGGGAAAGGCGCAGAACTGCGCGTTGATGACGTAGATCTGGATCTCGTCCGCGTAGCGGTCGATGACGCGCATCACCTGCTGCGCCGCCTCTTCGAGCGGCGGGACGACGTCCTCCCAGGCGCGGCCGAACGGCGTCGTGAACTGGAAGTTGATCTTGGAGAAGCCCTTCGCGATCGCGAGCGCGGTGAGATCCATGAGGCCGTGCATGTTCGATCGGACGATCGTGACGTTGATGCCCGTCTCCACGTGAGCGGGTCGCAGCGCCATCACGTTGTCGATCCCGGCGACCGTCTCGTCGAAGCTCCCCGGCAGGTCGGTCGCGGCGTCGTGGACCTCCGCCGTCGCGCCGTGCAGCGAAATGAGGAGGTGCGAGATGCCGCTGTGCACGACCCGCTCCGCGAGCGCGCGATCGCGCAGCAAGCGGCCGTTCGAGGTCAGGTTGATGGAGCGGTAGCCGAGCGCGCGCGCGAGGCCGATCGCATCGACGAGGCGGGGGTGCGTCGTCGGCTCGCCGCCGTCGATGTCGAGCAGGTCGGTGCCCTCGGCGCGGTGCTGGCGGAGGATCTCGTCGATCTTGTCCCACCCGAGCGCCGCCGACACGCGGTCGCCGGTCGCGCAGAAGACGCACCGGTTGGCGCACTTGTAGGTGATGTTCATGATCAGCTTGCGAGCGCGCCGCGCCGCGATCTTCATGTCGAAGGCGGCCCGCGCCTTCTCGAGGTATCCGGGCGGGCAGCCGGGCGGATCGAAGCACGGACGATGCTGGAAGAGTCCGCCGTCTTTCAGGTCGATGCCCTCGGGAGGAATGAGGCCCATCGACACGAGCTGCTCGTGGAGCGCGGTGCCGAGGATCGGCGTCGCGAACTGCATGGACGGCACGACGCCGAAGCGGTCGTGCAGCTCCCACGCCATCTCGAGCGTCCCGGTGACGTGTGCCGGCGTCTCCCACGGGAAGCCGATGATGTAGTGGCACATGAGCGGCACGCCGAGCTCGCGGCACCACTCGGCCACGCGATGGATCGCTTCCAGCGACTGGCCCTTGCCGATCGGCCCGTTCAGATCCTCCTGCGTCGCGCTCTCGGCCGAGATGCTGAGCATCCCGACGCGCCCCTTCATGAGCGCGACCGCCTCGCGGCTGAGATGGTCCGCGCGCATGCCGTTCGGGAAGTCGTAGGTGAAGTCGAGGTCGTTCAGCATGCGGAGCATCGCCTCGAAGTCCGTCCGGACGTTCACCATCTCGTCGAGGACGATCAGCTTGTTCGAGGCAAAGACGGTGCGCAGGAGGTACGCCCAGTGCGCGAGGCGGGTGAGGGGGATCGGGCGGTAGAGCTTCCGTCCGGTCCGCCGCCAGCCGGGGTTGCTGGTGCAGAAGATGCAGCGGTGCGGGCAGCCGATGCTGGTGACGAACGAGCGCGTCCCCGCGCCGACGCCGAACGTGTTCTGCCAGGTGCCGTCGCCGAAGCAGCGCTCGAGGAACGCGTCGAAGTTCCGGACGTCCGTGCCTTCGAGGAAGTAGAACGGCTCGAGCGGATCGGCGCCGCGCCCGTCCGCCTCGTGGAGCACGATGCGCGCGTCGGCGAGGGTCGCGAGATACTCGGGCTCGGCGAAGAAGCGCTCGCCCGGGTATTTCAGGATCGCGTCGAACTCCGGGTACTCGGCGAGGACTTTCTCGGCGTCGTAGTCGGCGTAGTGCTGGCCGCCGACGTAGCCGTCGGCGAGCAGCAGAACCGAGCGCGGGAAGCGCTCGCGGAGCGCGGTGATGAGCGCGCGCGTCTCGGGGTGCGGGTTCTCGATCCGGAGGAAGACGGGACCGCCGAGTACCACGACGTCGTAGCGGTCGCGCGGCAGCGACGCGACGAACGCGTCGTGCGGGACGCCGAGCACCCAGCCGCCGGCCGCCCGGCGATGCCGACCCGAGTCGCGGAGCGCAAACGCGTCGTGCACGCGCACGTCCGCGCCCGACCGTGCCGCCAGCGCCGCGCACGCGAGCAACCCGTGATTGGCGAAGAACGGGTAGTCGATGAAGTCGTCCTCGAGGACGAGCGGGGCGTTGATGAAGAGGAAGCGACGCATCCGGCGAGCCGTGCTCTAGAGGGGGTGCTCCATCGCTTGTTGGCGGCGCTCGAGCGACGGCTGCTCGGTCAGCGATCGGCGCCCGCGCCGCGCCATGAGGCGCTCGACGAGCTCGGGCGACGGCTCGCGTCGCAGGACCTTCGCGATGACCGGCGTCGGGTCGTCGAAGATCGGCGAGAGCTCGCGCTCGTCGTAGCTCTTCGCCATCGAGAACATGCCGGCGCAGATCGGGTCGAAGCGGCACGACTCGCAGGCGTCACCCTTGCCGTGCAGGAATTCCTTCTGGTGGATGAAGCCCTTGTAGTCGAGGAAGCGGATGCAGCGCTCCTCTTCCTTGATGATCTTCCGCGCTTCCGTCGACGCCCACGCGTAACGGCGCATGTAGCAGAGCGGCACGCGCTCGGCGCGGAAGCTCCGCCCCGTGCTCACGAGGTAGTCCATCGCCTTCTCGAGCGACACCTGGAACTCGTAGTGCCGCGGGATGCAGTCGGGATTCTCCTCGGCGCGATTCCCGTCCGGATCCATGTTGTTCCAGACGAAGTGGCGGATGAACGGGAAGTTCTCGCAGATCCATCGCACGTTCTCGTGGAGGTGATCGGCGTTCCAGACGTTGATGACGCAGTTGATGTCGGACGTGATCCCCATGTCCGGGACGTTCTCGAGGCAGCGCACCAGCACGTCCCACGCGCCCCGGTACTGCGTGATGAAATCGTGGACCTCGCGCCGGTAGCTGTGGAGCGAGACGTGGATGTGGGTGAGCCCGGCGTCGACGCAACGCTTGAAGAAGTCCTTGTCGGCGAGCTTCTGCCCGTTGGTGATCATGCGGCTGAAGAGCTTCTGCTCGCGCGCGTACTCGAGGGCGGGAAGCAGCAGCTCCGAGGTGCTCGGCTCGCCGCCGGTCAGGATCACGCCGTCGTAACCCATCTCGACGAGCTGATCGATGTTGCGCCGCATCTCGGCCTCGTCGAGGTGGACGCCGGTCGGCGGGTTACTACAGAAGTGGCACTTCTGGTAGCAGTTGCGCGTGAGTTGCAGGTAGCCGAGGTTCGCCATCGTCGATCGTCACCCTTCGAGCGAAACCTGGCGGCGCTGCGCGGCTTCCTGGCGCGCGCGCTCACGCTCTTCGCGCTTCTTCTGCGCGAACTCGATCAGCGGCTCGACGGGCGCCGCCTGCGCGGGCGCGAAGCCCGGCAGGCTCGGCCCGACCGGTTGCAGCGGCTGGCCGTCGCGGACGCGCGGGAGCGGCGTCGGACGGAGTGCCTGCATCTGCGCCGCCGCGTTCTCCGCCCACGCGCCTTCGCGCAGCGGCTCGAGCTCCGCGAAGCCCTGGTCGCGGAGGAAGTTGATGTGGGCGCCCTCGCAGCGGTCGGTCACGACGCAATTGCGGCAGCGGAGCGACTTGGCGAGATAGCCGTGGACGACGTGGGAGCGCGCGAGCTCGCGGATCGCGAGGCGGCCGGTCGTCTGGTCGAACAGCTTCTTCTCGAGGATCTTGGGCGCCTCGACGAGCTGCGTCCCGGGGGCGAGACAGGGCGTGAGCCCGCTCGCCCGGACGGGGAGGGCGAGCTCGGTGAAGAAGCCCTTCAGGTCGCGGACGTCGTTCGCGACCGCGTCCTTCAGGAACTCGTAGGTCGGCTGGTGCAGGCGAAGGACGTCGAGGTAGGTCGCGACGCGATCGCGGTGCGCGAGCAGCCACGGCGCGGTGCGCTGATTCAGCTCGACCTCGACCGCGACGCCCGCCGGCAGCGGCGCTCCGCCGAGCACGACGTCGAGCTGCTCCGGCTCGCGGAGCCCGAGCAGCAGCGGCTGCGACACGATCGCGCGATCGACCATGCGCGACGCGCGCCTCGCGCGGACGAAGATGCCGACGTCGGACTCGATGCCGACCCGTTCGACGTCCGCGAGATCCTCGACCTCGATCCCGACCGACGTGCACCCGAAGGGGAGGTCGCTCGCCGCGGGCATGCTCTGTGTTCCGTCCGCCACGCCGATCCACCAGACGTTCCAGCTCGCCTGGTTCTGCCGCTCGACCACGCGATCGGCCGTCGTGCAGAACGGCTCGATGAAGCAGTACTGGCAGCGCGCTTTCTCCCGGCACTCGAGCGGCGTCCCCTCGTCGAGGTAGCGGCGGACCTGGAAACGGCGGCCGTTCACCTCGTCGAGCATCTTGTGCGGATCCTGGATCAGGTCTTCCAGGCCCTCGAGGAACTCGACCGGGAAGCGATTCGTCCACACGACGACGTCGCGATGGCGGTTCAATCGGAAGACCTTTTGGAGGCGGGGCAGGTACTCGACTGGATCGTAGAAGAGCTCGTCGCGGTTCTCGAACGCCGCGCCCTGCGGAATGACGTGCAGGAGATCGAACTCGCTCACGCCGACCGAGAGGCAAAGGGCGACGATCTTGTCGATGTACTCCACGTTCTGCTTGTTGATGCAGACGTCGACGTTGACGATGACGCGGCCGTCGCGGCGCGCGCGGATCATGCCCTTCATCAACCGGTCGAAGGCGCCTTCGACGCCGGTCAGGCGGTCGTGCAGCTCGGGCGTGTGGCCGTGCAGGCTGAACGTGATCTCGCCGAGCCCGGCCTCGACGGCCTTCAAGTAGAACTCGCGCTTCGCGAACATGTAGCCGTTGGTGACCGTCTGCACCCGGCTGTACCCGATCTCGCGCGCGTAGCGGACGAAGTCGATGAACTTCGGATGGATCGAGCCCTCGCCGCCGGAGAGGATGACTTTGTCGGCGTTCAGCTCTTCGCGGCCGCGCCGGAGCTCTTTGTGGACGTCGTTCTCCAGGAGGTACATGTTCCGCGGCGTGTCGGTGTCGAGGCAGAACACGCACCGGCTGTTGCACGCCGTGACGAGTCGTACCCAGTGCTTCCGGACGTTGGCCACGTTCTCACGGGCCAACATCCGTTCCGTCAGCTGTCCTGCATCCATCGTTCGGACCTCGCGTTCCGTTCCCATCCGATTGCCGTGCCGGGGCAGCCCATCACGGTACATCCATTGCCGTCGTCGCCGCAGCTCGTGAAAGCGCCGATCGGATCCGAGCCGCGCGGTGCGTGCGCGACCCGCCGGCCGAAGGCGACACCGAACCTCGCCTCGGCGCTCGGCGCCGCGGCGTCGTCGGCGGCTTCGAGTCCGGCCTCCGCGCACGAGCAGCGCGGGAGCACCGCGACGAGCGCAGATCGCGCGGGCCCCGCCGGCATGCGCCGCGCGCACTCGACGATGTCGTCGATCGTGCCTCCATCGGCGGCCAGACGAAACCGCGGCTCTCCGGGCAGCTCCCCGCGGCTCCAGGCCTCGACGAAGCGAGGAATGACGCGCGCGTCGTGGACGACCGCATAGGCGCCGACCGGGATCGTCGTTTTCTCGCGCAGCTGCTCGACCCCGCGCAGGGTCGCGGCGAAGGAGCCGGCGATCCCGCAATGAGCGTCGTGGCTCGCCGCATCGGGTCCGTAGAACGCGACGTCGATGCGGCGCAGATCCTTCAGGCGGCGCAGATCGAGGTCGCTCCACTTCGCGATCGCGCTGCCCTCGCCGGCGCATTCGACGTGCGGAAAGAGCCGGACCGCGTCGTAGAGGAGCGCGGCGGCGCTCGGATGCGCGAGGAGCTCGGCGCCGACGAGCTGTAGGATCGCCGGGCGGAAGCGCGCCGCTTCGACCAACCGCGCGCGCACGACGCGCGTCGACTCGGGCCCCGAGTGCTCGCCCGCGCCGCCGGGGCCATCGCCGCAACCGTCGCACCGCACGCGGCGAGGTCCGCGCCACGCGAAAACCATCGTTCCGGAGGCCGGCATGCTCTGCTGCGCGGCGACGTTCTCCCGAACGCGCTCCGCGATCGGTGCCGGGTCGGCGAGCTCTTCCCAGCCGAAGCGCGCGACGTAGTCCGCGGGCGCGCCCGCGCAGCGCGGCGCGCCGGGGCACTCCGGACATCCGGGGCCGCCCGCGACGCGCGCCGGGACGGCGCCGTCCGTGGTCAACCACACCTCGGCATCCGTGCGGGCGAACAGCCGTTGCAGCCGCGGCGCGACGCACACCGGGAAATCGCGAATGACCAATCGTATCCGGCGCTGGAGGGCGATCGTCGCCGCGCGCTCGAGGTCGTCGGTGAGCAGCGACAGGCGCGGTGCGAGCAGCACGAGCTCCTGCGCCTCGACGTCGACCGCGGTGAGACGCCGGAGCGAGATGGTGCGGACCCCGACGCGCGCCAGCACGTCGACCGTTTCCGAGAGATGGGGCATCGTCGGCCGGGTCACGACGACCTCGGCCTCGACCGGCATTCCGGCGTCGACGCTGGTCCGGATCGCCCGGAGCGCGGTCTTGAGCGCGCCCGGCTGCCCGACCAGCCAATCGTGCGCGTCCCGGCGCGCGCAATGGAACGGGATGCTCACTCGCTGGACGCCGGCGGATCGTAGCCGCTCGATCGCCGCGTTCGTGACGCCCGCGCCCGTGGTGCAGAGGCCGAGCCTCTCGGGCCGGAGCTCGACGAGCTCGCGGAGGAGCGCCGGCAGATCGGCACGCCGCAAGGGATCGCCGCCACCGACCAAGAAGGAGCCGGGCAGGCCGGCGGCGGCGCCCGCGACGTCGAGAATCGCCCGCACGTCGAGCTCGGCGGACGCCGGGACCGCATCGGATCGCAACGGCAGGCGAGCCGGACCATGCACCGAGGAGAGACGGAGGTCGACGGCCCGCGGCGAAGATGCCTGGACGCGGCTCCGCCCGGCTTGTTCGCTCGACGACGTCGGAGAGTGGAGGGTCGTAGTCACGTTGGGGAGATTCCGTCCCGTCGGGGACGGCTACCACATCAGCCTGCCGATTCACCAGGATTTTTCCCGCTCTGAGCGGGGGGGTGTCCAGCCCCTACCGGGCTCGAAACGGAGGGCTGCGGACCGCTCGGGCGATGCCTAGCGCAGCTGACCTTTGGCGGCGCCCCAGCGCTCGAGGATCGCCCGCGTGGCCCCGTCGTCCTCGTTCGCCAGCAGCGTGAACAGCGAGCTGGCGACCGCGGTGAGCTCCTTGCACTCGAAGGAGCGCGGCGGCTGCCCGAACAGGTCTCCTTCCCGGACGTACGTGGTGAGGGGCGAGAGGCCGCAGAACGGCTTGTTCCAGCAGTCCGCACACATCGGCTGCGTATCGAGGAGGGAGGCGGTCGCGATCGCTCGGGTCGTCGGGTGTCGGACGACGTCGGCGATCGAGAGCTCACGGATGTTGCCGAGGGCGAACATCGGATCGCCGGCGGCGTCGATGCGCCGCGCTTCGTCGCCCGGGAACACTCGCCCGTCGACGTCGTACGCGAGCTCGCTCGTTCCGGCCCGGCTGGGGGAACGGATCTCGCACGCCGTGGGGTCGCCGGACGGCAGGATGCCGTTCAGGAGCCCCGCCGCGGTGCGTTCCGCGAGATGTGCCCCGCCGCGGTTCCGCTCCAGCACGTACTCGAAGGCACGGGCGTAGAAGGCCAGGTATTCCGCGACACCGTACCCGATCGCCTGCCACGCGTCGGCGTCGAACCCGAGCGGGCTCAGTGGTCGGAGCTCGAGGGACCGCAGGCCGCGCGTCACGTACTCGTCGACGACCTCGCGC
>DAIQBH010000081.1:0-23104 GCA_036781285.1 Thermodesulfobacteriota bacterium | reverse complement strand
CACGGCGAGCGGGTAGACGACGCCGGTCACGACCGTCAGCAGCACGAGCGAGACGAAGGCCGGCTTCAGTTGGGTCATGGTCGCTCCCTCCGTGTGGACCGGTTCACGCGAGCCCGAGCAGGACCAGCGTGACGTCGATCGCCTTGATGCCGACGAACGGCGCGACGAGGCCCCCGAGCCCGTACACGAGCAGGTTGTCGCGCAGCAGCACCGACGCGCCGACGGCGCGATAGCGGACGCCGCGGAGCGCGAGCGGGATCAGCCCGATGATGACGAGCGCGTTGAAGATCACGGCCGACATGATCGCGCTCGCGGGCGTCGCGAGTCCCATCACGTTGAGCGCGCTCAGGGCGGGGTAGGTGCCCGCGAATGCCGCCGGAATGATCGCGAAGTACTTGGCGACGTCGTTCGCGATCGAGAACGTGGTGAGGGCGCCGCGCGTCATGAGGAGCTGCTTCCCGATCTCGACGATCTCGATGAGCTTCGTCGGGTTCGAGTCGAGGTCGACCATGTTGCCGGCCTCCTTGGCGGCCTGGGTGCCGCTGTTCATGGCGACCGCGACGTCGGCCTGGGCGAGCGCCGGCGCGTCGTTCGTGCCGTCGCCGGTCATGGCGACGAGGCGGCCGCCGCGCTGGTACTCGCGGATCAGCTCGAGCTTCTTCTCCGGCGTCGCCTGCGCGAGGAAGTCGTCGACGCCGGCCTCGGCCGCGATGGTGGTCGCGGTGAGCGGGTTGTCGCCGGTGATCATCACCGTCTTGATGCCCATGCGGCGGAGCTCGGCAAAGCGGTCCTTGATGCGGGTCTTCACGACGTCCTTCAGCTGGATGACGCCGAGCACCTGCGCGCCGTCCGCCACGACGAGCGGCGTGCCGCCCTCGCGCGAGATGCGCTCGACGTGGCCGCGCACGGCGGCGGGGAATCGGCCCCCGCACTCCTGGACGTAGGCCTCGATCGCGTCGGCCGAGCCCTTCCGGATGCGGCGGCCGTCGAGGTCGACGCCGCTCATCCGCGTCTGCGCGCTGAAGGGGACGAAACGCGCGCCGAGCGCGTGGATGTCGCGCTCGCGGAGGCCGTGCTGCTCCTTGGCGAGCACGACGACGCTCCGGCCTTCCGGTGTTTCGTCGGCGAGCGACGCGAGCTGCGCCGCGTCGGCGAGCGTGGCCATGCCGACCCCGTCCGTAGCGATGAAGGCCGTGGCCTGCCGATTGCCGAGGGTGATCGTGCCGGTCTTGTCGAGGAGGAGGACGTCGACGTCGCCGGCGGCCTCGACCGCGCGGCCGGAGATCGCGATGACGTTCGCCTGGATCATGCGGTCCATGCCGGCGATGCCGATCGCGGACAGGAGGCCGCCGATCGTCGTCGGGATCAGGCAGACGAGGAGGGCGATGAGCACGGTCATGGTGACGGGGACGGCGTCGCCACCGGCCTCGTTCGCCGCGTAGATCGAGAACGGCAGCAGCGTGACGGTCGCGAGCAGGAAGATGATCGTGAAGCCGGCGAGCAGGATGTCGAGCGCGATCTCGTTCGGGGTCTTCTGGCGGGTGGCGCCCTCCACCATGGCGATCATGCGGTCGAGGAACGTCTCCCCGGGGTCCGCGGTCACACGGATCACGAGCCAGTCGGAGAGGACGCGCGTCCCGCCGGTCACGGCGCTCCGGTCGCCGCCGGCCTCGCGGATGACGGGCGCGCTCTCGCCGGTGATCGCGCTCTCGTCGACCGACGCGATCCCGACCTGGATCTCGCCGTCCATCGGGATGAAATCCCCGGTCTCGACGAGCACGACGTCCCCCTTGCGGAGCTGGGCGCTGACGGTTTCGGTGAACGACGCCTTTCGCGGGTCGAAGTCGCGCTCGACGAGCTGGCGATTCAGCTTCTTCGCCAGGATGTCCCGTCGAGCCTTGCGGAGCGAGTCGGCCTGCGCCTTGCCGCGGCCCTCGGCCATGGCCTCCGCGAAGTTGGCGAAGAGCACGGTGAACCAGAGCCAGAGCGAGACCGCGAGGATGAAGCCGGCCGGGGCCTCGCCCTTGCCGACGAGCGCCTGCACGAAGAGCAGGGTGGTGAGCGCGCTACCGACCAGGACCACGAACATCACCGGATTGCGCATCTGGTGGCGCGGATCGAGCTTCGTGATCGACGCGACGAGGGCGCCGCGGACGATCGCGGGGTCGAAGAGGGGACGTGCCTTCGTTGCCGTGGACACGCGAGCTCCTACTGGACCAACGTCAGGTGCTCGACGATCGGCCCGAGCGCGAGCGCGGGGACGAACGTCAGCACGCCGACGATGATGACGACGCCGATCAACATGCAGACGAAGAGCGGCGTGTGGGTCGGCAGCGTGCCGGCGCCGGCCGGCACTTGCTTCTTCTGCGCCAGCGAGCCGGCGATCGCGAGCGTCGGGATCGCCAGCCAGTAGCGCGCGATCAACATGACCAGCCCGCCCCATGTGTTGTAGAACGGCACGTTCGCCGAAAGCCCGGCGAATGCGCTGCCGTTGTTGTTCCCCATCGAGCTCGCGGCGTAGAGGATCTCGCTGAAGCCGTGGGCGCCCTTGTGGAAGCGGCTCGCGAGCCCCGCTTCGCTCACGACCGCGAGCGCGGTGAGCCCGAGCACGACGATCGGCGGGATCAGGATCACGAGCGACGCCATCTTCATCTCGTAGGCCTCGATCTTCTTGCCGAGGTACTCCGGCGTGCGCCCCACCATCAGGCCGGCGACGAAGACCGTGATGATGGCGAAGATCACCATGCCGTAGAGCCCGGAACCGACGCCGCCGTACACGACCTCCCCGAGCTGCATCAGGAACAGCGGGACGAGGCCGCCGAGCGGCGTGTACGAGTCGTGCATGGAGTTCACGGAGCCGTTCGAGGCGGCGGTCGTGGCCGTGGCCCAGAGAGCCGAGTTGGCGACGCCGAAGCGCACCTCCTTGCCTTCCATGTTGCCGCCCGGCTGGACGTCGCTCGCGGCGATGTCGGCGCCGAGGGCCGCGTGCCGCGGGTTGCCGCGATATTCCGCCCACTCGCAGAGCGTCAGCGAGCCGACGAAGATCACGGTCATGGCGGCGAGCACCGCCCACCCCTGTCGCGTGTCGCCGACCATGCGGCCGAACGTGTGGCAGAGCGCGGCCCCGATCAGGAGAATCGCCAGCATCTCGAAGAAGTTCGAGAGCGGGGTCGCATTCTCGTAGGGATGGGACGCGTTGACGTTGAAGAAGCCGCCGCCGTTCGTGCCGAGCTGCTTGATGGCGATCTGCGAGGACGCCGGGCCCATCGGCAGGGTCTGTTCGGTGATCGCGGCGCCGTCCACGGCGCGCAGCGGTTGCACGAGGGGAACCGTGCGGTAGGCGTCGAAGCTCTGCACGACGCCCTGGGACGTCTGCGCGAGCGCGAGCGCGAACGAAAGCGGGAGCAAGACGTAGAGAGTGCCACGGGTGAGATCGACCCAGAAATTGCCGATGGCGCGGGTCCCGGCGCTGCGGAAGCCGCGAATGAGCGCGACGAGCACCGCCATGCCGGTCGCCGCCGAGACGAAGTTCTGGACGGCGAGCCCGAGCATCTGGGTCAGGTAGCTCATGGTCGCCTCGCCGGCGTAGCCTTGCCAGTTGGTGTTGCTCGCGAAGCTCGCCGCGGTGTTGAAGGACGAGTCGGGCGTCACGGCCGCCATGCCCTGCGGGTTCAGTGGCAGAATCCCCTGGAGACGCTGGAGCCCGTAGACGACGAGCATGCCGAGCGCGTTGAAGACGAGCATCGCGGTGGCGTACGTCTTCCAGTCCATGCCCTCGTCCGGCCGCACGCCCGCTGCGCGATAGACGAGGCGCTCGATCGGGCGGAGCACCGGGTCCAACCACGTGCGCTCGCTCTCGTAGACCCTTGCCATGAAGCCGCCGAGCGGCTTCGCGAGCGCGAGAAGGACGACGACGTACGTCCCTACTTGCAGAGCGCCGTTCGCGGTCATCAGAAGAGCTCCGGTTTGAGAAGCGCCGCGAACAGGTAGACGAACAGCACGACGCTCACGACGCCGCCGATCACGTAGAAGACGGTCATGGCATCACCTCAGAGTCGGTCGAGAAGCTCGACCAGCGCCAACGAGATCGCGAAGAAGCCGACGGTCAGCGCGAGATAGAGGAGGTCCATGATGCTCGTGAGGAGCAACGTCCATGCCGCGGGCCGCCGCCACGCCGTTGCTCGCGCGTCCGCCTCCCGTCGCGTGTGTGGCCGTGCAAAGTGCAATGCCGAGCCGTGCAGTCCGCAATGCGCCGAAAGGAGTCGTCGATGATCACCGGACACTGTCTCTGCCGCCGCGTCACCTACGAGGTCGCCGGCAAGCTCGGACCCGTGACCTACTGTCACTGCGAGTCGTGCCGCCGTGCGCAGGGCGGGCCGTACGTCGTCGCCGCTCCGGCTCGTCGCAAATATTTCCGGCTGCTGACCAGCGCCGACGCGATCACCGAGTACGAATCGTCACCGGGCAAGTACCGCGGCTTCTGCCGGTTCTGCGGCTCGCCGGTCTGGAGCCGGCGCGACGACGCGCCCGACGTGGTGCGTCTGCGCCTCGGTCTCGTCGACGGGGATCCGGGTCGCCGTCCCGCGGCGCACGTCTGGGTGAGCGACGGGGCGCCGTGGTTCACGATCAGCGACGACCTGCCGCAGTCGGAAACCGACGGCTCGGACTTGACGACGCCGGCCTGAGCCGCGCCGAAACGCGCCGGCTCAGGCCGGCCCGCGTCGAGACACGCGGCGCAACCCCGCGGTGCTGCCAGCGTCCGCGGGCGAGAGGCTGAACGTCGTGCGCACGCCTTCCGCTTCGAGCTGCTCGAGGAACGTCGAGACGCGGCGATATGCCGCGGTGGTGCTCGGACGATCGATGCGGAGCTCGAGCCGGGTGTCGGCGGCGGCACGCAAGTCGTGCACGTGCGTCCGGAGGTTCTCCAGATCGTACGGCGTGGTTTCCGCGGCGAGATAGAGCGAGCCTCGGGGTGAAACGATCCGCGCGTGGAACATGACTGCCTCGCAGCAGGTGGGAGTACCGGGGTGTCGGGCGGGAGTCTACGGACCGTGCACGATCGAAAGCAATCCCGTCGAGAGGTGAGACGCGCATTTTTCTCGCGCTGCGACGATGAACGTGATCGCGAACGACGCAGCGAGCCGAACACTCCGCATGCGAGGCGTTCGTGTTCGACCGCGCGTTCGAGTTATGGGCTCCGCGATGACGCGAACGGTGCACGGCGCGATCGTGGCGCTGGCCATGTTGTGCGGCGCGGGCGGAGGGATCGGCGCGTACACGTTTCTCTACGCGCGCGGCTGGTCGTACATCACCAACGATCCCGCGGCCTGTGCGAACTGCCACGTCATGCACGAGCAGTACGACGGGTGGATCAAAGGGAGTCATCGGGCGGTCGCGGTCTGCAACGACTGCCATGTGCCGCACGACGTCGTCGGGAAGTATCTGACGAAAGCCCGGAACGGCTTCTGGCATTCATTCTACTTCACGACGGGGACGTTCCACGAGCCCATCCGCGCGACGCCGACGAGCCGCGCGATCGCCGAGGCGGCGTGCCGCCATTGCCACGGGCCGATCGTGGAGGCGATGGGATCGCCGGCCCATGCGGGCTCCAGCGAAATTTCCTGCATCCGGTGCCACGGCTCGGTGGGCCACCTGGAGCTCGCCGCCACGTCGGTCGCGGCCACTACGAGGTGATCATGTCCGGATCCGGAAACCCCAGTCGAAACGCGATACTGGCGGTGGCGGCGGTCGCTGCCGTCGCGACGGCGGCCGTGACGGCGCTGCTGGTCAACATCATGGAGCGCCAGCAGGAGGCGAAGAACCCGTTCTTCCGAGTCGTCGAGCTCGACGAGACGACCGACGACCCGGCGATCTGGGGCAAGAACTTCCCGCTTCAGTACGACGGATACCTCCGGACGGTCGACCAGCAGCGAACGCGCTTCGGCGGGAGCGAAGCGCTACCGCACGCGCCGACCGAGGCCGACCCTCGCTCCGTCGTGGCGCAGTCGCGTCTGGACGAGGACCCGCGCCTGAAGACCATGTGGGCGGGCTACGCGTTCTCCACCGACTTCCGGAAGAAGCGCGGTCACGCCTACATGCTCGAGGACCAGACGTTCACGCAGCGGGTGCAGCAGTTCAAACAGCCGGGGACGTGCATCCATTGTCACGCGTCGACCTGGGTCCCCTACCGCACGGCCGGGAAGGGCGACCTCATCGCCGGCTTCGAGCACTTCAATCAGATGCCGTACACGGAGGCGCGTCCGAGCTTCACGCATCCGATCGCCTGCATCGATTGCCACGATCCGGAGACGATGGCGCTGCGTGTCACCCGCCCCGGCTTTCTCGAGGGCGTGAAAGCGTGGAAAGCGAGCCTCGGCGTCGCCGACTACGACGTCAACACGATGGCGACGCGCCAGGAGATGCGGAGCTACGTCTGCGGGCAGTGCCACGTCGAGTACTACTTCAAAGGACCGGAGAAGCGGCTCACCTATCCATGGGCCAATGGGCTCACGGCGGACCGGATCGCCGACTACTACGACGGGGTCGGTTTCACCGATTGGACGCACGCCGAAACCGGGACCCCGCAGCTGAAGGCGCAGCATCCGGAGTTCGAGATGTGGAGCCAGGGCATCCACGCGCGGTCGGGCGTCGCCTGCTCCGACTGTCACATGCCGTACACCCGCGTCGGCGCACTCAAGATCAGCGATCATCACGTGCGGAGCCCGCTGCTCAACGTCAACAACGCGTGCCAGGTCTGTCACAAGTGGCCCGCGGAGGAGCTCGTCGCGCGGGTGGAGACGATCCAGGCGCGGACGGTCGCGCTCCGGAACCGGGCGATGGACGCGCTGATGGAGCTCATCGCCGACCTCAAGGCGGCACGGACGAGCGGCGTGGACGGGGCGGCGATCGCTGCGGCGCAACAGGCGCAGCGTCGGGGCCAGTTCTACGTCGACTTCGTCGAGTCCGAGAACTCGAACGGCTTCCACGCGCCACAGGAAGCGGCGCGCCTCCTCGGCGAGGCGATCGACCACTTCCGGAAGGGCCAGGTGGCGCTCCGGCCATTGGCGGTCGCGGCGGCGCCGGGAGGTTGAGCCGCTCCCTGCGCTTGCGTCGCGGCGCACCGCGATCTACCTCGGCCGCCATGCCGAACGGCCGCGGCCTCCATTGCCCAGCGTGATCGGCGCGCGGCGCCGGCGCGTCGCGGTCGCGGTCGCCGTACTCGCGTTCGGCGGCTGTGCGGTGAACCCGGTCACGCATCGCCCGGAGCTCGCCATCGTCTCGCAGTCGACCGAGCTCGAACTCGGGGCGCGGCAAGCGAAGACGGTCCGCGACGAGATGGGGCTCGTTGCGGAGGGGACGCTCACCGCTTACGTCCGGCGGGTGGGCGATCGGCTCGCGGCGCAATCCCCGCGTACCGACGTGCCGTACGCGTTCCACGTGGTCGACACGCCGGAGCCGAACGCGTTCGCGATTCCCGGTCACGTGTACGTGACGCGCGGAATGCTCGCGCTCCTGAACGACGAGGACGAGCTCGCCAGCGTCCTCGCGCACGAGGTCGGCCACATCGCCGCGCGTCACGCGGTGCAGCGCCTCTCGCGCGCGCTGCCGGCCGGCATCCTGACCGGCGTCGTCTCCGGGGTGACGGGCATGGCGAGCCCGCTCCTCGGGAGCCTCTTCCAGGCCGGCGGGTCGCTTGCGACCGAGGCGCTCCTCGCGCCCTACAGTCGCGAGCAGGAGCGCGAAGCCGATCGGGTCGGTCAAGAGATCGCGGCGCGCGCCGGCTGGGACCCCGCGGCGCTGGCGCGTTCGCTCGACACGCTCGAGCGCGTCGAGCGCATCGGCGCCGAGCCGCGGCGCCGGCCGAGCTTTCTCGACTCGCATCCGACGACCCCCGAGCGCGCGCAGGCGACCGCCGCCTACGCGGCCACGTTGGCGCGCGGCGCGCGACCCGCGGACGCGGCGGCGCCGCCCGATTTTCTCGGACACCTCGACGGGCTGGTCGTCGGGCGCGCCGCCGCGCAGGGCGTCTTCGTCGAGACGACGTTCCTCCATCCCGATCTCGCGTTCCACCTGCGGTTCCCCGAGGGCTGGCAGACCGAGAACGGCGCGAGCTACGTCGCCGGCGCCACACGTGACGGCACGATCGGGATGATCGTGACCGTGGCCGCCTCCGGAGACGATCCCGCGGCCGGCGTCCGCGCCTTCGAGAAGGAGGTCGGGCAGCCGTTGCTCACGCGCGTGGAGCGGACGACGATCGGCGGTCTCGCCGCCGCACACATGAGCGGGAGCGCCGAGTCCGGCGATCGCCGCATCGCGGTCGAGCTCTGGTGGGTCGCGATCGCGGGTCGCGTATTCCGGCTGACGGGAATCGCACCGGCACGGGCCGACGTCGCCCATCGCGGAACGCTCGCGGCGGTGGCCGCGACCTTCGGCCCGCTGACCGCCGAGGAGCGGGCGTCGATCACCGAGCGCCGACTGCGGCTTCAGGAGGGACGTCCCGGGGAGACGGTCACCGCGTTCGCGATCCGGACCCGCACGCCCTGGAAGCCCGCGCTCGTCGCGGTCGCGAACGGCCTCGCGGCCGATGCGACGGTCCCGACCGACCGCCCACTCAAGGTGGCGCGGACGGAGGTCTTCGACCCGCGCTGACGGGGAGCGAGCCGCCCCAGGGACGCGACCGGGCTGTCTCGGAAACGCGAATGGCGCCGGCGATCGGCTCCCGTTTCTGAGAACCTCCACCGTCGGTGCGGTATGCGGCCCACGCCGGCGCGTGCGCCCGCATGGCATGCCCGCTGCAACGCGTCGGGCATGCTTTCGAAATCCGCAGCGCGAGCGTTCTTCCTCACGGGCACCGCGGTCTGCTCCCTGGTGTTCGTCGGACTCACCGTCGACACGTTCGGCCGCATTCCCGAGCAGACCAAGGCGGCGGGGATCACGCCGGAGGTCGCGCGCGGGAAGGTCCTGTGGGAGGCGAGCAACTGCATGGGGTGCCACACGCTCTTCGGCGAGGGCGCCTATTATGCGCCCGAGCTGACGCGCGTGTACGAACGGCGCGGTCCCATCTTCATCCGCGCCATGCTGCGCGATCCCGAGTCGATGTACCCGGGACAACGTCGGATGCAGAACTACGGATTCGACGACGGGGAGATCGAGGATCTACTCGCGTTTCTCCAGTGGTGCGGCAACGTCGATCTGAACGGCTTCCCGCCGAAGCCGACGTTGATGCCGATGGCGGTGCCGGCGCCGGGCGCCGAGGGCGCGGTCGCGGCGACCGTCGATCGCCCGCAGATCTACAACCAGCTTTGCATCGCCTGTCATGCGCTCGGCGGCCAGGGCGGCGCGGTCGGCCCCGCGCTCGACGGCATCGGCGCCCGCCGCGACGCCGCCTACCTCCACCAGTGGCTCACGGATCCGTTCGCCGTAAAAGCCGACGCGCGCATGCCGAAGCTTCCGTTGACCAGCGGACAGGTCGACGAGCTCGTCGCCTATCTCTCGCACCTCAAGACCGGAGGCACGCCGTGAAATATCACTCGCAGAAGATCGCGTACTGGTTCTTCGCCACCTGCATGCTGCTGCTGTGCCTCCAGCTCGTCTACGGCTTCATCATGGCGTTCGCGCACGCGGGATTCGACGTGCTCCACGCGATCGTTCCGTTCCACGTCGCGCGCGCGAGCCACAACAACTTGCTGGTGGTGTGGCTCCTCTGCGGGTTCATGGGCGCGGCCTATTTCATCATCCCGGAAGAGTCGGATCGCGAGCTCATGTGGCCACGGCTCGCGTACGTGCAGCTCGGCGCGCTCGTCGCGGTCGGGGTGACGGCGATCGCCGGCTTCCACTTCGGCTGGTTCGAGGGCCGGAAGTTCCTGGAGATCCCGCGTCCGCTCGACTACCTGGTAGTGGTCGACGTCCTGCTGTTCATCGCGAACATCGGCGCCACGATCTGGTATGGGCGGCGCTTCACCACGACGTCGCTCGTGCTCTTCTTCGGCCTGCTCGCGGCCGCGCTCCTGTACCTTCCCGGGCTGATTCCCACCCACAATCAGACCGAGGACTCCTTCTGGCGCTGGTGGGTAGTCCACCTCTGGGTCGAAGGCGTGTGGGAGCTGATCCTCGGCGGCATCCTGTCGTTCCTGCTCCTCAAGCTCACCGGCGTCGATCGCGAGGTGGTCGAGAAGTGGCTGTACGTGATCGTCGGGCTCACGTTCCTGTCCGGCATCCTCGGCACCGGGCACCACTACTATTTCATCGGGACGCCGCGGTACTGGCTCTGGATCGGAGCCGTGTTCAGCGCGCTCGAGCCGCTCGCCTTCCTCGCCATGGCGATCTACGCGGTCGCGATGGCGCGCCGGGGCGGCCGCCAGCACCCGAACGCCGTGGCGCTGCTCTGGACCGTCGGGTGCGCGATCATGTCGTTCGTCGGCGCCGGCTTTCTCGGCTTCGCGCACACGCTGCCGCAAGTGAACATGTACACGCACGGCACGCTCGTGACGGCCATGCACGGCCACCTCGCCTTCTGGGGCGCGTACGCGATGATCGTCCTCGGCATCATCACGTACGCCATGCCGCTGATGACGGGGCGAGCGTGCCATCAGCATCCGAGCGCAGTGCTCGCGTTCTGGACGAGCAACATCGGCATGGTCGCCATGACGCTGGCATTCGCGGTCGCCGGTGTGACGCAGGTCTATCTCGAGCGCCGCATCGGCATGGATTTCGTGACGGTCCAGAAGGAGATCGAGGTCCATTTCATGGGGCTGATCCTCGCGGCGCTGCTGTTCACGAGCGGCATCCTGCTGTTCGTCCGGAACTTCGTCTCCTACGGCCTGCCCGTCGACGACGGCACCGCGACCGTGTCGGAGATCCACGTGCGGGTGCACGCGGCGTCGGTATCGTGAGCGCGATGCGCGCGCTCGCGACGACCGATCCTGCGTCGCCGGTTCGCCCGCCGTACTACCGGCCCGTCGGCGCCGAAGTGCAGGTGTTCCACCACGCCTACGCGAGCCGGCTCCCCCTGCTGATCAAGGGGCCGACCGGGTGCGGCAAGTCGCGGTTCGTCGAGGCCATGGCGGCCGCCGTCGGACGGCCGCTCGTGACCGTCGCCTGCAACGACGAAACGACGGCGACCGACCTGCTCGGGCGCTGGCTCGTGAAGGGCGGCGACACGGTATGGCAGGACGGGCCGGTGACGCGCGCGGTCCGGAACGGCGCCGTCCTCTACCTCGACGAGATCGCCGAGGCGCGTGAGGACGTCATCGTGGTTTTGCACGCGCTCTCCGACCACCGGCGCACGCTGTACGTGGATCGCATCGACGAGACCCTCGAGGCGCCGCCCGCGTTCATGATGATCGTGAGCTACAACCCGGGGTACCGGCGGGCGCTCAAGGAGATGAAGCCCTCGACCCGCCAGCGGTTCGTCTCGTTGCTCTTCGGCTACCCGGCGCCCGACGTCGAAGCCGAGATCGTCTGCGCGGAGTCCCGGGTCGATCCCGCGCACGCGCGGCGCCTGGTCACCTTCGCCGGAAAGATTCGCGCGCTCGAGGAGCTCGGCCTCACGGAGACGGTGTCGACCCGGCTGCTGGTCGGCGCCGGCACCCTCATGCAGCGCGGCTTGCCACCCCGCCTCGCGTGTCAGGTCGCCGTCGTGCAACCGCTGACCGACGACCCGGTGACGGCGGCGGCGCTCCAGGACGTCGCCGACCTGATCTTCTGATCCCATGGGCTGGGACGAGCGGCTCTTCGCGCGCGCCTATCGCGCGTTCTCGGCGGCGCGCCGTTGGTCGGCGGGTCACGCGGACAGGTCGCACGGTGCGACGCTCGCGGCGCTGGCGCCCCGGTTGCGCCTCCTCGCGTGCGCGCTTGCCGGAGCGGACGTGGAGCTGCTGCCCGCGGGCGACGACGGCGGTGGCATCCAGGGACGCCGCATCCTGCTGCCGCCCGTGGTGGCGCTCGGCGGCACGCCCGAGACGAACGCGCGGGTGTACCTGCTGCGCCTTGCCTACGCGGCGGCGTCGTTGCGCCTCGGCTTCGCGTTGCCCGACGACGCCCGCAGCGACGATCGTGCGCTCTATACGCTGCTCGCCGTCCGGACGACGCTGGCGCGATGTGCGTCCGAGCTTCCGGCGGTCGAGGCGATGTACGCCGAGCTGGCACCTCTCGTTCTCCTGCGGCGTCCGAGCCTCGCGCGTCTCGGCGCCGTCGACGCGGCACTCGAGGCGCTCGCGCAGATCCATCTCGGTCGTTCGCCCGCGAGTTTCGCAGGGCAGGTGACCGCGGAGGCCCTCGCGTGGGCGGAGGCGGCCGCGGCCGAGACGCCCGACACGATGGCGGCATTGCGCGCGACCCAGGCGCGTCTGTCCGGGCGCTTCGGCCGCGGTCGGCTCGAGCCCGTCGCGCTCTGGGGCACGCTCCTGCCCGCCGCTCCGGCGTCGACCGCGCTCGGCGTTGGCCCCGTCGGGGAAACGCCTGGCGCGACGGGCACGGAACGACCGAATCCACGCCCCTCGCCGCGGGTTCGCCACGTCGATCTCGGCTCGAGCGACATCGCCGAGAATCCCGCCGTCCATGCCTTCGAGAAGGTGAAGACCGCGGAGGAATATCGTGGCGGCAAGAAGCGGGTGGACGTGGAGGACGAGCTCGCGGAGCACGGCGACGCGCTCGACGAGCTCGACCTCCGCGAGGTCGTGCGCGCGAACGAGCGTGCGCGCTCGCTGTATCGCGCCGATCTCCTCCTCGACGGCGGCGTCGGCGATCTCGACGGCGCGGCGCCCGCCGCGGCCGACGCGATCGCCTACGACGAGTGGGATGCGCGCCACGGCCGCTATCGCCCCGCATGGTGCAGCTTGCGCGCGAGCCGGCTCGACGAGCGCCGTTCCGCGGCCGAGGCGGCATCCTGGCATCGCGAAGCGGTCGAGCGCCATCGGGCGCACATCCGCGCGCTTCGCATCGCCTTCGCGCGCCTCGAGCACGCGCGGACCTGGAAGGGCCGCCAACCCGACGGACCCGACATCGATCTCGATGCGCTCGTGCAGCGCCACGCGGACCTGCGGAGCGGGCACGCGCCGCCCGACCGTCTCTACGGCGCGCGCCGTCGCCACGGACACGATCTCACCGCCCTCGTGCTCCTCGACGCGAGCCTCTCGACCGATGCCTGGGTCGCGGGTCGCCGCGTGATCGACGTGGCGCGCGAGTCCGTCCTCGTGCTCGGCGAGGCCCTCGCGACGACGTCCATCACGCTCGGCATCGCGGCCTTCGCGAGTCACACCCGGCGCGATTGCCGCTTCGCGACCGTGAAAGGGTTCTCGGAGCCCTGGTCCGACGGCGCGCGCCGCCTCGCGTCGATCGAGCCGGCCGGGTACACCCGCATCGGTCCCGCGCTCCGCCACGCGACCAGCGTCCTCGCACGCGCGCCCGGCCGACGCCGACTCCTCTTGCTCGTGAGCGACGGCAAGCCGACGGATTACGATCGCTACGAGGGCCGCTACGGCATCGCGGACGTACGGCAGGCGGTGCACGAGGCCGAGCGCCGGGCCCTCGACCTCTTCGCGCTCGCCATCGACGGCGAGGCACGTGGACATCTCCCCCGGCTCTTCGGGAAGGGACGCTACGCGATCCTGCCGCGTCCCGAGGCGCTCACGACGGCGCTCGCGCGGGTCTTCGCAGAGCTCGCGCGCTGACGGGCGCGCTTTTCGCAACGCTGAGAACTCGGGTGCCGCCCCTTCCCGAACTTGCGACGGCACGCGAGCAAGGCCGCGAGGTCCTTCGCGGCGCAGCGCGGCATGCGCGTTGCTCCCTAGCGGGTGACACCGGCCCCACAACAGAGGAGGACGCCCACTATGTCGGCGCAGACGACCACCATGCGAAAGCTCCTCCTGCTGGGCCTCGGAATGTGCGCGCTCGCGCGAACCGCCCTCGCCACCGAGCTTCCCGTCGAGCGCGCCGTACTCACGGCGCCGCCGGCGGTGCCGCCGCCGATCACGCGGACCACCCCTGCCAAGGTCGTCGTCGAGATCGAGGTGCAGGAGCGCATGGCGCAGATCGCGGACGGGGTCGCGTACACGTTCTGGACGTTCGGCGGCACCGTGCCGGGCGGGTTCATCCGCGTCCGCCAGGGCGACACGGTCGAGCTGCACCTCGCGAATCATCCCGACAACAAGTTGCCGCACAACATCGACCTGCACGCGGTGACCGGTCCGGGTGGCGGCGCGGCCAGCACGTTCACCGCGCCGGGCCACAAGTCGCGCTTCACGTTCAAGGCGTTGAACGCGGGCCTCTACATCTACCACTGCGCGACCGCGCCGGTCGGCATGCACGTCGCGAACGGCATGTACGGGCTCATCTACGTGCAGCCGGAAACGCCGCTCCCGCCGGTTGATCGCGAGTTCTACGTCGTGCAGGGCGACTTCTACACCGACGCGCCGTTCGGCACGAAGGGTCTCCAGCCGTTCTCCATGCAGCGGGCGATCGACGAGCGACCGAGCTACGTCGTGTTCAACGGCTCGGCCCAGTCGATGGTCGGGGACAACGCGCTGAAGGCCAAGGTCGGCGAACGCATCCGCATGTTCGTCGGCAACGGCGGGCCGAATCTCGTCTCGTCCTTCCACGTGATCGGCGAGATCTTCGATCGAGTCTACTTCGAAGGCGGGCGGCGCACGCAGGAGGACGTGCAGACCACGATCGTGCCTGCCGGCGGCTCCGCGATCGTCGAGTTCACGCTCGACACGAACGGCACTTACATCCTCGTCGATCACAGCCTGCTCCGCGCCTTCAACAAGGGCGCGCTCGGCATGCTGAAGGCGGAGGGCGAGCAGGTGAAGGAGATCTACTCGGGTAAGGAGGTGGACGAGATCTACCTCGGCGACGAGTCGGTCGCGACGGCGCTCCGGCGGCAGTGGCTCATGGAAGGATCTCCCGAGCCGCAGCCGTCGACGGCAGGCGGCGCCGACGGCCGCGAGATCTACAAGCACAGCTGCGCGATGTGCCACCAGGCGGAAGGCGAGGGCATCGAGGGCGTGTTCCCGCCGCTCGCGAAGTCGGACTTCCTGATGATGCGCGCCAAGAGCGAGAACCGCGCCGAGCTCGTCGACATCGTCGTGAACGGCAAGACCGGCACCCTCACGGTCAACGGCAAGACGTACAACGGCGTCATGACCCCCGTGGCGGGATTGTCCGACGAGGACATCGCGGCGGTGCTGACGTTCGTGACCAGCACCTGGGGCAACACCGGGGCGAAACCGTTCGACGCCGCCGAGGTGGCCAAGGCGCGGGGCAGCGCCGCCGCGAAGCCGAAGGAGGTGGGCGCCCATCCCTGAGCCCCGGCCTCGCTGGACCGCGCTGGCGGCGGTCGTCCTGGTCGCGTCGGTGGCCGCTGCCGCGCCGGCGACCGACGTCGTCGGCATTCCGCCCGGCGACTTCGCGCCGCTCTTCGGCCTCGACAAGGGGCAGGCCGCGTTCCGCGTCGAGGCCTTCTGGATCGACCGGCGTCCGGTGACCCGCGCGCAGTACGCCGGCTTCGTCGGCGCGCACCAGGAGTGGCGGCGCGATCGCGTGTCCGCGCTCTTCGCGGACGCGCAGTACCTCCAGAACTGGGAGGGCGATCGGCCACGGCCCGAGCACGCCGAATACCCCGTGACCCACGTCTCGTGGTTCGCCGCGCAAGCGTATTGCCGGACGCGCGGCGGACGGTTGCCCTCGACGCTCGAATGGGAGTACGTCGCCGCGGCCAGCCAGCGCGATCCGAACGCGCAGCGGGATCGCGCCTTCGTCGAGCAGATTCTCGGCTGGTACGCCCAGCCGAGCCGCGGCGATCTCGGTCTCACCGACGTCGGGCGCCGGCCCCCGAACTATTTCGGCGTGCAGGACCTCCACGGCCTCGTGTGGGAATGGACGAGCGACTTCAATGCGTCGTTCATCACCGCCGACAACCGCGCCGACGGCGACCGCTCGCGGAGCTTCTTCTGCGGCAATGCCGTGACGGGAGCCGCACGCCGCGAGGACTACGCGGCCTTCATGCGCTACGCGATGCGGAGCAGTCTGGGCGCGGCGTTCAGCCTCGCCAACGTCGGGTTCCGCTGCGCGTACGACCGCGCGCCGCGCGCGGAGGAGGGGACACCATGAAACGGCTGCTCTGTGGCGTCGTCGTCGCGCTCGGATGCGCGGGCGCCCTCGCGCTCGCGTCGGGCAGTCTCCATCAAGCGCCGCTCTCGTGGCGCACGGACCGCGGCGAGACGGTGACGCTCGAGCGCTGGAAGGGCGAACGGGTGGTGCTCACGATGGTCTTCACCTCGTGCCAGGCCACCTGTCCGATCACGATGGCCAGGCTGAAGGCGATCCAGGAGCGCTTCGACCGCGATCGGGTGCGCGCGCACTTCGTGATCGTCTCGTTCGATCCGGCACGCGACACGCCCGAGAAGCTCGCGCGTTATCGCGCCGACACCGGCCTCACGCTCCCGAACTGGACGTTCCTCGTCGGCAGCGAAGAGGACACGCGGACGCTCGCGATGCTCCTCGGCATCAAGTACTCCCGCAACCCGACGACCGGAGACATCATGCACGACAACAAGATCGTGCTGCTGGGACCGGACGGCGCGATCACGAAGGAGCTGCTCGGTCTCGACGCGCCGATCGAGGACTTCCGATGAGGGCGCGCGTCGCTGCCGCGGCCGCGCTCGTCCTCGCGGTCGCGGCCGACCGGGCCGCGGGGTTCGAGAAGCCGGACCTCTCCATCGCCGGGCCGGGTGGGTCGCGCTGGCAGCTCTCCCTGAGCGACCGCCTGCGCGGCGAATTCGCCGACTGGTTCGAGGCGGCCGAGCCGAACGACGATCAGCGCTACGCCTTTCTTGGAAATCGCTTCCAGCTGGGCCTCGGCGTGACGCGCGGTCCGCTCGCCGCCTTCGTGCAGTACCAGCACACGCAGCTCGTGAACGTGCCCGCCGGCGCGACCGGCGTCGGCAGCACGTACTTTGCCAACACCCGGCAGCACTTTCAGGAGCAAGGGTGGCTCCGGCAAGGCTGGCTCCAGGCGACGCCGACGGTCGGCGACTGGCGGCTCACGGTCCAGGGCGGACGCTTCCGGTTCCTCGACGGCGCCGAGACGGTCGCCGCGGATCCCGCCCTGCAATGGTTGAAGACGCAACGGATCGCCGAACGCCTGATCGGGCCGTTCGACTTCACGCACGTCGGGCGGAGCTTCGACGGCGTGCGGCTCGCCGCCGACCGTCCGGCGCTGAATCTCACGGGCTTCGCGCTCTGGCCGACGTCCGGCGGCTTCGAGATCAGCGCCGGCCGCGGGATGGACGTGAACCTCGCCGGCGTCTCCGCGACCGTGAAGGAGCATCCCGGCTTCGCGCAGAGCGAGGCGCGCTTCTTCTGGATCTACTACCACGACGGCCGGCCCTCGAACGGTGACGTCGTCGTGCTCGACAATCGCCCGTTGCCCGCGCGGCAGGGCGATCCCCGCGATCTCGACATCCACACCCTCGGCGCCGATGCGATGCACGTCGAGCCGCTCGGTCCCGGGCAGGCGGATGCGCTCGTCTGGGTCGCGGGGCAGGTGGGAGATTGGCAGTCGCTCGCGCAAGCGTCGTGGGCCCTCGCGCTCGAGGTCGGGTACCAGTGGCCGGACGTCTGGGCGGCCCCCTGGCTCCGCGCCGGGTTCTTCCGGAGCTCGGGCGACGGCGACTCCGGCGACGACGAGCACCACACGTTCTTCCAACTCATTCCCACGCCGCGGCCGTACGCGCTGACGCCGTTCTACAACCTGATGAACAACCAGGATCTGTTCCTCCAGATGATCGCGAAGCCGCTCGCGGGCGTCACGGTGCGAACCGACCTCCATTGGCTCCAGGTCTCCGACGGCGACGACATCCTGTACTTCGGCGGAGGCGCGACGAAGCAGGACTTCTTCGGCTACGGCGGCACGGCGGCCGGCGGCGATCGGCAGGTCGGGTACGTGGCCGAGATGGCCGTCAGTTGGAAGCCGCTGCCGATCCTCGAGCTCGCGGCCTATTACGGGCACGCCTTCGGCGGCGCCGTCGTCGAGAACGGGTTCCCGGGACGCGACGACATCGACTACGGATTCGTGGAAACCACGATCGCATTCTGACCGATTCGTCGCCGGACGGCGTGCGCCGCGTCGTCGAGGAGCGTGTAGACGACGGGCACGACGAGGAGCGTGAGGAGCGTCGACGTCAAGAGCCCGCCGATCGTGATCACGCCCATCGGCGCGCGCCACTCGGACCCGTCACCGGTGCCGAGCGCCACGGGCAGCATGCTGCACACGGTCGACACCGTGGTCATCAGCACCGGCCGCATGCGGGTCGGCCCCGCCTCCAGCACGGCCGCGCGGAGCGATCGGCCCGCGGCGCGAAGCGTGTTGGTGTAGTCGACGAGCAGGATGCCGTTCTTCATCACGACGCCCATCAACATGAGAAAGGCGATCTGCCCCATGAGGTCGAGCGGCACGCCGACGAGCAGGACCGTCGCGAAGGCCCCGATGAACGACAGCGGCGCGCTCAACATGATCGTCAGGGGGTGGACGAACGAATTGAACTGGGCGGCGAGGATCATGTACATCGCGACGAGCCCGATCGTGAACGCGAAGCCCACCGCGTCGATCGTCTCGCGCAGGCGCTTGGTCGGACCGATCGCCTCGAGCTCGTACTCGCCGCCGAGGCCGATCGCGCGTCCGAAGCCGACGACCTCCTGATCGGCGGTGCCCGCGGCCTTGCCTTCGAGGTTGCCGAGCACCGTGATCGCCCGGGTCCGGCTGTCGCGGTCGATCTGCACCGGGCCGCTCCCGACCCGCACGGTCACCAGGTTGCGGAGCGGGACGAGATCCCCCCCGGAGGCGCGTACGCGCAAAAGGTCGAGCTTGGCCGGATCGTCGCGATACTCCGGCTGCACCTGGACCCGTACGTCGTAGCGCTCGCCTTTTTCCTCGAAGGTCGTCGCCCGGATGCCGCCGACCAGCGCCGAGATCGTCCGCCCGATCTGCACCGCCGGCACGCCGAGGTCCGCGCCGCGCTCGCGCGCGATCTCGAGGGCGATCTCGGGCTTGCCGGTTTCGTAGGAGGTGGTGAGGTCGGCGAACCCTCCGGCCGCCCGCATCCGCGCGAGCAGCATCTGCACGTGGCGCTGGAGCTCGTCGATGTCGGGACCGCGCACCACGTACATGATCTGCGCGTTGCGCGCGCCCGGGACGTTGAAGATCGGGATCTCTTCCACGGCGACGTCGCGGAGCCCGAGGTCGAGGCCGTCGAGGCGGCGCCGTACGTCGCGCATGACGTCGGTCTGGCCCGCGTCGCGCCGGCTCTTGTGGACGAGCTGGACGTAGATCTGGGCCTCGTTCACCCGCGCCTGCACCCCGGCGCCGATCGTCGAGAACAAGACCTGCACCTCGGGCCGTCGGCGGAGCTCGTTCTCGACGGCGTCGACGGCGGTCCGCGTCTGCTCGACAGTGCTGCCGAGCGGCATCTTGATCCACACGTTGAACTCGCTGCGGTCCTCGACGGTGAGGAAATCGAGGCGAACGTTCCGGGCGGCAACGACGCCGGCGGCGACGCTCACGAGGGCGAGCCCGACCACGGCCATGCGATGCGCGAGTCCCCAGGCGAGGGCGCGCCGGTAGCGTGCTTCCAGGCGGTCGTACCCGGACTCCAGCAGGCCGAAGACCCGTCCCTGACGGTGCTGCACGCGGAGAAAGCGCGCGCACAGCATCGGTGTCCAGGTGAGGGCGATCAACGTCGAAACGACGACGGCGCCGGCGGCGACGAGGCCGAACTCCCGGAAGAACCGTCCGACGACGCCGCCCATGAAGGCGATCGGAATGAAGACCGCGCAGTTCGTGAGATTGGTCGCGAAGACCGCGAGCCCGAGCTCGTCGGTGGCGCGCGACGCAGCTTCGGCGGGCGGCTCGCCGGCTTCCATGTGGCGGTAGGCGTTCTCGAGGAGCACGATCGCGTCGTCGATGAGCCCGCCGATCGAGAGCGAGAGCGCCATCAGCGTCATGCTGTTGAGCGTGAAGCCGAGGAAGTAGAAGAGCGACAGCGTGCCGAGGAGCGCGGTCGGGATGATCACCGCCGTGATGAGCGTGGAGCGACCGTTGCGGAGGAAGAGCAGCACGACCGCGGCGGCGAGCGCGGCACCCCACGCGAGATCGCTCGTGACGTCGCGGATCGAGCTCCGGATGAAGCGCGAGAGGTCGAGCGCCTCGATCATCTCGTAGCCCGGCGGCAGTTGCGGCCGCATCTCCGCGAGCGCGGCCTTGACGGCATCGGCGACCGCGACCGTGTTCTCGCCGGATTGGCGACGGATCAGCAGCGCGACGCCGCGGCGGCCGTTCAGGTGCGAGACCGTTCGCTCCTCCGCCATGCCGTCCTCGACCATCGCGACGTCGCGGAGGTGGATCGTGCGTCCGCCGCGCTCGAGGACGACGATCCCGCCGAAGAGGTCGACGCTCTCGAGCTTCCCTTTGGTGCGGACGGTGTACTCGCCGCGCGCGGTCTCGATGCGGCCGCCGGGAAGCTCGACGTGCTCCCGCTGGAGCGCCGCGAGAACGTCGTCCACGGCGAGCCCGTAGCCGCCGAGCCGGATCGGGTCGATCCAGATCCTGAGCTCGCGCGGACGGTCGCCGACGAGCTCGATGCTGCCGACGCCGGCGACCCGCTCGAGGCGCGGCTTGATGCGCTTGTCGGCGTACTCGCTGACCGTCCGGATCGCGTCGGGGCCGGCGACCATGACCGCCAGCATCGGCGTCGCGTCGGGATCGACGCGATCGACGACGGGGGGGTCCATCTCGCGCGGCAGGTCGGCGCGCACCGCCGCGATCTTGTCCCGCACCTCCTGGGCCTTCTCGCCGACGTCGCACTCGAGCTCGAACTCGACGAACAAGAGCGAGAGTGCGTCGCTCGAAGCGCTGCGGAGGCTGCGGATGCCCTCGATCGTGTTGATCGACTCCTCGAGCACCTGCGTGACCTCGCGCTCCACCGTTTCGGGCGCGGCGCCTTCGAGCGTGGTCGTCACGACGATGAATGGGAACTCGACGCGCGGATAGAGATCGATCCCGAGCCGGCCGATGGAGAGCACGCCGAACAGCACCAGGCCGCCGATCAGCATGACCGCGAAGACCGGCCGGCGGATGGCGGTGTCGGAGAGGATCATGACGTCCCGGGTGGTTTTTGACGCGCGATCCGCACCGGCATGCCGGGCGCGATGGTGCGCGCGGCGGCGCCGACGATCGCGATGTCACCCGCGGCGGCGCCGGCGAGGATCTCGGCGTCCGTCTCGGTGACCCCGCCGACCTCGATCGGCTGCGCGTCGGCACGTCCGTCGCGTACGAGGAGGAGACGCGTGCGGCCGTCCTCGACGCGGATCGCCGCGCGCGGCGCGAGGATCGCGTCGTGCGCGCCCTGCGGGCTGATCTCGACCTCGGCGAACACCCCCGCTTTCAGGCGGTGCGCGGCATTCGGGACCGGCATCTTGACGAGATAGGTCCGGGTCGCCCGGTCGATGGTGTCGTTCACGGCGGCGATGTGGGTCGCGATCGGCTCGACGATGCCTTCGACGCGGACGAGCGCCGGGTCGCCCACCCGCACGAGCGCCATTTGGCTTTCCGGAATGGCGGCGTGGGCTTCGAGCTCCGCCGTTTCCTGGAGCACCACGACGATCGTCTGCGGTTGCACGAGCGCCGTCGTGCCCTCGTCGACGAGACGGTTCGCGATCGAGCCCGCATACGGCGCGCGTACGACCGTCCGCTCGAGGTTGTGCTTGGCGAGCTCCACGGCCTCGGCCGCCTCGCGCTCGCGCGCCTCGGCGACGGCGAGCGCGGTGGCGAGACGCTCGACCTCCTGGAGGGAGAGCAGGCGCTCGCGGTGCAGCGACTCGGCGCGACGGTGGTCGGCCGCCCGTTGCGCGCGCTCGGCCCGCGCGACGTCGAGGACCGCGGTCGCCTGGCGGAGCGCCATCGCGAAGGGCGTGGGATCGATCTCGAAGAGGGGCGCGCCCGCATCCACCCGGTCGCCTTCGCGCACGTGGACGCGCTCGATGCGCCCCGAGATCTCGGCGCCGATGCGGCTCTCGCGGCGCGCCACGACGCTCCCGGGCGCGGCGATGCGTTGGGTGATCGTGCCGAGGCGGAGCGGCTCCGTCTCGACGTCGGTGACCGCGTCCACGAGCACGCCCGGGTCGGTCACGCGGGCCGGCGGCGTCGCTTCACACGCCAACGTGCCGGCGGCGAGCACCGAGCAGAGGATGCTACGCATGTCGATCCCGGGCCGCATGATGATCGCGCTCTCGTCTTTGCGTGGATCGTTCAGCAAGTTCCACGCCGTCGGGAACCCGCGGCGGATGCGGGTTCGGCGCCGTCGTTTCGCAGATCCGGGAAGCGGGAAGGTGGGACTGCCCAAACTCGGGAACGCCGTCGCGCGCGCCGCGCGCTGCGGCTTCGCTCCGCGGTGGCACGGCGGTTGCGATGGTGATGACCGGTGCGTGCAGCCATGGCGGATGTCGTGACGATCGAGACGGACGAGCCGAGGCGCGCGTGACTTCCGCGGACGCGCCGCACCCGGTCTGGGGCCGCGGCTTCCGGCCCTTCTTCCTGATGGGAAGCCTGTATGGGGCCTTCGCCGCGATCACGTGGACGGCGATGTGGCAGGGGCTGGTTCCGGCGCCCGCCTGGCTCGCGCCGATGTGGTGGCACGGCCACGAGATGCTCTTCGGCTTCACGGTGGCGGCCATCGCCGGGTTCCTCACGACCGCGGCACCCGTCTGGACCGGACGCCCCGCCCCGACGGGGCTGCCGCTCATGGCGCTGGTGGCGCTCTGGGTGGTCGGCCGGCTCGCGATGTTCGCGGCTGGCGTCCTGCCCGCGTGGCTGGTCGCCGTCCTCGACGGTGCGTTCCTTCCCGTCCTCGCGTTCGTGCTGGCGGGCCTCGTCAGACGCACGGGGCAGTATCGGAACCATGGCGTGATCGTCCTCGTCGGAGTGCTCGCCGTCGCGAACCTGGCCGTGCACGCGCAGGCGGTCGGCGTCGCCACGTTCTCGGCGCCGCTCGCGCTACGCTTCGCCGCCGACGTGGTGATCGTGCTCGTCGTCGTGATCGGCGGCCGCATC
>DAIQBH010000080.1:1310-23109 GCA_036781285.1 Thermodesulfobacteriota bacterium | reverse complement strand
CGCCGCCGCCGCCGTGCTTCACGACCGCGAGCTGCTCCGCGGTCAGGGGAGGGAGCAGGCCGCCGACCGGCGTCGGCACGACGGATGCGTCGCTCGCGAGGACGTGGGCGTCGCCTTGGGGGTACATGACGACGTCGCCGGCGACGAGCGATTCTATTGGCGAGTCGCGGCGCGCCTCCATTGGCGAGTCGCGGCGGCGCGCCTCCATCGGCGAATCGCTGGGCGAGTCCGCCGCGGCCACGGATACGCAACCGCCGGCAGCGACGGCGTGGAACGGGATCAGCCGGCGTGACCCGAGGCCGAACGCGGGCGCGAGCGCGCTCGCGGGCGGCACCGCGAGGCCCCATGGCGCGGTGAGCTCGGTGTGGAAGACGACCACGCCCGAGAGCCGCACCGCCCGCAACACGTCGGAGACGACGTCCATCGCCCCGAGCTTCCACCACGAACGCAGACGATGCGGCAAGCCGGGCGGACGCGCGGGCAATTCCCGGCGTCCCGAGCAAGGGAAACGGCGGCTCGGCGCGTTGGCGGAGCTCGGCCGGCCCGGAATCGTCGCGGCCATGGCGAACGCACGCTCTCCCCAACGAAAGGAGCAGATCATGGCAACGCGCATCGGAGTGTTTCTCTTCGGAGTGGTTTCGTACGCGCTCTTCCTCGTGTCCTTCGTGTACGCGATCGGGTTCGTCGGCGGGTTCGGGGTGCCGACGACGATCGACGGGCCGCCGGTCGGCTCGGTCGCGGCCGCCGTCGCGCTCGACGGCGTCCTGCTTCTGATCTTTGCGCTCCAGCACAGCGTGATGGCGCGGCCGTGGTTCAAGGCGATCGTTACGCGGGTCGTGCCGGAGGCCGCCGAGCGGAGCCTCTACGTGCTCGCTTCGAGCGCGGCGCTGCTGCTGCTCTTCTGGCTCTGGCGCCCGATCGGCGGCACCGTCTGGGAGGTCACCGATCCCGTCGGCCGCGCCGCGCTGTACGGCGTGTTCGCGGTCGGCTGGCTGACGGTCCTCGTGACGACGTTCCTCATCAACCACTTCGACCTCTTCGGGCTCCGGCAGGTGTGGCTGCACCTGCGCGGCCGTCCCTACACCCCGCTCCGCTTCGGCACCCCGGGCCTCTATCGGCACGTGCGGCATCCGCTCTACGTCGGCTGGTTCCTGGCGTTCTGGGCGACGCCCACGATGACGGTCACGCACCTCTTCTTCGCCGGGATGACGACGGCGTACATCCTGATCGCCATCCGCTTCGAGGAGCGCGACCTCGAGGCCGCCCACGGCCCCGCGTACGGCGAGTATCGGCGGACGGTGCCGATGTTCGTGCCCCGTCTCCGGCGGTCTGTCGAAATCCGCCGCCTCCGAACGACGACGAGCTGAAAGGGAAGCCGAGCTTCCCGCAAACGAGGACTGCCGTGACCGGCGTCCGAGGAGAGGTCATGAAGCTCTACGAGTTCGGCCCCACCCGCTCGCTCCGCGTCCGCTGGACGCTCCAGGAGATGGGCGTCCCGTTCGAGTCGGTGGTCGTGAATCTGGCAAAGGGCGAGCACCACGCCCCGGCATTCTTGGAGGTGAACCCGGCCGCGAGGATCCCGGTGCTCGTCGACGGGCCCCACGTGCTGAACGAGTCGGCCGCGATCGTGCTGTACCTCGCGGACAAGTACCCGGATCGCGGGATGCTGCCGGCCGACCTCGCCGGAAGGGGCCAGGCGTATCGCTGGCTCTTCTTCACCGTCACCGAGCTCGAGCAACCGCTCTGGCGGATCACGCGCAACACGCGCCTCTACCCGGAAGGAGAGCGGTTGCCCGGGGACGTGGCCGTCGCGAGCCGGGAGCTCCGAGAAATGGCGGCCGTGCTCGAGGAGCACATGCGGGGCCGCGAGTACGTCGCCGGGGCGCGGGTCTCGGTCGTCGACTTCGTGCTCGCGTGGACCCTCGACTGGGCCAACGAGTACGAGCTCCTGGGCGCGTGCCCGACGCTGCTCGCCTACATGAACAGGATGTACGCGCGCCCGCACGCACCGCCCCGCATCGCGGAAGAGTTCGCGCGCCTCGCGAGCTGAGTGCTCCTTGTAAAAGCCACGATCCCGCACGCACCGATCTTGAAAATCCGGGACGCGTGACGGGTCGACGCACGGTGAAACGCGCACGACAGGTGGCATCGAGCGCCCGGCACCATTGGTGCGCGTTTTGCTCGACGGGGGGCATGGCTACTACGGCGAAGTCGAAGCAGAAGGGGCGTGCTCGGAAGAGCACGCCCACGGCGACCACTCGTTCCCGGCGGCGCGTGAAGTCCTCGCGGTCGACGGCGACGTCCGGTATCAGCGCGACGGCGGGCAAGATGCTCGCGGGCGCCGCCAACATGGTGCGCGCGTTCGTGCCGCAGCTCGAGCCCGACGGCGGCACCGCGACCGCGCTCCTCGAGAAGCAACATCGCGAGGTCGAGCGGTCGTTCGCGACGGCGCTCGGCACCGAGGACGCGAAGGTCCGCCGGACGGCGCTCCGCGACATCGAGCGCCAGCTGACGATGCACACGGACATCGAGGAGGCGATCTTCTACCCGGCGGTCCGCGGCATCGGCACCGAGAAGGCGACCGACATGATCCTCGAGGCCGTCGAGGAGCATCACGTCGTGAAGCTCGTGCTGAAGGAGCTGCCGAAGGTCGACCCGAAGGCCGACACCTTCGAGGCCAAGATGACCGTGTTGAAGGAGCTCGTCGCGCACCACGTCGAGGAGGAAGAGCAGGAGATGTTCCCGATGGCGGAGCGACGGCTCGGCGCGGAGCGGAGCCGCGAGCTCGCGGAGAACATGGCGTCGCGAGCCGCCAAGCACTAGCCGCAACTCGGTTGCCGCCAAGGCGACCAGCGCCGGTCCACGCCGCTCGACGACAGTCGGGCGGCGCGGTTGCGCATTTCGCATGACGTTCCGCACACGCCGTGGGGCGTGACCGCACCCGGGCGTGCGGGCCGTCGATGGCTCAATTTTTCACCCCGATCTGCCGATCCTCGGGAGAGGCAGGGAGGGGACCGTGGGCGTACATCGTTTGGGACGTTTCGGGGTGCCGATCGGGAGCGCGTTGGCGCTCCTGCTGAGCGCGACGCCCGCTGCCGCGCAGAGCACGATCCGTCCGTCGCAGGTGCATCCGGCGCTGACGCTCGTGATGCCCTTCGACGCGACCGACAACCGCACGACGTTCTTCATCGTGAGCCGCATCGGCGCGGGACTCCCGAGCGGCGCCGGGCTGCGGACGCATTGGGTCTTCTGGTCGGCCGATTGCCGCCATCTCGCGGATCTCTCCATCACGCTCACCGAGAAGGATACGGTGGTCGTCGACGCCAACCGCGTGCAGAGTCAGACGCAGTTCCCCGGCACGCCGGAGAACGTGCCGCTCGGGCCGGCGGTCGATCTGAAGGGCGACCGCGGCGTCGTGATCGTCACCGCCCTGGTGCCGCCGAACGTGTCGCCGACGCAGCTCGTCGGCGCGTGGACGATCGCGGACAAGACGGCCGGCGTCGCGTTCGGCGCGGACGCCGTCGGGTTCGCCGACGGGCGGCTTCCCGATGCGACGGCGCTCCAGGAGGAAGGGATGGTGATCCCGACTTTCAACCCCATGTCGCTCGACGTTTCGGAGGTGATCGTGATCGGCCTCGAGGAATCGGGCGGGTCACTGAGCCCGATCCGCCGTCCGAGTCCGGGACTGAACGGCAACCACGTCTGCTGCAACACCGCGATCTCGGACACCCTCGAAAACGTCGTCTCGGTGCCCGACGTCTGTTTCAAGTGCGCGCTCTTTGCGCCGATCGCGCCGACGACGGTGCCGACCGGCGGCGGTCACCCGATCGCGCCCTTGGTGTCCGCGGTCGGCGCCGGCGCCTTGCACATCAGCTCGTGCCGGACGGCCGGCGACGACGGCCGCCCCGCGCCGCTCGCGACCGACGAGCCGCAGTTCCTGGTCGCGTTCCACGGCCAGGCGGTCGGCCCGTTCGGCTTCGCCGCGAGCGGCAAGTACGCCGCCGCCCCCGCGCAGCAGCAGTGACCTCGGCGCCGCCGGACGGGCTCAGCGCGGCGCGAGGATGACGACGGGAATCCTCCGCGCCGTGCGCTCCTGGTAGAACCCGTAATCCGGGTTCGCCGCCACGAGCTTCGGCCAGTAGTGCGCCCGCTCCGCCTCGTCCGCCGTGGAAGCGCGCATCGGCCGGTTCACCGATCCGATCTGGACCTCGACCTCCGGCGTCGCTTCGAGATTCAAATACCAGAGCGGATGCTGGTCCATCCCCGTCCGCGACGCGGCGATGACGAAACGCTCCCCGTCCTGGATGTACGTGAGCGGCACGGTGATGCGCCGCCCCGACTTCCGCCCCGTCACCGTCAGCAACAGCACCGGAATCCCGTGCAGATACGTCCCGCCGATCTTGCCGTTGGTGAGCCGGTAGAGCCACGTATTCAGGCCGCTGAAGACTTTGACCAGCGGCTTCAGGATCGCAGCCTGCGTCGGCGTAAACGGCTTGGGCTTGGTGCTCACGAGGCGCGCGCTATCAGCACGCGCGAGCCGGGGTCAAATTCAAAAGCCCTCTACACGCACGGCGAATTCCGTTGACACCCCGGCCCGCGCCGGCCTAGCACCGTGCCCGACCCATCGCCCTTCCGATCGGAGGTGCCGCAATGCACCGCTTCCGCTCCATCGTGATCGTCTTGGTCGTCGCAGCTGGCACGTCGCCGGCCGCTGCCGTCAAGTGCCCGCCCGACTCCGTCGCCGTCGGGCCGAGCTGCGTCGACAAGTACGAAGGCAGCACGTGGCGGATTCCGGCCGGGCAGAAGGCGCTGGTCGCGAAGCTGCGAAAAGGGAAGGCGACGCTCGCCGACCTCCAGAAGGGAGGCGCGACGCAGGTGTGCGCGATCCCCGTCGGCAACGACACGTGCAGCACGTGCACGTTCGGCTCCGGCTTTCCCGACAACGGCAACTGGACCGAGCCGGTGTACGCGGCGTCGATCGCGGGCGTCATGCCGAGCACGTGCATCACCTGGTTCCAGGCCGAGCAGGCGTGCCGTCTCGCCGGCAAGCGGCTCGTGACGAATCAAGAGTGGCAAGCGGCGGCGGCCGGGACGCCCGACCCCGACGACGCGGACGACCTCGCGACCACCTGCAATACGAACACGAGCGAGCCGAGCGCCGTCGGCTCCCGCGCCGCGTGCGTCTCGCGCTGGGGGACGTTCGACATGGTCGGCAACGTCTGGGAGCTCGTCGGCGACTGGGGCGATCTCGCGACGGGGTGCACGAGCTGGGTCGCGGAGTATGGCGGCGACATGACGTGCGTGGGTCCGAACGTCGGCGAGGTGCCGGGACTCGTGGGTCCGCCGGCGGCGCTGGCGCTCGGGGGTCAGCCGCGCGACATCTTCCCGCTCGACCCGCGCCATCCGGGCGTCCTCATTCGCGGCGGCAACTTCGCCGCGGGCGTGCGGAACGGAGTCTTCGCGATCTACGGCGCGGTGCCGCCGCACAATCGGAGCCGCAGCACCGGTTTCCGCTGCGCCCGCTGAACGCGTGCCGCTGCGACCACGGCGAGGATCAGGGCGGAGAGCATAGGGGTCTGCCGGTTCCCACGACGAAACGAGCCGCAACTCGGTGCGGCTAATACGCGAGTCTCGTCACGGCGCCGGTCGCGGGGACCAGCACGAAGAGGTCGTCGTAGTCGTCGTCGCCTACCGCGACGGCGGGGCCGCCGAACGCCGCGATCACGTCGGGGAGCGTGTCGGAGTGTCCGACGACGAGCACGGTCTCGTCGGCGCGTGCCCTCAGCGCGGTCACGAGGTCGTCGGTCGCGCTCTCGACCGTCGGTGTGAGCTTCAGTCTGGCGGCGATCGGTGCCGCCGTCTCCCGTGTCCGCCGGAAGCGGGTGGTGAAGATCGTCCGGATGCCGGCATCGGCGAGCGCGGTCGCGAGGCGTTCCGCCCGCGCTTTGCCCGCGTCGGTCAAGGACGGGTCGTCGCCCGGGGCGGTCATGGGTGGGCGCTCGGCGTGGCGCACCAGAAGAATCAGGCCCTTGCCCGCGGCGTCCGCGGCCCGTGCGGCGTCGATGGAGCCGGTCAGCACGGCGAGGGCAATCGGCAACAACGCAAGGTGGCGCATGCGCGTCATTCCAGCATGCCGATTGCCGGGACGCGACGGTGGGCGCAGACGAAAATTCGAGCTAGGGTCGAAGGATGACCGCCCGCGGATATCGCAGTCGCACCTCGACGGCCGGCCGCAACATGGCCGGCGCCCGCGCCCTCTGGCGCGCGACCGGCATGACCGACGCCGACTTCCTGAAGCCGATCGTCGCGATCGCCAACAGCTTCACGCAGTTCGTCCCCGGCCACGTCCATCTCCACGACGTCGGCCAGCGGGTGAAGACGGTCGTCGATGCGGCGGGCGGCTGGGGCGTCGAGTTCAACACGATCGCGGTCGACGACGGCATCGCGATGGGCCACGGCGGGATGCTCTATTCGCTCCCGAGCCGCGACCTCATCGCCGACAGCGTCGAGTACATGGTGAACGCGCACTGCGCCGACGCCCTCATCTGCATCTCCAACTGCGACAAGATCACGCCCGGCATGCTGATGGCCGCGATGCGCCTCAACGTCCCGACGATCTTCGTCTCCGGCGGACCGATGGAAGCCGGGAAGATCGCCGGCACGCGTGATCGCGCCGGCAATCCGATCGAAGGACGGAAGCTCGACCTCATCGATCCGATGATCGCGGCGAGCGACGCGTCGGTCTCCGACGCCGACCTCGAGGAGCTCGAGCGCTCCGCATGCCCCACCTGCGGCTCGTGCTCGGGCATGTTCACCGCCAACAGCATGAATTGCCTGAACGAGGCGCTCGGTCTGGCGCTGCCGGGGAACGGCACGCTGCTCGCGACCCACGCGCGCCGCTGGGAGCTCTTCGAGGCTGCCGGCAAGCGCATCGTCGAGCTCGCGAAGCAGCACTACGTCGGCGGCGACGACTCGGTGCTGCCGCGGAAGATCGCCACCTTCGACGCGTTCGAGAACGCGATGGCGCTCGACATCGCGATGGGCGGCTCGACGAACACCGTGCTGCACATCCTGGCGATCGCGTACGAGGGCGGCGTCGACTTCCGGATGGAGCACATCGACAAGCTCTCGCGCCGCGTGCCGACGCTCTCGAAGGTGGCGCCCGCGTCGCACTACCACGTCGAGGACGTGCACCGCGCCGGCGGCATCTTCACGATCCTCGGCGAGCTCGACCGCGCGGGGCTCATCCACCGCCACGTCGGCACCGTGCACGCGAAGACGATGGGCGAGGCGATCGATCTGAACGACGTCCGCCGCCCGACCACGACGCCCGAAGCCAAGGACCGCGCGCTCGCCGCACCCGGCGGCGTCCCGACGAAGGTCGCCTTCTCGCAGGACAAGTACTTCGAGACGCGCGACGACGACGCCGCGAAAGGCTGCATCCGGAATCTGGAGCACGCGTACAGCAAGGACGGCGGGCTCGCCGTCCTCTACGGCAACATCGCGAAGGACGGCTGCATCGTGAAGACGGCCGGGGTCGACGAGAGCATCTGGAAGTTCGAGGGCCCCGCCCGCGTCTTCCACTCGCAGGACGCCGCCTGCGACGCGATCCTCGCGAATCAGATCAAGGAAGGCGACGTCCTCGTCATCGTCTACGAGGGCCCGAAGGGCGGCCCGGGCATGCAGGAGATGCTGTACCCGACCTCGTTCCTCAAGGGGAAAGGCCTCGGCAAGGCGTGCGCGCTCGTGACCGACGGCCGCTTCAGCGGCGGTACGAGCGGCCTCTCGATCGGCCACGTCTCGCCGGAAGCTGCCGAGGGCGGCGCCATCGGGCTCGTCGAGGAGGGCGACCGCATTCGCATCGACATCCCGGCGCGCACGATCGACGTCGTCGTCGATGCGGCGACGCTCCAGAAACGCCGCCACGCGATGCTGGCGCGCGGCGCCGATGCCTTCAAGCCGACGCGCGAGCGCGAGGTGTCGGTGGCGCTCCGCGCATACGCCGCGATGACCACGAGCGCCGCGATGGGCGCGGTGCGCGACGTGACGCAGATCGAAAAGCGTTAGCGCCGACGCGGCGCCACCGCGTGGGGTCGGCGTGCGGCTCGCTCCGCCGGCGGCCCGTCGCTCGCGGCGCGCACGAGCGCTTCCGTCGTTGACCCCAGGAGGGGCGGAGGGCTACGAGGGCTCACCCCCTATGCGGTCGGTACCCGTCGTGCGTGACGATCGGACGGCGTCCGCCGAATCGCGGCGTGTCCTCGACGTCGCGACGACGTTCGGCCTCGCGATCGCCGCGATTTTCGTGGTGATCGGGGTGCGCGTACTCGGAGCGCTCCCCCACGATTTCGACGAAGGGTGGCTGATGGTCGACGCGCGGCTCATTCACGGCGGCGCGCGGCCGTTCGTGGATTTTCCCCACCACGAGACGCCGCTGCATCTCTACCTGCTCGCGTTCTTCGGTGACCTGTTCGGCCACACCGTGTTCGGCTACCGCATGCTGTCGCTCGCGAGCCTCGCGGGTAGTGGCTTCCTCGTGTTCGCGCTGGCGCGGCCGTTCACTGGAGCGATGCCGGCGCTCGTCGGGGAGGCCGTCTTCCTGTTCTCGCCGGTGCAGTCCCGGGCGCTGACGGCGCTGCCCGAGACGCCCGCGCTCTTCTTCACCCTCCTCGGCGCCGTCCTGCTGTACACGCGGAGCAGCCGGTGGTCCGCAGGGGCGAGCGCGGTCGCCTTCGTCGCCGCGACCCTCGTGAAGCCGACGTGCCTCGTGGTGATCGCGGCGGCGGCGGCCAGTCTCGTACTCGGCCGCGCGTGGCGCCGTCTCATCGACTTCGCGCTCGTGGGTGCTGCCGTCGGCGGGATCGCGCTCGTCTGGGTGGTATGGCTCAGCGACGGTATCTTCGCGGAGGTCGTGAGCTTTCAGCTGACGCGCCTCGGGACCCATCGCGTCGGCATGTGGGCGATCGACTCCGGCTTCCACGACGTCAAGCGGATGCTCGGAATCGAGACCCCGCGTCAGTGGGCGGCGCTGAACTTTCGGACCTACTTCCAGACCCGTTTCGAGCCGACGCCCGTCGCCGTGTTCACGCTCGGCCTCCTCGCGATCCCCGTCTGGACCCTCGGCTGTGCTCGGACCCATGCCGCGCTCCGGACGTTCGTCGCGCTGTGGCCCGCGTCGCTGCTGGTGCTGAATTTCCTCGTGATGGATTTCGTCTCGCCGCGGTACTTCATTCCGTACTTCGGGTTCTCGGCTTTTCTGGTGACGGGCTGGTTCTGGCTCGCGGCGCGCTACGCGGGCACCCGCGCGGTCGGCACGGTCGCCGTGGTCGCGTGTCTCGCGCTCGCCGGGCACTTCACCCGACTCCTGGGAAGCGACAGCGACTTCCAGTTCTGGGGACGGTCGCGCGCGATCGCCGAGGCGCATCCCCGCGTGGTGTCGTTCTCGCCGCTCTTTTTCGCGGCGACCGGCGCGGAGCCGGCGTGCGACTTCGGCAATTCGGCGCTCACGTACGGATCGTTCGGAGAGAGCTTCCTCTTGACCGAGCGTACGAAGCGGTTTCGCGTCTCGGACGAGCGGCTGATCGCCTGCCTGCGAGCGCATCCCGAGATCCCGGTGATCGTCGACTGGGCATTCTACTATTTCACCCGCCCAGGGTCGGCGCTGCGCGCCTACCTCGAAGGCGAAGGCAGCGCGCAGCGCTTGTTCTTCTCGCCGGACGCGGTCGCGCAATGGGACCGCCCGCTCCTTCGCATGAGCGCGTTTCGCTGACGGGCAGCGCCTGCCAGTGTCCGAGCCTGAAATCCGTTCAGGATGCCGGCGCGCGCGTGCTCACGTTCCGGCGGCCGGCATCGTGCGCCGGCCGGCGAGGCTCGCGACCAACGCGACCAGCTCGGCGGGCTCGAGCGGCTTCGGCGCGTGCATGTGGAACCCTGCGTCCAGCACTCGCACGCGGTCCTCGACGCGCGCGTAAGCGGTGAGCGCGAGGGCCGGTACCACTCCGCCGCGGTCCGCCGGCAGCGCCCGTACGCGACGTATGAGCGCGTAGCCGTCCTCTCCAGGCATGCCGATGTCGGAGATCAATACGGTTGGCACCCAGGACTCCATCACCGCGAGGGCCGCAGCGGCCGAGGAGGCGGTCCGCACCTCGGCGCCGCACAGCGTGAGCACCGTTCGCAACGTCTCGAGCGTGTCGGGCTCGTCGTCCACCACCAACAGACGCGTGGCGTGCAGGACCGGCGACGGCGTGAAGGGCACGGCCCGAGACGTGATCGGGTGCGGCTGCTCGACCACCGGTTGCGACCGCAGCAGCGAGATCGGCAGCTCGACGGTGAAGGTCGCACCCTGGCCCTCGCCGGCGCTTTCGGCGCGGACCGTACCCCCGTGGAGCTCGACCAGCTGCCGCACGATCGCGAGGCCGAGGCCGAGGCCCCCGTGCGCGCGGCGCGTGCTGCTGTCGGCTTGGCGGAAGCGCTCGAAGATGTGCGCGAGGAACGCCGGATCGATGCCCTGCCCGGTGTCGCTGACGCTCACTTCGACGTGCGAGCTCACGCGTCGCAGCTGCACCTGCACGCGCCCTCCCTTCGGCGTGAACTTGATCGCGTTGGTGAGGAGATTCCAGAAGACCTGCTGCAGCCGCCCGGAGTCGCCGGCGACGAACCCAGCCCGCGGGTCGATGATCGCCTCGATGCGAATGCCCTTGGTCTCGGCGGTGGGACGTGTGGAGTCGACCGCGGCTTCGAGAATCGGCGCCAGTTCGACTTGCTGGACGTCGAGCCGCACTTTGCCGGCGACGATTCGCGAGATGTCGAGCAGGTCGTCGATGATCTGCGCCTGCGCGCGTGCGCTGCGGTCGATGCTCTCCAGCGCGCGCGTGGTCGCCGCGGCGTCGAGCGCCCCGCTGATGAGCAGGCGTGTCCAGGTCAGGATCGGGCTGAGGGGGGTGCGGAGCTCGTGCGACACCACCGCGAGGAATTCGTCTTTTGCCCGGTTGCCGGCGTCGGCGGCGTCGCGCGCCTGCTTGAGCTCCTCGTCGCGCTGCTGGATCGCCGCCAACATGTCGTTGAACGACGCGATCAGCAGCCCGATCTCGTCCGTGCCGGCCGCGCGTGCCCGCAGCGAGTAGTCCTTCTGCTCCGACACCGTGCGCGTCGTGTCCACCAGATCCAGGATCGGCTGTGAAATCGTCCGCTGTAGGCTCCACGAGATCGCGATGGCGGCCGCGAGCGCGGCGAGCAGCACCAGCATGGCGATCCCGAGGTAGCCGAAGAGCCGTCCGCGGAGTCCGCTGAGATCGGCGACGATGACCACCATCCCGACGTGGCTCGCGTCGCCGACGATCGGCCGCGCGACCGTGAGCTCGTCCGTCCCGAACGCGGCGCTCGAGGCGCGCGTCTCGATTCGCTCGGGCAGCGCCGGGCGGCGCGTCTGCCCCGTGCGCTCCCAGGTGGCGAAGCGCGCGCCCGCCTCGTCGTACACCGCGGCGGCGAGCACGGTCGGATCGGCGCGTAGCGCGGCGAGGGTGGCGGTCGCGTCGGCAGGATCCCGGAACAGCAGCGCCGAGACGACGTTGTAGCCGACGACGTTCGCCTGCGTGGTGGCTTGCTCGAGCGCCGTGCGGCGGAAGCCCGCGACCTCGTACGCGAAGAACGCGACGCACACCAGCAGTACGGCGGCGCCGCTCGTGAGCACGTTCACGAGCGTCAACTTGCGGCGGATCGGGACGTCGGTCAGGCGGAGGCCGTTCATCCGCCCTCCTTGGTGACGCGCCCCGCGAGCTTCAGGAGCTGCGAGCTGAGCTTCAGCCCGGCCCGTTCGGCGGCCGCGGCGTTGACGTTGAATCGCAGCTTGCCGGCCTCCATGGCGAATGCGATCACGCCGCCGCGCTCGAGGAAGGCCTCGGTTTCGCCGACCGTCAGCACGCCGGGCCGGCTCCAGGTGTCGGGGGCCGCGGGCGGCTCGGCCGAGGCGCTGACGAAGACGACGTGGCAGTCGCTGACGGCGTCGATACTCGGGAATCGGCGCAACCCGATCGGCCGCGTGTGCACCGTCTTGCCGGCCAGCAGATTCTCGAGCGTCGCGCCGAAGGGATCGTGACCGACGACGCCGATGCAGAGCGGGGGCGGCGCGCCCGCGGCCTGGTCGGGCCACTCGACGTACTTTGCGAAGTTGAACAGGAACGCCGCTTTCAACTCGTACTCGCTCGCCTTCTCCACGTCGGCCGCGAACGCCGCGGCCGTCATCATGATCGTCAGGAGAAGCGTGCGAAGCGCGCGGAGACTCACCACCACGTCCGCACCTGCCCGAAGACGCTCCGCTGCACCTCGGTGCCGCCCGCGAACTCGCGATGGTCGGCCTGGCCGAGATCGCGGCCCACGAGCGAGATCTCGAGGTGCGGCGACGGCTGCCAGGCGAGCCGGGCGTCGAAAGTCATGTAGCTTCCGACGCCGGGCGACGCGATGTCGTCGACGAAGCGCAGCACGCCGTCGAGCTCGAACCCCGCCGGCAGCCGGAGCTCGGAGCGGAGCGCGATCTGATGGCGCGGGCTCTGGTCTTCCACCGCTTGCTGCGTCTGGTCGAGGCTGCCGGGATCGGGGTGTAAGCGCAGCCTGAGGAGGGTGTACGCCGCGTGCACGCGCCAGCGGTCGGTGAGGACGGCGTCGGCGGCGATCTCGGCGCCGTAGCCGCTGCCGTGCAGACGGTTCCGCTCGATCAGGGTCGCGAACTCGCTGCCGGGTGCGCGCGGGTCCGTCGTCGGCGCGCCGGGCTCGAGGGACAGCAGGTCGTCGTAGACGTTGTAGAAGGTCGCCACGTCGAGGAAGAGCCTTTCGGCCGGCTGCACGCGATAGCCGAGCTCGTAGGCGGTGATCTGCTCCGAGTCGAAGCCGCGATTGCCCAGGATGCGCAAGAAGTTTTCCCCACCGATGCCGACGTCGAGGCGCAGGTCCTCGTCGGTCCGAGTGGGGGTGCGCACCGCACGCGAGACGGCCGCCCACACGGTATGCCGTTCGTGCGGCATCCAGGTGAGCCGGCCGCTCGGCTGCCACTCCAACCCCGAGTAGTCGTTGTGCTCCGCCCGGAGACCCAACGTGAGGCGCAGCTGGTCGGGGAGGATCGCGATGTCGTCTTGCAGGAACGCGGTGACGAGGTCGTCGCGGCGATCGTGCGGGACGAACTCTACGCTCTCGACCACCTGCCTGCTGTCGCCGTCCGTCGACCGGTACTGAAGTCCCCACGAGATCGATTGCCGGCCCCGCAGCGCGAAGCGGTGTTGCAGCTCGACGTCGTACGTGTTGCGGCGTTCCCGAAAGTTCGGCTCGTTCCGATAGGTGTTGTCGTAGAAGAACTGCAGGTGGCCGGTCGACGTGGCGCTGAAGGTGCGCTGCCAGCGGGCGAGCACGCTGCCGCCGGCGAGGTCGGCCTCGCCGAACACGGTCCGCTGGCCGGGTGGCGAGTAGAACGCGATGCCGGTCGCCTGGCCGGCGTCGCCGTCGTACACGTCGCCGAGCACGGTGAGCTGGTCGCGCGCGCCGATCTCCCAGTCGATGCGGAGTCCTTGCCGCGCCATGTTCCAGGCGTCGTACGACGGTGGACCGGTCGGATTGTGACCCGCGTCGCGATCGAAGTACTTGCCGTACACGCGCCAGAAGAAATGCTCGCCGATCTTGCCGCCGTAGCGGAGCGCTCCGAAGCCGCGCTCCTCGTTGCCGCCACCGAACGTCGTGAACAGTCCCTGCGTGTCGCGCGCGTGTTTGGTGATGATGTTGATGACGCCGTTCACGGCGTTGGCGCCCCACACCGAGCCGCCCGGCCCGCGCACGACCTCGATCCGGTCGACGTCGTCGAGGAGCGTGTCCTGCACCTCCCAGTACGTCCCGGCGAAGAGCGGCGAGTAGACGCTCCGCCCGTCGATCAGGACGAGCACCGCGCGTGACAGTCTGCTCGCGAAGCCGCGGATGCCGATCGCCCACTTGTTCGCGTCGATGCGCGCGACCTGCACACCGGGCGCGAGGCGCAGGGCATCAGGGATGGTGCGGACGCCGGCGCGGCGCATGTCGTCGCCGGTGATGACGTAGACCGCCGCCGCCGAGAGCGTGCGTCGTTCGGGCTTGCGAAGCACCGACGTCACCTCGACCTCCATCAGCTCCTGGAGGCTGAGCTCGGTCAGATCGCGCGTCGCCGCGGACGCCTCTGGCACCGGACGGAGCGCCAAGACGAGCGCGCACGCTGCGGCTGACGCCACGACGGAATGCCAACTCCTCGTCCGTTTGCCGAGCGCTGCCGCGATGGCCATCACGGTCTCCTGTGTGGGATCGATCGAGCTGCCTGGTCGCGGCGGCGGGACCGCGCGCGTCAGCGAGTATCTTTGCCGACGCCGGCTGGTCAACCGGGCCCGGCGTGTTCGAATCCGCTCACGAGGAAAAGGGACGGGAGCCCCCAGGAGTCGAACGGTGCTGCTCGAGGATCAGCGCAGGTCGGCGATCGCGCTGACGTAGCGCTCGATCATCTTCTCGCAGCCGGCCTGGAGCTCGAGCGAGCCCGTCTTCCATCGCTGGTGGAAGCGGTTGCCGACGATGGCGTGGAGCACGCGGCGGAGGCGCGGAGAGCGTTCGATGCGTTCGACGATGCGTTGGGCACGTGAGCGCTCGCCGGGGTGCGCCGGGGGATCGGCGCCGCCCTTCTTCGCCTGGCCAAAGAGGTCGCGGGGTACGCCGGCATCCTCGGCGATCCGGCGCGCGATCGGCTTGTCGTAGTCGCCGCCGATCGACCACGGGCGGAGCTCGGGGTCGTCGTTCCAGCGATGGATGCGCGGCGCATGGCGGACGGCGGCAATCGTCGCGGGCGCGAAGTGCAGGAAGCCGGTGCGGAGGCGGAGCTCGCCGAGCGCGCACCCGGGCGTCTGGTTCAGCGGGTGCTGGAGATCCGGCAGGCCCCAGTGGCGATAGCCGCCACGCGACCAGACGGCCTCGGCGGATCGGCCGCTCAGGAGCAGTGCGCCCTCGAGCTGGCGAGCCATGACCGACATCGTGCGATCGACGCCCCAGGGCTCGAGGTAGAAGTCCTCGGGTCGATGGTCGGCCAGGCTTTCGAAGTCGTTCCGCTCGTACGTCGTGACCGCGAGCCCCAGCGCGCTTGCGACGTCCTCACCGCTGTCGTCGACGTAGCCGTGCGCGCTGTGGCTCTGAAGGAACGTCACCGCCTCGCGGCATCCGACGTCGCGGGCAATCGCGGCGACGGCGGTCGAGTCGTAGCCTTGGGACACCATCGCGAGCGGGCGGTACGGGTGGCGCCGGGACGGGTCCGCGGCGTTGGCGACGATTGCCGCAACCGTGCGGTGCAGGAGCGCGGCGTAGTCGTCGAAGGTGGCCGGCGCGTGCCCCCACGGCTTCTCGCGTCGGGTCACGCGGGCTTCGGGCGTGACGAGCACGTTGCAGCAGTCGTGGAGCGCGGCCGTGCCGCCCCCGGTGAGCCGCAGGGTCTTGTGCTTCACACGGATGCCGCAGCGGTAGTGGTCGAGGAAGTCCAGGTAGTAGTGGCGATGCGACGGATCGAGGCGCTCCCCGGAGAGCGCCAGCACGAACGCGAGCGAGTTGGAGACCCAGAGGGCGTCGCGTGCTCGAACCGAGTGCAGCCGCTCGTACATGTTCGCGGGCGTCGCGAAGAGCACGCCGTCGGGGCGCACCACGCCGCCGGACCCGGCGAGATTCTCGGATGCCGGGAAGTCCCACTCGGCGAACGGTGCGTCCCAAGCGCCCTCGACGAAGCGGTCGCCGCGCGTCTCGACCCACGGACCGTGCAGCACGCGCACGACCGGATCGCCGGGGACGAGGCGCGCGGCCCAGGCGAGCCGCGGCAGTGCGGTGACAGCGACGAGATCGAACCGCATGAGGGGGGAGAGGTAGCACTACCCGGTCGCAGCGCGCGATCCAGGCATCTGGTGACACGCACGCGGTCGCTCGCCCATGCCGGCGGTCGCGGCCGGACGACCTGCGTCTCGCGCTCGACGCCTGCGCGCCGCCGGCCGGGACGTACGGCTCGGCACCGTCCCGATCGGCGGCACCGATGCGGCGCTAGGACGCGCGCTCCAGGCGGACCGGTACCGGACGGCAGACGGTGGAGCACACCGGCGAGTGGCGCTCGGCGAAGGCCAGCAGGTCGTCGAGCTCGGCGTCCGTGCAGTCGGCTTCGATGTGCATGCGGATCCGGATGCCCTCGTAGCCGGGCGACACGTTCGGGTCGAGGTCGAGCAGGCCGCGCAGGTCGAGGGTTCCCACGAGCTCGGTCGAGAGGCTCCGGATGACGATGCCGCGGGCCGCCGCGTGCAGCACCGTCGTGGTCGTCACGCAGCCGGCGAGCGCGTGCAGCAGGAACTCGACCGGGTTCGCGCCCTCGTTGCTTCCAAGCAACACGGGCGGCTCGCCGTTGGTGAACTCGAAGTCCGCGGTGCGCGAGGTGTCCTCCTGGCCGGCCCCGTAGAAGTCGCGGATCGTCGAGCGGTTTTCGCCGCCGTCGATCCAGACGTTGCGGGCGCGGAACTCGAAGCGCGCGAGGCTCGGGTCGGCGGCGAGTGCCGCGACCGTCCGCTGCATGGCGTCGCGGTCGAGTCCGTTGAGGTGCGTCGTGCGGGGCAGAGCGTTGGTCCGAGGCATGGGTCTCTCCTTTTGTGCTCGCGCGGTGGCCGCGCGGCGTCGTCGTGATGCGCGGAGGATGACGCACGGCCCGCGGTGTCGGCAGTGCACTCGGGGTGAACGTTCGGCGATTCCGGGTGTACTTGCCGTACACCCCGTGCCAAGAGATCGGCCGCATGGCCTCCGCGACCGGGAAGACCGCTGCCGAGCTCTTCGGCGTGTTCGAGATCCCGAAGCGCGGGCGCGGCCGCCTCGTCGCGACCGCCGTCGAGCTCTTCTACCGCCACGGCTTCAACGCGGTCGGCCTCGACCGCGTGATCGACGAGGCGGGCATTACCAAGACCGCTTTCTACAAGCACTTCGAGAGCAAGGCGGATCTCATGGTGGCGGCCGTCGAGCTACGCGACGCGTGGGAGGTCGGCGCCTGGCAGGCCGCGGCGCGGCGGCTCGCCGGCGAGGACCCGCGCGCGCAGCTCTTGGCGCTCTTCGACGTCCTCGACGTCTGGTTCAACGACGCAGCGTTCGGCGGATGCCTGTTCTTGAACGTCGCGTCGGAGTTCCCGAATCCGCACGACCCGGTGCATCGCGCGGCCGCGAAACACAAGCTCGCGAACCGCGCGTGGGTACGGGACTTGGCTGCCCGCGCCGGCGCCGCCGATCCCGAAGCCTTCGCGGATCTCTACATGGTCGTATTCGAGGGAGCTCTCGTACTGCGGCAGGTCTACCACCGCGACGACGCGGCCCGCGCGGCGCGACCGCTGATCGAGCGCCTGATCGCCGAGCGCATCCCGGCGCGCGCGTAGGTCGGCATCTCCCGGCCCGAGACACGCCCTCCGTCACGGCGCCGGCGCGTCGTCGGCGAGCGGACCGAGCACGACCGCGCTCCTCGTCGCGGGCCCGAGGGTCGCATCGAGCGCTTCCCGCATCGCTGCCGCGAGCGCGTCGCGCACGCGGCGTCGGAGGTGGTTCCGCGCGGTGACGAGGCCGATCTCGCGCACGGGCGTCGGGGCGACGAGGGGCCGCGCCTGGCGCTGTCGGCGCGCGGCCGGGAGCCCGCTGACGACGAGCTCGGGGAGCACGGTCGCGCCGAGCCCGCCGTCGACGAGGCGGATGAGCGTCTCGAAGCTCCCGCTCTCGAACTGGATGCGAGCGGGCGGGCGGGGCGCGCTGCCGCAATACGAGAGCACCTGGCTCCGGAAGCAGTGGCCCTCGGGCATGATCCAGAGGTCGCGCTCGCGGAGCGCCGCCTGGCTGACGCTCTGCCTCTTTAGCAGCGGGTCGCGGGGCGGCAGGTACGCGAGCATGCGCTCCCGCCCGAGCGGCTCCTCGTGGAGGCCCGCGATGCCGAGCGGGGTCGCGACGAGCCCCGCGTCGAGCGCGGCGGCGCGCAGGCGCGCGATCACCTCCTCGGTCTTGAGCTCCTCGACGGTGAGCTCGACCCGCGGGTAGGCGGCGACGAACCCGCCGAGGAAGAGCGGCAGGACGGTCGGCGCGAGCGTCGGGATCACGCCGAGGCGGAAGCGTCCGGCGGGCTCGTCGACCTCGGCGACGACCTGGCCGAGCCGCTCGGTCTCGCGGAGGATCGCGCGCATCTGCGCGAGCGCCGGCGCGCCGTCGGGCGTCACGAGCAGCGGCATCTTGCCGCGGTCGAAGAGCACGACGCCCAGGAGCTCCTCGAGCTTCCCGATCTGCATGCTGAGCCCGGACTGGGTCACGTGGCACCGATCCGCCGCCTCGCGAAAGCTCCGCGCGTCCTCGACGGCGGTCGCGTAGCGCATCTGGGTGAGCGTCACCTGTCCGAGATCCACGCTCCCATGGTGGACGCAAGTTTTAGTGAACGCAAGTTCAAAACGTTCGATTGGACTTGTGACGCACCGAGACGGAGAACCATCGCAACGGGCGGCAACGACGCCCATCACCCCAACCAAGAGAAGGAGACACGCATGTCGTTGATCAACACCACCATCAAGCCGTTCAAGGCCACCGCGTTCCACGACGGAAAGTTCGTCGAGGTCTCGGATCAGTCGATCCGCGGCAAGTGGAGCGTGTTCGTCTTCTACCCGGCCGACTTCACCTTCGTCTGCCCGACGGAGCTCGAGGATCTCGCCGACAACTACGAGGCCTTCGAGAAGCTCGGCGTCGAGATCTACGGCGTGTCGACCGACACGCACTTCGCGCACAAGGCCTGGCACGACACGTCCGAGGCCATCAAGAAGGTCCGCTATCCGCTGGTCGGCGACCCGACCGCGACGCTCGCCCGCAACTTCGACGTGCTGATCGAGGAGGAGGGGCTGGCGCTCCGCGGCAGCTTCATCGTCGACCCCGAGGGTCGCATCAAGACCTGCGAGATCCACGACAACGGCATCGGGCGCGACGCCAAGGAGCTGCTCCGCAAGGTGCGGGCGGCCCAGTACGTGGCGTCGCATCCCGGTGAGGTCTGCCCCGCGAAGTGGGACGAGGGCGCGAAGACGCTGAAGCCCTCGCTCGATCTCGTCGGCAAAATCTGACGCACAGCCACGGAGAGGAACGGACGGTCATGCTCGACGACGGAATGAAAACGCAACTGAAGCAGTACCTCGAGTACCTGCGGCGGCCGATCGCAATCACGGCCGCGCTCGACGACGGTGCCGACGGGCAGGCGCTCCGCGCGCTGCTCGCCGACATCGCCGCGGCGTCGAGCCACGTGCAGGTGGCCGAGGAGAGCGCCGACGCGAGCGTGCGCCGTCCGTCCTTCGCCGTTCACCTCCCCGGCGAGGCGCCGCGCGTGCGCTTCGCCGGGGTGCCGCTCGGGCACGAGTTCACGTCGCTCGTGCTGGCGCTGCTGCACGTCGGCGGCCACCCGCCGAAGGTCGCCGACGAGGTGCTCGCGCAGGTCGACGGCCTCGACGGCCGCCTGCACTTCGAAACCTATTTCTCGCAGTCCTGTCAGAACTGCCCCGACGTCGTGCAGGCCCTGAACCTCATGGCGGCGCGGAACCCGAACGTCACGCACGTCGCGATCGACGGCGCGAGCTTTCAGGCCGAGGTCGACGCGCGGCAGATCATGAACGTGCCGACGGTCTACCTGAACGGCGAGCGCATCGGGCAGGGACGAATGGAGCTGGAGGAGATCCTCGCGATGATCGACACCGGCGCGGCGGCGCGCACGGCGCATGCCCTCGACGCGAAGCCGGTCTTCGACATGCTGGTCGTCGGCGGCGGGCCCGCGGGCGCGGCGGCCGCGATCTACGCCGCGCGGAAGGGCATCCGCACCGGCGTCGTCGCGGATCGCTTCGGCGGCCAGGTGCTCGACACGCTCGGCATCGAGAACTTCGTCTCGGTGACGGAGACCGAGGGTCCCAAGCTCGCGGCGGCGCTCGAAGCACACGTCGGCGCGTACGACGTCGACGTGATGAAGCACCAGCGCGCGGTGAAGCTCGTGACCGGGTCGCCGGACGACCCCACGGCGCCGATCGTCGTCGAGCTCGAGAGCGGCGCGAGTCTCTCCGCCAGGAGCGTGGTCCTCGCGACCGGCGCGCGCTGGCGCGACATGAACGTCCCGGGCGAGGCCGAGTACCGGACGCGCGGCGTGACCTACTGTCCGCACTGCGACGGGCCGCTCTTCAAGGGCAAGCGCGTGGCGGTGATCGGCGGCGGGAACTCGGGCGTCGAAGCGGCGATCGATCTCGCCGGCGTCGTCGCGCACGTGACGCTGATCGAGTTCATGGACGCGCTCAAGGCCGACGACATCCTCCAGCGGAAGCTTCGGAGCCTCCCGAACGTCGACGTGATCGTCGGGGCGCGCACCACCGAGGTCGTCGGCGACGGCCGGCGGGTGACGGGCCTTGCCTACGAAGAGCGCGCGACCGGCGAGCGGAAGCGGCTCGAGGTCGCGGGCGTGTTCGTGCAGATCGGACTCCTGCCGAATACCGCGTGGCTCGCGGGCACGGTGGCGCTGTCGAAGACGGGCGAGATCGTCGTCGACGAGCGCGGGCGGACGAACGTCCCCGGCGTCTTCGCGGCGGGCGACGTGACGACGGTGCCGTACAAGCAGATCGTGATCGCGGCCGGCGACGGCGCGAAGGCCGCGCTCGGCGCGTTCGATCACCTGATCCGGATCACGGCGCCGGCGGCATGACGCGGGTCGGCCGCCACTCGGGGGTGGCGGCCGAGTCGACGCGGACGATCGGCGGCTCGATCTCCGCGCCCGCGGCATCTTCGGCGGCGTCCACCAGGTAGATCCGCCGGCAGCTCCGCAGCACGTGGTGCGCGGCGTGGAGATCGGCGCGCGTCGCGCCGCACCAGAGCGCCGCGAGCCCGTCGCCTTGGCGGACGAGCAGCGGCGTGCGCGCGAAGAACGCCCGCAGCGCCGGCGTCCAGCGCGGCCACCAGAGGGCGAGGTCGTAGAACGTCGCCCGGGTGGCGCCGATCCGCGCGTCCCAGCGCGCCTTGTACGCCAGGAGGCCGTCGCGCGGCGACGGCCGCGAGCCGCCGAAATCGAGCACCGTGCAGCCGAGCGTCCGCGCGTGCTCGAACAGGAAGAGATCGAGCGCGAAGATCGCGCCGTCGGCGAGCGGCCCGCGCGCGCCCTCGGCGGTGCCGAGCACGATGAGATCGAACGTGCGGCCGCGGACGCGATAGAGGAGACCGGCGACGCGCTCGTCGCCGCGCATCGCCCACATGATGCCACCCTGCCGGAAGCAACGGCGCAGGCGGGCCCGGTCCGTGACGACGGCCTCCGCGTCGTGGCGGTCGCGCGTGAAGGGCAGGTACATGCGCTCGTAGAAGTGGTCGAAGTCTTCCGGCGCGTGCGACACGGCGGGACGGAATCCGGCGCGCCGCATCCGTGCCAGGTTGTTCGCGAGGCTCTTGCTGCGCCGGCAGAGCGCGACCACGTCCTCGGGGATCGGCGACCGCGCGCCCACCCATTCCGGTACGAGCACCCAGGAGTCGTCGAGCGCGAACGCGGCGGTCGTGCGATCGAGCCGGGCCACCGTGAGGTCGACACGCGCGCGGCGGCGCGCGAGCTCGCCGCCGACGCGCCAGCTCGGGACGGTCGCGACCGGGGTCGCGACGGGCTCGCGCGCGAAGAAACGCCGCGCGAGATAAGCGGCGGACGCGGGCACCCCCGCGAACAGGACGGTCGCTTCGTCGCCGGAATGCGTGGGGCCGCGCAGCTCCGTGAGCACGACCCGGC
>DAIQBH010000080.1:0-1300 GCA_036781285.1 Thermodesulfobacteriota bacterium | reverse complement strand
CAGGAGCATGGTCGTCGCGACGCGAAGCGGGAGGTCGGCGTGCCGGGGCAGCCGCTCGTAGCCGCGCCAGGCGAGGGTCCGCCACCCGCCGGTCGCCGCGCGTTCGTGCGTGTCCGACGCCGCGCCGCGGCTCGCGGCCGCGGCCCACCACGGAAAGTGCCAGCTCCGGTATTGGTCGGGATAGCGCCGCAGGTAGTCGTCGAGGATCGCGGCATAGCCGCGGAGCGTGTCGCCCTCGCGTTCGGCGGCGTCTGCGACCGGCACCGCCGGCTCGATGATGACGCGATAGCGGCCGTCCCGCTCGCGGACGCAGAAGAGCGGCAGGAGCGTCGCGCCGGCGGTGCGCGCGACGCTCACCATGCCCGTCGGAAACGCCTTCGGCTCGCCGAGCAGCGGGAAGCGCAGCAGCCGATGACCGTGCGCCACGTCCGCCGTGATGCAGACGATCGCGTTCCGCCCGAGGGCGGCCAGGATCTTCCGGATGCCGCCGAGCGTCTCGGGGTGAGCCAGCTGGATGACGTCGGTGGTGAACTCGCGCTCGCGGGCCTCGAAGTACGCGAGCGCACGCGAGCCCTCCGGCCGCGGTGCGCTCGGGTCGCCGGCGAAGCCGGCGCGATGGAGTCGGTCGTGGACCTGGTGGACCCGGAACCCGTGCCGCTGGAGCACCTGCTTCGCGAGGTTGCGGCGTCCGAAGAATCCGCTCTCCCAGAGGACGACGCCCTTGCCGGCGGCGAGCGCCGCCTCCAGGTGCTCGAGGCCCTGCGTCTCGACCCGCATCGTGGACGCACGCCAGGGCACGAACGCCATCGTCTCGTCCCAGAACGTATAGAAGGCGCCGCGGACGATGCGCTCCCGTTCGGCGGGCGGCAGCGCACCGAAGACACGCGTCAGGTTCCGTTCGATGGCGCGGCGCTTGGCGCCCGAGACGCGATACGCGAGGCCGGCGACGCCGCGCGCGACCGCGTTCACGACCCGCGGTGACCCGAGACGATTCGCCGCCTCGACGACGGTCACGACCGACAGCAGGTACAGCTGCTCGGGCGTCGGCCATATGGCGCGGCGGCTCTTCGCCACATTCGTCACGCGTCGAGGATTAGCAGCTGGTAGGCAAGCCGCCCATGTGCGAATCCGGAAGGCGTGGATGCTCACGACGCCTCCGCGATCTTGTGGGACGCCGAGTGGGCACGGGCCTGGAAGGCGCACCCGGCGAACGTCTGGTTCGCGTACGAGGCCGAGGTCGATCTCGACCAGCTCGGCCCGCGCGACCCGGCGGCGCGCGCGCTCAAGACCGACGCGTTCG
>DAIQBH010000079.1:0-23228 GCA_036781285.1 Thermodesulfobacteriota bacterium | reverse complement strand
ACGAGATCCGCGGCTGGTACGCGTTCTGGAAGGGCGTCGAGGTGAAGCCCTAGATCACGCCCGGATCACGCCGCTGCGCGGCGGTGCAGCACCACCGGCACCCCCTCCGACGGGGCGAACGCGATGCCGCGGCGGACGATGCGGGCGCGGTAGCCGGGGGCGCTCGCGAGCTCGACGCGCGCGAGGATGCGGGCGAGCACGATCTTCATTTCGAAGCTCGCGAAGGCGGCGCCGAGGCAGGCGCGGGTGCCGCCGCCGAACGGGAAGAACTCGTACGGCGTCGGCCTCCGATCGAGGAAGCGTTCGGGACGGAACACCGAGGGCTCGTCCCAGAGGTCGGGGCGGCGGTGCGCCAGATAAATGCAGGGCGCGGCGACGACCCCCGCCGGCAGCGCGCGGTCGCCGATCGTGGTCGGCTCGCGCAAGCGCCGACCGACGAGCGGGATGATCGGCATGAGGCGCTGCGTCTCCTTGATGGTCGCGTCGAGGAAGGGCAGGTCGCCGCTTCCGGGCACGCGGTCGCCGCCGTTCAGCACCCGGTCGTTGTTGCTCCACGCCGCGAGCTCGTCGCGGATGCGCGCGTGGACGGCGGGGTGCGCGAGCACGTAGTGCAGCGCCCAGGCGAGCGTCGTCGCCGTCGTCTCGTGGCCGGCGAGCAGCAGCGTCACCATTTCGTCGCGGAGCTCGCGGTCCGACATCGGCTCGCCGTTCTCGTCGCGAGCGGCGAGCAGCAGGCTCAGCACGTCGGTGCGGTCGGTGCGGTTCTCGGCACGGCGGCGCGCGAGCTCGGCGAAGAGCATGCCGTCGACCTCCTCGCGGAGGCGCGTGACCTCGCGCCAGGCGGTGAGACGGCCGAGATCGCGCTGCAGCGCTTTCAACAACAGCATCGGATGGTCGACGACGAGGGTCGCGCCGGCGACGAGGCGCGTGCGCAGCGCCTCCAACGAGCCGCCCTCGTCGAGCCCGAAGACGGCGCGCAGGATCACGTCGAGCGTGATGCGCTGGGTCTCGGCGTGGATCGGGAACGCGCGTCCGACCGGCCAGGCGTCGATCGCGCGATCGGTGCTCGCGCGCATGACGGCGCCGTAGAGCTGCATGCGCTCGCCGTGGAAGGGCGGCATCATGAGGCGGCGCTTGCGGCGATGGCGGGGTCCGTCGGTCAGCAGCACCGAGTCGGGGCCGACGAAGGGTTCGAGCACGACGTTGGCCTCGCCGCCGCGCAGCGTCTCGGGATCACCGGTGAAGATGTCCTTGATCGCGGCGGGGTGGCTGAACAGCACGATCGGCGCGGAGGCCGCGAGCCGGATCGTGAACACGTCGCCGTACCGGCGCGCGCAGTCCTCGAGCATCGGGATCGGCCTGGCGAGCCAGCGGAGCGTCTGCCAGAGCACGGGGCCGCGGGCGCCGGCGGGGATCGCGGTCACGCGCCGTCCTCGCGTAGCGGCCCTGGATCGCTGCGGAGCAGCGCCGGGTCCAGCGTGAAGAGCTCCTGCGCGCGCCCGACCCCGCGGAGCGCGAAGCGGCCGACGCTCACGAGCCGCGCGCGGGCGTCGGAGGACGTCACGCGACGGAAGTCCTCCGAGACGAGCAGCAGTCGGTCGACCGAGCGGCACATGGACGCCACGCGGCTCACCTCGTTCACCGCCGGACCGACGACGGTGAAGTCGAGGCGGTCGTTGCTGCCGATGTTGCCGTAGAAGACCTCGCCGACGTGGAGCCCGAGGTACGGCGTCGTCACCGGCCGGCCGTCGGCGGTGCGCTTCGCGTTCAGCGCAGCGACCGCCCGCCGCATCGTCGACTCGGCTGCGAGCGCCCGGGCGCACGCATCCTCCGCGTCGTCGGCGCGGAAGATCGCGAGCGTGCCGTCGCCGATCAGCTTCAGGACCTCGCCGCCGTGCTCGTGGATCGCCGTGATGACGACGTCGGCGTAGTCGTTCAGGAGCGGGATGATCTCGTCGGGATCCGCGCTGTCGGTGATCGTCGTGTAGCCCCGGAGATCGGAGAACCAGAGGACGGCGGAGATGCGCTCGGCGACGCCGCGCGCGATGCGGCCCGCGAGCACGCGCCGGCCGGCGTCGCGGCCGAGGTAGACCTCGACGAGCGTGCCGGCGATGCGCGCGAGCGACGCGCATTTGAGGCCGAGCGCAAGCACCGGCATCAGGCGCGCGATCACGTCGACCTCCGCATCGGTGAAGCCGCTCGGGCGCCGCGTGGTCCAGGAGGAGTAGATGGCGTCGAGCTCGCCCATGCGGCCCTCGGTCGCGAACTGCTGGGAGAACGCCAGGAAGTCGGTCTCGCCTTCGGCCTTCATGGCGGCGAGCGCGCCGAAGTCGGTCGGATCGCCGTGCGCCAGGCGGCGCCGGAGCGAGCTCGTGTTCGTGACCAGGAGGTGATGAAACGCGCTCTGCCGCCAGTTGTCGGCGACCTCGCCCGCGCTGCTCGATCCGTACTCCAGGACCGTCGCCTCGTCGGCGCCGTCGTTCCGCCAGCGAAAGGCGCGGCCCTCGTAGATGGGATGGAGCGTGTCGGCGATCACCATCGCGCGCGAGAGGTCGATGCCGGCGTCGCGGCAGGTCAATGCGAAGCCGCGCAGGATCTCGGTCTCGGACGCGCCGTCGAGGCCGCGGGCGATCACCCAGTTGGCGATGCGTTCGAGGTCGGCGTCGGTCACGCGGGATCGTTCGGGAGAAGCGCCAGCGTCTCGGCGAGCGCGCGGCGCGTGATCAGCGGATCGGCGTGGCGGTGCAGGCGCAGCCAGCGGTCGCCGTCGCGCCGGAATACCTGCGTGGTGCGGAGGATCCACGGCCGCGGGGCCGCGTCTTCGGTGAAGCGCACGAGGCTGCGCTCGATCATGACGAGTACGAGGAGGTCGCCTTCGGCGATCACCTTCACGAGCTCGCAGCGTCCGGTGCCGCCGCGGAAGAGCGCGGCGGCTTTCGCTTGCTGCGGTCCGGGACCGCCGGCGGGACCGCCGAACGGGCCGAAGATCGTCATGTCCGCCGCCTGCGTCATGTGCGATCCGCCGGCCTCCTCGAAGCGGCCGCTGATCCACGCGCGTCGCTCGGCGTCGAGCGCCGCCACGAGCTCCTCGATCTCCGCCTGCGTCGCCGTCGCCATGCGCGCCTCCGTGTTCAGCGCCGGGCTTCGTCGAGCGTCCGGAGCTGGAGCAGGACCCAGCCGAGCGACGAAAGCAGGATCGCCTGCACGAGGCCGATCGGCCAGCCGCGGCCGTGCGGGCTCGCCTCGCTCCACACCAGGTGGCTGATGCCGGCGTAGACGAGATACGCGGCCGCAATCGGGACGGCGCCCATCCGCCCCGTCCAGAACGCCCAGGCACCGGCCGCGAAGATCGCCCAGTGGATCGGCGCGGTCGCGTACGCGAGCGGACCGTGCACCTCGAAGCCGAGCCACACCTCGACCTCGCGCGACGCCGGCAGGAAGAGGTCGCGCACGATGCTGACGACGACCGTCGCGGCGCAGATGACTGCGAGCACCGTGAACCAGCCGGGACGAAGACGTTGCGGGTCGGTGGCGGCGGACATGCGCGTCAGCGGCGCGCCGGGTCGCGCGTCGCCCACACGGCTGCGAGCGCGACGATCGCGGGGAGAGCCTGGATCCAGAAAATGCGCGGGTTCGCGGTCGCCGCGCCGTAGATCCCGGCGATCACCACGCAGCCGAGGAAGAACGTGAGCACGGCACGGCCGCGCACGACGCCGTCGGAGGCGAGCGTCCAGAGAAGGCCGGCGGAGAGGAATCCGTTGTAGAGACCTTGGTTCGCGGCTAGCACGGCGGAGGCGGCCGCGAACTCGGGCGTCGTTCCGAAGGTCTTCATGCCGTACGGCGTCTCCCAGAGAAACATCTCGAGCACGAGGAACCATGCGTGCAGGAGAGCGACCACGATGACGACGCCGGTGGCGAGCGCGGCCATGGCGTACCCCCTAGCAGATCGGCGCCCGCAGTCGAGGCTGTTCGCCGCCGGCTCTCACCCGACTTTGCGCTGATGCGACCGCGACTTTCACGGTCCGAGCTCCCCCGGATCGGTGACCGACCGCGCGGAGGGCGCGTGCTACCTCCGACGCCATGAAAACGATGCTCCTCCCCATGCTCGCCCTCCTGGCTTCCGTGTCGCCGGCGCTCGCGATTCCCGAGGGGCCGGCGCCCAACACGCCGGAGTGGACCGCCCGCGAGACCACGAACTACGCGCGCACGACCGAGGCGCCGACCGAGCAGCTCGCGAACCCGGAGTTCGAGCTCGTCTGGAACCAGCAGGCGCTCGCCAACCAGAACGAGTGGCTCGCCCGCGCGCTCGCCGATCCGTCCTGGCTCGCGCCGCAGTCGGGCAACACGATGGTGACGCCGCTCAGCGCGACCTGGGGCGCGGTCGCGGCCGGCGATCCGACGCGCTACCCGGTCGCCGCGGGACCGAACGGGGCGACATTCTACGAGAACGAGGCCGAGGTCGTGCCGGTCGTCTTCTACGACGAGGGCTGCGCGCGCATCTCGGGCCGCGTGTGGGCGCCGCGCGCGTGGCAGCCGGGTGACGCGCGGCTGCCCGGCGTCGTGATCGAGAACGGCTCGATCCAGGCGACCGAGCCGCTCTACTGGTGGTACGCGCAGGCGCTCGTCCGCGCCGGCTACGTCGTCCTGACCTTCGACCCGCGCGGGCAGGGACGCTCCGACATGCAGACGCCGACGGGCGAGCAGGGCAGCAACATCAACTCGGAGGTCTTCTTCTCCGGCATGGTGAACGTGATCGACTTCTTTCGCTCGTCGGCGGCGTCGCCGTATCCGCACAACGTCACGTGCGCCGGCACGTACGCCACGACGGTCGCGGCGTCGAACCCGTTCGCGGAGCGCGTCGACCCGGATCGCCTCGGGATCGCCGGCCACTCGCTCGGGGCGTCCGGGGTGTCCGCGGTCCAAGGGTATCCGGGCTCGCGCTTCGCGTTCCCCGACGGCGGCGGCGGCAATCCCGTCGACGTCGTGCTCGCGTGGGACAGTCTCGGCGTCAGCGAGGACGGGCCGCCGCGCGTGCCCGCGATGGGGCAGACGAGCGAGTACGGCATCGCCGGCGTCGCGTTCACGACCCCGCCCGATCCCGAGGAGCACAAGGCCGCGTACGCGGCGTACGTCGCGGCGGGCGTGCCCGTCTTCCAGCTCACGATCCAGGGCAGCACGCACTTCGAGTGGAGCCTGATCCCGACGTTTCCGACGACGTCGTGGTGCCCCGACATGTCGAGCGGCGCGTGCCTCGGCGGGTGGGGCCGGCCGATGGCGGAGCACTATTCGGTCGCCTGGATGGATCGCTGGCTGAAGACAGCGGGCGAGCCCGGCTACGCCGATGCCGACGCGCGGCTTCTCGCCGACGCCGACTGGTGCGACCGCTACAGCTTCTATTTCCGTTCGGCGCGGCGCTTTCCCGACCGCGCCGGCGTCACGCACACGACCGAGGACGTCCGCGCCGATTGCGTCGCGGGTACGGTCGACCCGCCCGCGCCGTGCGCGACCGGGCCGCTCCCGGCCGCGAGCTGCCACGGCCCGACCGCGCCCGGAAAGACGCAGCTCGCGATCAAGGACACGGCGCCCGACACGAAGGATCGGCTGAAGTGGAAGTGGGCGAAGGGCGGAGCGGTCGGCCTCGGCGACTTCGGCGATCCCGTGAACGGCTCGACGACGTACGCGCTCTGCCTCTGGGATCGTGACGCGGGGACGCCGGAGCTCGTGCGGAGCATCGTGCTGCCGCCCGGCGGCACCTGCGCCGGGAAGCCGTGCTGGCGCGGCAACGCGAAGGGCTTCCTCTTCTCCGACAAGGCGCTCGCGACCGGCGTGAAGCAGCTGAAGCTCCGCGCCGGCGCGGCCGGCAAGGGACAGGTGCAGCTCCAGGCCAAGGGCGTCGGCATCGAGACGATCGGCGCCGCGCTGCCGTTCGCGCAGTCGCCCGCGGTGACGATTCAGCTCGTGAACGATCTCGGGCAGTGCTGGAGCAGCGACTTCTCGGCGCCGGCTCGCGTCAATACCGGCGACAAGTTCGACGACCGCGGCGACTGACCCGCTCGGCGCGGTCGTCGGCCGCCGCGGCGTGACGACGACGGCCGACTCGCTCGTGCCACTTCGACGCCGACCCCACGTACGCGCGGAGCATGGGAACGGCGGAGGGAGCGGGCCTCGGCGAGGAGCGCAAAACGAAAGCTCGCCCGCGAACCGCGGAGCTGATCCGAGCGGTCACCGCGTCCTCGTAGCCGATTGCCGGCATCGGCGCGCGGCTGGTAGCTCGGCTGGATGGAAGCGCCGCTCCATCCCTCCGAGCTCGTGCGGCGGCGGCTCGCCGAGTGGTACGTCGAGGGGGGCCTCGAGCCGCCGGCGGCGCTCGCGAAGGTGGCGGAGATGGTGCTGACGGCGCTCGCGCACGGTCCCGTGAACGTGTGGCGTCATACGGACGACGGCACGCTCCGCGTCCGTCCCGTCACCGCCGGCAGCAAGGATCCGAACGAGGAGCGCGTGGCGACGTTCCGGCGGCCGAAGCGGCGGCGCTAGCTGGATGCACGGCGAGCGCGCCGCGCGTTCTTTCGAGCCGGTCGCGTCGCCGCTACAGTCGGGGGCATGACTCGGATCGCGGTCGCGGTGCTCGCGCTGCTGGCGCTGCTCGACGCGCGCGCGCCGGCGCTCGCGGCCGAGCCGCTGCCGACCGTGAGTGCGACGCCGCAGGCCTCGGAGCGCATCCGGTACGAGGGCGACCGCCTCACGGTACGCGCGACCGAGGTGCCGCTCGACCGGCTGCTCGCGGAAATCGCCGCGGTGACGAAGGTGACGATCCGAGGGACGGCGCCGGCCCGGCCGGTCAGCGTCGACTTCCAGTCCGTGCCGATACGGGAGGGTCTCCTCCGCATCTTCGGCGAGGAGAGCTTCATGCTGACGTACGGCAGCGACGGCACGCTCCGCGCGATCGATCTGCTCGGCCGCGGCGACGCGGTCGGGCCGAGTCCCGTCGCCGGCGTCTCGCCGTCGCCGCGGCCGCCCCTCGCCAAGGAGGAAGAGCAGGCGGCGATCTTGCGGCGGCCGATCCGGATGGAGGGGGCGCTCGCCGATGCGCTCGGCACCGAGGAGCCCGCGCTGGGGCAGGTGCTCCACGCGGTGCTGGGTCAGACCGACGGCGCGCTCCGGGCGGAGGCGCGCGAGCAGACGCTCGCCGCGTTCGCGCGCGATCCGGAGGCGGAGGCCGCGTATCTCTCGACCTTGGAGCCGGTCGACGACGAGGTCCTGGCGAACATGTTGCGCAGCATGGCGGCGGAGCCGGGCGCCGCGGAGGAATGGATGGCGACGCTCGCGAGCGGCGCGCGCTCCGCCGGTCTCCGCGCGAAGGCCGCTGCCGTGCATGCGATCATGCAGCGGCGCTGATCGCGCTCGCGACCAGCGCCGCGAGCGTGATCAGGGGAACACGAGCTTGACCGCCGACTTCGGCGCGGCCGTGAATCCGACGACGCACTTCGAGAGGCCCTGGCCGTCCTGCGTCAGGACCTGGATGCGCATCTTGTTGTTGTTGAGCGCCGCTTGCAGCGCGGCCACCTGGGCATCCGTCAGCACCCGCGATCCACACGAGCTGCCGCCCCAGCGGTACTCGAGGACCGTTCCGTCCACGGCCTTCACGAAGAGGCGGCCGTGGTACTGGAGGAACGTGTCGCCTACCGGCGTGTTGACCGACAAGCCGACGGGCGTGCCGACCACGCCGACGTCGTCGGCGACCGCGGCGGTGCTCGAACAGGCGAGAAGAGCTCCGGTGACAAGGATTCGTAGCGTGTGGCGCATGGGGACCTCCAGGTTCGCTGGCAGGGGGCCAGAGGTGAACGACGTGACCCGCCGCTACCAACACCCAACCGCGAGGTCCAGGAAAAAGTGCGAAGACGCCCGCCGCGGGATCGAAGCGAGGCCTCGGCGAGCGCTCGCTAGTCGGATTTGTCCTTGTACTGGTCCGCTTGGTTGCGGATCGACGGCGCGCTGAAGACGGCGTCCCAACAGACGCCGGCGCTGTTCCGGATCTGCACGGTCACGGGCTCCGCGATCGGCAGCGGCGGCATCGCGAGGTTCTCGCCGCGGCCCTTGAGCAGGATCTTCGCCTTCCCGGGAACGGCGCCGCTCTTGAGGGTCAACCGGCTCACGCCGCGGAGATTGCTCTTGTCGGAGTACTGGAAGCCAGAGCCGTTCTCCTTCCAGCAGGGCCGGCCGGCGCACGCGCCGCCCGCGGGCAGCGGCAGGCTCATGCGGAGCGTCGACCCGTCGTAGACGCAGACCTGGTAGCTCGTGCCGATCGCCGGATTACCGAAGTCGGCCTTCGGCGTCGTGGCGCCGCGGTTCCACTTCCATTGCAGGTTGTCGTGGTCGACGCCGAACGGGTCGCGGAGGAAGATCGACGCGGCCGCGGCGACGACGGGTCGGCGGCATCCGGCGTCGGGCGTCGGGTTGCAGCCGGGCGTGCTCTCGAGCTGACAGGTTGCCGAGCAGCCGTCGCCGCCCGCGGTGTTGCCGTCGTCGCATTGCTCGCCACAGCTTCCTTGCGTCGTGCCGTCGCCGCAGATGTCGGCGTTGCCGGTGCACGCGCCGGCGACGCACGTGTCGGGGACGGTGCAGGACATGCCGTCGTCGCACGGGGTGCCGTTCGGCTGGAGGGCGTTCGCGGGGCATGCGGCGTCGCCACCGCTGCAGAGCTCTGCAGCGTCACATTGATCGGCGGCGGCGCGACAGACGACCGTCGCCGGCGCAAACGCGTTCGCCGGGCATGCGTCGTTGGCGCCGTCGCAGGTCTCGGCGACGTCGCAGACGCCGGCGGACGCACGGCAGGTCGCCGTGCTCTTCGCGTCGGCCGGGCACGCGGCCGCGCTTCCGGTGCACGTCTCGGCGAGATCGCAGACGCCGGCGGCCGCACGGCACGTGACGCTCGAGGGCGAGAACGCGTCGGCGGGACACGTGTCGCTCGTGCCGTTGCAGCTCTCGGCGACGTCGCACACGCCGGCCGATGCGCGGCAGACCGCGGTGCTCTTCGCGTCCGCCGGACACGCGGCGGCGGAGCCGGTGCAGGTTTCCGCGAGATCGCAGACGCCGGCCGCGGCGCGGCAGACCGTGCCGCCCGTCGCGAGGGTATCGGTAGGGCAAGTGTCGCTGGCCCCGTCGCAGCTCTCCGCGGGATCGCAGCTCCCGGCGCTCGGGCGGCAGACCGCGCTGCTCTTCGCATCCCCCGGACACGCATTCCCGACGCCGTCGCAGCTTTCGGCGACGTCGCAGACGCCCGCCGCGGCGCGGCAGACGTCGGTGCTCTTGGCGTCGGCGGGGCACGCGTTGCTCACGCCGTCGCAGCTCTCGGCCGCGTCGCACACGCCGGCCGACGCGCGACAGAGCGCCGTGCTCTTGGCGTCCGCGGGGCACGCGGCGCCGGTTCCCGTGCACGTCTCCTCGAGATCGCAGACGCCGCCCGCGGCGCGGCACGAGAACCCGTTCGGCCGGAGCACGTCCGCGGGGCACGTGTTGCTCGACCCGTTGCAGGTCTCGGCGACGTCGCACGCGCCGGCCGCGGGACGGCAGATCGCCGTGCTCTTCGCGTCGGCGGGACACGCGGTCGAGCTGCCGGTGCAGTGCTCGGCGGCGTCGCAGACACCGGCGGCGGCGCGACAGACGGTGCTCGGCCCGGCAAGGGCGTTCGCGGGGCAGGTCGCGCTCGACCCCGTGCACGTCTCGGCGGCGTCGCAGACGGCCGTCGACGCGCGGCAGACCGTGCTCGACGACGCGAACTGGCAGCTCCCGAGGCAGCACGATCCGGGCGCGCCGTTGCCGACGCCGAGATCGCACTGCTCGCCGGGCTCGAGGACGCCGTTCCCGCACGGGTTCCCGGCCCAGAAGCCGCCCGGGTAGAAGGTCGTCGTGTCGGTCGCGGAGCAGGTCGCGTTCGTGAGCGGATCGGCCGACGGCGCGCAGCACGGATTGACGGCGCTGCACTGGATGCCTTGATACGTGCCTTCGGCGAGCTTCGCCTGCCCGCCGGCCGCCGGATGGAAGCAGTCGCAGCAGGAGATGTCGGCGCTCGCGAACTTGTAGTGGAACGGCGCCTCGACGTAGCGGATGCCGACGTCGGTCGCCTTGACGGCGCCCGTCGCCGACGTGCCGCCGGCCGGGATCGCCGCGTACTCGGCCGTCACCGCGGAGAGGATCGCGTTGTAGCCGACGATCGTGTTGTACATGTCGATCCGGCGCGTGTTCGAGCAATCCTGCGTGAGCGAACGGCAGACGCCGCTGTCGCCGAAGAAGGTCAGGAACGACCAGAGATTGTCGCAGTTCACGCCGAAGCCGAGCCCGCAGCTGTTCTTCGACCCGAAGTTGCAGAGCTCGGAGACGCGCACGAGCGCCGAGACGAGGATGCGCGACGACGGGACCTGGATGAGGAGGTCCATGCCCTCGCGGAGCTCGCGCTCGAAGGCGACGTTGGTCGTACGGCAGTAGTTGTTGGGATCCTGATCGCCGCCGCAGCCATTGCCCGTCTTGCTCTCGGTGTTGGTGCAGGCGTCGTTGTGGCCCATGAACACGGTCACGTAGCGCGGCGCCGGTTGTCCGTTCATGTTGTTGCGCGCGCTCGTCGCCTGCGCGACGAAGTCGCTCCGCATGTTGCCGCCGCTCTCGGCGTCGTTCAGGTTCACGATCTGCCCCGGCTTCGCGCACTCCAGCCGCTCGGCGTGGCTGTAGACCGCGTCGCTGCCCGTCGAGCAGAAGCTCGTCCCGTGGTTGTCGCCGGTCGCGAAGTTGTGCTCGACCTGATCGCCGTAGTTGCAGCCGTCGGCGTTGAAGGCGCGCGTGATGCTGTCGCCGATGGCGGTGATCGTGTCGGCGAGGATGCCGTCGGTGAAGGTCGTCTCGGCGGTGAGCCCGGACGAGAGCCCGGTTGCGGTGAGGAGGAAGCTCGCGTGGAAGTGGTGCCACTCGACGACGAAGCTGTCATCGAGGATGTCGCCGTTGGCATCGGCGACGGTGATGAACACGCGGTCGTTCCATTCGCCCGGCGACTGCTGGAGCAGGAGCTCGACCGTCTCGAACGGCTCCCAACCCGAGCCGAACATGATGACGGTGTCGCCCGGGGCGTAGTCCTCCTTGTCGGTCTCGATGGTCGCCGCGTGCGCGAGCGCACGGGAGCCGAGCACGAGCAGCATCATCAATAGAAGGAGTAGGGTCGGAAGCGAGGGGCTGCGGCGGGGCGTATCGTTCATAGGGAGCATGTCGTCGAGCCTCCGCGTCGGTGTTGGGGGCGCCGGCACCCGACGCGTTCGCGAACGCGCGGGACGCGGGTGCGGCCGGCGCGGGCCCCTGCGTGTAACACGCCGCCCGCGCACCCTGTCAATTCAAATCGGGCGCCTCGCGCGGGTGAGGCTCGCCAGCACCGTGATGAGCTCGGCGGGATCGAGCGGCTTCGGCACGTGGGCGTCGAACCCGGCCGAAAGGAGGCGGATTTTGTCGGTCCGCCCCGCGTAGGCGGTGAGTGCGACGGCCGGGATGCGGGCCGCGTCGCCCGCCTCCGCGCGCCAGCGGGTGATGAACGCGTAGCCGTCTTCGCCCGGCATGCCGACGTCGCTCACGATGAGGGCCGGACGCCAGCTCGCGAGGATCGCGCGCGCGGCATCCGCCGACTGCGCCTGTCGCACCTCGGCGCCCTGGGTCGCGAGGAGCTCGGCGACGACGTCGCTCGCGTCGGGCTCGTCGTCGACGACGAGGACCGTGACGCCGTCGAGGCGCGGCAGCGTGGCGTCTTCGCCCGACCCGTCGTTCGGATGGCGGCGTGCCGACCCGCTCGCGGTGCGGGTCACCATCAGCGGCAGCGTCACGGTGAAGACGGCGCCTTGCCCGCGCCCGGGACTCTCGGCCTGCACGCTGCCGCCGTGCGCCTCCACGATATGCCGCACGATCGCGAGCCCGAGGCCGAGACCGCTCTGCGCGCGCGTCGTCGACGCGTCGGCCTGGCGGAAGCGGTCGAACACGTGCGGCAGGAACTCGGGCGCGATGCCCTCGCCGGTGTCGGCGACGACGATCTCGAGATGCGAGCCGACACGCGCGAGGCCCAGCTGCACGCGGCCACCCCGCGGCGTGAACTTCACGGCGTTGGCGAGGAGGTTCCACACGACCTGCTGCAAGCGCCCCTCGTCGCCGAGCACGGCACCCGCGGCCGGGTCGATCACCATCTGGAGCCGGATCTCCTTCGCCTCGGCACTCGGCCGGACGACCTCGACCGCGCGCTCGAGGATCGGGGCGAGCGTGACCGGCCGTACGTCGAGGCGCATCTTGCCGGCCATGATGCGCGACACGTCGAGCAGATCCTCGACGAGCTGCGCCTGCGTCCGCGCCGAGCGTTCGATGACCTCGACCGCGTGCCGCGCCCGGTCGGCATCGAGCACGCCGTCGCGGAGCATGCGGGCCCAGGCGAGGATCGGCGACAGCGGCGTGCGGAGCTCGTGGGACACCGTCGCGAGGAACTCGTCCTTGGCGCGGTTCGCCTCTTCGGCGTCGCGCCGCGCCGCTTCCGCGACCGCGAGCAGGCGCTCGCGCTCCGCCTCGACGCCTGTGCGCTCGGTGATGTCGACCAGCGACAGCAGGATGCGATCGAGCGAGTCCTCGTGGCCGGGCAGCGGGCTCATCTGGATGAGCGACGTGATGCGCTTGCCGGCCGGTGTGACGAGCGCCTGCTCGACACGGACGCGCTCGCCGCGCACGCAGAGAGCGACGATCGCGTCGACCGCCGCGTCGGCGGTCTCGAGCGCGAAGAATTTCAACACGTCCGCTTCGAGCTCGGCAGCGTCGCGGACGCCCAGGAGGTCGAGCGCCACCCGGTTGATGTCGAGGATGCGGAGCTTCCGGAAGCATTCCCACGCGGCGGCAGGTCGCTCGGCGAGGAGCGCGGCCGGGTCGCCGTCCCTCGCGAGCGTCAGCAGGTGCCGCTTCACCGCGCTCCAGTCCTCCTCGATGAGCGCGATCGGCGAGTCCTCGAAGAGGGTGCGATAGCGCTTCTCGCTCTCGCGGAGCGCCTCGCGCGTCCGCCGGCTCTCGCTCATGTCGAGGACGAAGGTGACGCCTTCGAGGCCGTGCTCGTCGAGCGCGATGGCGCCGCAGAAGACCGGAACCACGGTGCCCTCGCGCCTGAGGAGCGCGGAGTCGAACGGATCGCACTCGCCGCGCGTCCGCAGCTGCTCGAGCGCGACGACGTGCAACGGCATGAAGTCGGGAACGACCAGGTCGCGCCAGTTCATGCCGCCGCGCTCGAGCTCGGCGCGAGTGAACGCCGCGAGGGCGAGAAAGGCGTCGTTCGCGTCGGTGACGGTGCCGTCGGCCTTCCAGAACACGATGCCCATGATGTTCGACTGGAAGAGGCGCCGGCTTCGAACGTCGCTCCGGCGGGTGGCCTCGGCGGCCTCGGCGGCGGCGAAGCGCGCGGCGTGGAGGCGCTCGCTGAGGGCCGAGATCACGACGTTGCCGGTCACGAACACGGTGAGCCCGATCCAGTAGGCGGCGCCGGCGAGCGCCGCGGGATCGTACGCCGGCACGAGCAGGGTCGCGAGCAGCGCCGCGCCGGCGGTCGCGAACACGCCGGGGCCGAAGCCGCCGTACCACGCGGCGACCGCGACGGCGGGGAAGAACGTGAGGAACGGGAGCTGCTCGCCGAAGAGCGGCGCGAGGACGCGCCGGGCGCCGGCCGCGACCAGCACGGCGACGAACGCGAGCGCGTAGTGCCGCGCGTCCGGGCGCGGCCGGCGGTGCGCCCGATGGGAGCTCGTCTCCGGCGCGCTCAAGCCCGCGGGTCCGGGCGCGCGGCGCGCGCGCGCACGGTCGAAAGGAACGCGTGGCGGGATCTCCGGTCGTATCGCATCCACCGTTGCCTAATCACGCTTGTGCGGACCGGCACAACTCGCGAAAGCCCGCGGACCTGCGCTAGACCGAAGGCATGCGGCAAGCGACCCACCGCTGTACCGTCCGGACGCGCGGCGCCGGCCTCCACGACGTGACGCGCGAGCTCCGCGCGTGGGTCGACGGCCAGAAGGTCGCGACCGGGCTTCTCACGGTGTTCATCCGCCACACGTCGGCCTCGCTCGTCGTGCAGGAGAACGCCGACCCCGACGTGCTGCGCGACCTCGACACCTTCCTCCGGAGGCTCGTCCCCGAGGACGACCGCCTCTATCGCCACACCGCCGAGGGGCCGGACGACATGCCCGCGCACATCCGCGCCGCGCTCACCGCGACCTCGCTCGCGATCCCGATCGTCGACGGCGCCCTCGCGCTCGGGACGTGGCAGGCGGTGTACGTCTTCGAGCACCGCGCCTCGCCGCACGGCCGCGAGCTCGTCTTGCATCTCGCCGGCGAGTGAACCAAAGACAGCGCGCCGTCCCGCTGCGAGGGCGCGGCGAGGAGCCCGTCATGTCCGATCTCCGCGATCTCACTCTGCGCTTCACCGACGCGTTCAATCGCGAGGACCTCGACGCGGTCATGGCATTCATCGCCGAGGACGCGGTCTACGACCAGTTCGACGGTGCGCGCGCCGTCGGGAAGGCGGCCATCCGCGAGGCGTTCGTGCCGCAGTTCCGCGGCGACTTCGGGACGATGCGCTTCGTGCAGGAAGATCTCTTCGTCGACGCGGCGGCGGGAAAAAGCCTCATCAGCTGGATGTGTACGCTCGAGCGCGGCGGCGTGAAACGCGGGTGGCGCGGCCTCGACGTGTTGCACTTCGCGAACGGCGTCGTGGTCGAGAAGCACACCTACGCCAAGGCCGACGTGCCGCAGCTCCGGGCGGTCGACTGACCGTGGCGCCGACGTCGCTCGTCAATCCGGACGGCACCGTTCGGCTCGGCATCTTCCCCGACGCGATCGACCGGGTGAACGGCCGCGATTACGTGCTGCGCGATCCGTTCGGGAAGCCGCGCGGGGCGCTCGCCCGCCACTTCGGGTTCCACCAGTTCCAGTTCCTCGGCGGGCTCTCCGAGCGGTTGATCTTCGGATGCGCGATCGTCGACACGCGCTGGGTGTCGACCGCCTTCGTCTATTGCTACGACCCGGTGACGCGCCGCCGCGTCGAGCACAGCGTGAAGCGGCCGTTCCGTCTGGGGCTCGAGTGCCCCGACACGCCGGAGGTCGGAACGATGCGCCTCACGACCGGCAACGCGCGCTTCGCCATGCACGCCGACGCCGCGCCGCGCGCGCGCCGCCTCGAGGTCGTCGCCGGGCCGATCACGATCGCCGCCACGTTCAGCGAGGAGGCGCCGCCGCTGGAGCCGATGCGCATCTGCACGCGGGCGGGGGCGATCGGGTGGGTCTACGCGCGGAAGACCGCCGGGCTCGGAATGAGCGGCACGCTGCGCTGGGAGGGCGAAACCTACGACCTCGCGGCGCTCGACATCCACGGCCATCACGACTGGAGCGCCGGCTACATGCGGCCGGAGACGTTCTGGAACTGGGGCTGCCTCGCCGGCCGGACGGCCGACGGCCGGATCGCCGGGCTCAACGTCTCGTGCGGCGTGAACGAGACGAGCGTCACCGAGAACTGCTTTTGGCTCGACGGCCGCTTGCACAAGGTCGACACGGTCGCGTTCGAGTACGACCAGCGGGATTTGATGAAGCCGTGGCGCCTGCGCTCGGCCGACGGCCGCGTCGCGCTCGACTTCGTGCCCGAGGGCATGCACGTCGAGCGGCTGAACGCGGTCATCCTCGCGACCAACTTCCACCAGCTCTTCGGCCGCTTCACCGGCACGCTGACGACCGCCGCCGGCGAGCGCGTCGCGATCGAGAACATGCTGGGGTTTTGCGAGGATCACTACGCCAAGTGGTGACGACGCGCTCGTGTCGCCTCCGAAGCGATCGACGCGAGCAATAGGCCCCACGTCCCGCGCGACGGCCGCGGCGTGATCGAATCGAGAGACGCATGCACGGCGACATCGATGACGGCGCGACCGGCGCGAGTCTTTCGTCGCGCGCGACGATCAGGCGAGCGTGGCGAGTCGGCGGAGCACCACCGTCGCTTCGGCGATCGTGCGGCGTACGACCTCGGCCGCCGGCAGGACCTCGCCGATGATGCCGCAGCTCTGCCCCGCCATCGGCGGGAAGACGTCGAGGTCGCCGCTCATGAGCGCCTGCATGAGGCGCGGACCGAGCTCGCCCGCGTGCCGCCCGGCGTCGTCCGGCCGCTCGGCCCATTCGCCGAGAAACGCGTTCCGGATCGCGCGCACCTCGGCACCCGGCCACGGCATCGCGACCGCGCGATCGAAAGCCGCCGTCCGGACGGTCGCGCTGCCGTCGGCGGCGACGATCGCGCGGCGCCACGCGTCGGGGATCGGGGCCTCGGGCGTCGCGAGGAAGCGCGTGCCCATCAAGACGCCGTCGGCGCCGAGCGCCAGCGCGGCGGCGAGGCCGCGGCCGTCGGCGATCCCGCCCGCGGCGACGACCGGGATGCCGCGCGCCGCGTCGACGACCGCGGGCAGGAGCGCCATCGTGCCGACGAAGCCGACGTGGCCGCCGCCGTCGGTGCCCTGACCGACGATCACGTCGACGCCGGCCGCCGCGGCCTGCGCGGCGTCGGCGACCGTCGCGACCTGGTGCACGACGCGGACGCCGGCCGCGTGCGCGCGGGCCGTGAGCGGCGCCGGATCGCCCCACGCGAGCGACAGCACGGGGACGCGCTCCTCGAACGTCACGTCGAGCGCCGTCGGATCGAGGTGCGCGATCACGTGGTTCACGCCGAAGGGCCGCGTCGTGCGCGCGCGGATGCGGTGGATCTCGGCGCGCAGCTCGTCGACCGGGCGGAGGAGCGCGCCGAGGATGCCGAGGCCGCCCGCGTTCGACACCGCCGCCACGAGCTCGGCCGACGTGAACGTCGACATGCCCGCTTGCAGGATCGGGACGTCGATCCCGAGGGCGTCGCATACGCGCGTGCGGAGCGGCGTCGGCATGTCACTCATCGTTCCATTCGCATACCGGTTCTCCGGTCTATGCGCAGATCGGCGGGCGGCGGTCCGCCCACGGCATCGCCTGCTCGAGCGCGGCGCCGATCCGGATCAGCACGTCCTCGCGTCCGAATGCGCCGACGAACTGGACGCCGATCGGCAGCCCGGCGGCGTTCCAGTGGAGCGGCAGCGACATCGCGGGTTGGCCCGTCACGTTGAACGGCACCGTGAACGCGACCATCGCGCCGGCTCGGCCCCAGGCGGCGAGCGGATGCTTCGGATCCGGCGTCTGCTCGCCGAGACGCGGGGGCGGCACCGGCATCGTGGGCGTCACGAGCAGATCGAAGCCAGCGCCGTCGGCGGTCCAGAAGGTCGCCATCCGGCGGTGCCACGCGTGCAGCGTCTCGAGCGCCGCGAGGTATTGGGTCGCCGTGATGGAGCGGCCCATCTCGCCGATGGCCCAGTTGTCGCAGTCGAGGTCGGCCGGCTCGAGCGTGCGCCCCAGCAGCTCACCGAAGCGCTCGATGTCGCGCGCCTGCGACGCCGCGATCAGGCGAATGGCGGCGTCCGGGACCGTCGGGTCCTCGAGCGCCGCGGGGTGCGCGATCTCGACGCGATGTCCGAGCGCCGCGAGCGCGCGTCCCGCCGCTTCGACGGCGGCCGTGCAGTCGGCGTGGATCGGCACCGTCGCGATCGTCGGCACGAGACCGATCTTCAGCGTGTCACACGGCGCGCCGACCTCCTCGCGATACGGCCGCCGCGGCGCCTCGGCGCCGTACGGATCGCCGGGCATCGCGCCCGCGACCGCGTCGAGCAGCGCGGCGGTGTCGCGCATCGTGCGGGTGACCGCGAGCTCGAAGGCGAGCCCGCCCCACATCTCGCCGACGTCGGGCCCCATCGACACGCGGCCGCGCGACGGCTTCAAGCCGACGAGGCCGCAGTGGCTCGCCGGAATGCGGATCGAGCCGCCGCCGTCGCTCGCGTGCGCCGCCGGCACCATGCGCGCCGCGACCGCCGACGCCGCGCCGCCGCTCGAGCCGCCGCTCGAATGCTCCGGGTTCCACGGGTTGCGCGTCGGCCCGTAGGCCTCCGGCTCGGTCGTCGTCCAGGCGCCGAGCTCCGGCACGTTCGTCCGGCCGACGATCACGAGGCCGGCGCGCAGGAACTTCTCGACGAGGTGCGACGTCGTCCGGGCGCGCCAATCGGCGTCGCGGAGGAAGCGCGCGCCCCAGTGGATCGGATCGCCCGCGCGATTGCCCGAGGCCAGGTCCTTCAAGAGGAAGGGTACCCCTCGGAACGGGCCGTCCGGGAGCGGGCCGTCCGCCTCCTGCCGGGCCCGGTCGAAGTGCTCGTGGATCACGGCGTTCAGCCGCGGGTTCAAGCGTTCGATGCGGCGGATCGCCTCGTCGACGAGCTCGCGCGGCGTGATGTCCCCGCGGCGCACGGCCTCCGCCTGCCCGAGTGCGTCGCGGTCCCCGATCGCGTGATGACGGTCGCTCATCGCGTCTTCATGGCAGAGCGGCGATCGGTCGGGCAAGACGGACGCCCCGCGCCTTGACAGGGCGTCGCCGCGGGGCGCATGAGGGCCCAGTCGCGAACCCCCACCCCCAACCGAGGAGAATCGCCATGTCGTGCCGTGCCGTCACGCTCGTCGCCCTGTCGCTTTCGTTCGCGTTCGCCCTGCCGTCTCTCGCCGCGCCGCCGCCCATCGAGGTGACCGCGTGCGGCCAAGAGGTGCCGGCGGGCCGCAGCGCGATTCTCACGACCGATCTCGCATGCGGCACGACGAACGGTGCGATCGGCGTGGCACTCGGACGCGGCGCGAAGCTCGACATGCAGGGCCATACGATCACCGGCGGCGTCGCGGCGGTCGCGTGCCTGCCCGTGTTGTGCGACGGCACGTGGTGCGGCCCGACGAAGACCTCCGGTCGTTGCGAGGTGTCGAATGGCACCATCACCGGCGCGCGTTATGAGGCGATCAGCGCCGGGAAGGTCGTCGTGCGCAACATGACGCTCCTGAACAACCGCGCCTACGGCGTACTCGCCTTCCACAAAGCCGAGGTGCGCGACAGCCACATCGCCGGCGATGAGACCGGCGTACAGGCGAACCTCCGCATCCGCCTGATCAACTCGACCGTCGACGGCGGCTATGTCGTGAGCGCGAAGCGCGTCGACCTCGAGTCGAGCTCGGTCACCAACGCGGCGATCCTCGGGATCTACGGCCGGGACGTCCGGCTGACGAACTCGAGCGCCACGGGCAACGGCACCGACCCGCGCTGCGGGGTCGACGTGACGTGCGCCGACATCGCGTCGACGAAACCGCCGCGCCTCGACGCGACCTCGACGTGCGATCACAGCCTCGACACCCGCGATACGCCCTTCTCGATGCCCCCGTGGGGCGTCTGCACCCTCGACTGAAGAGACGGGCGAATGGCGCGCTTCGAGATCTGGCACAATCCGCGCTGCTCGAAGTCGCGCCAGACGCTCGCCCGTCTGACCGACGCCGGCACTACGCCGACCGTCGTCGAGTACCTCACCGACCCTCCGACCGCGGCGCGCATCCAAGAGACGCTCCGCCTCCTCGGCTTCGACGACCCGCGCCGCCTCATGCGGACCGGCGAGCCGGTCTACAAGGAGCTCGGGCTCGCCGCCGTGACCGACCCCAAGAAGCTCGTTGCCGCGATGGCCGCGCACCCGATCCTCATCGAGCGCCCGGTGGTCATCAAAGACGGTGAGCGCGCGGTGCTCGGCCGTCCGCCGGAGAACGTCGACACGCTGCTGTAGCGCGGTTACGCGCCGTACGTCTCGTACAGGTACTTCCGGATTTCCGCCGACTCGAACATCGCGCGCCCCGTGTTCGGGTCGACGAGGTAGGGCACCATCATCTTCCCGGCGCGCGCGACGAACGCGTCGCGGCCCTCGCCGTCCTTGCCGACGTTGTGGAGATGGTACGGCAGCTCGAGCTCGCAGAGCGCCTCGCGGGCGATCCGGCAGAACGGGCTCGCCTCGAAGCTCCAGAGCTCGAGCGGTTGCGCGGGGCGGCGCGAGGGTACGGCGCGTGTGCCGCTGGTCGGACGGAACGCCGATGCCAGCGCCGAGCTCACGGTCGCGACGGTGCCGCGCAGGAGCACACCGGGGGCGCGGCCGCCGTACGTCTCGAAGAGATAGTCGACGATGTCGTCCGACTCGTACATGCGCCTGCCGGTATTCGGGTCGACGAGATACGGAAACTGCGACTTCCCGCCTTCGGCGATCACCTTCTGCCGGTACACGGTACCGCCGTGCGGTGACGGGTAGATCATCGCGTCGAGGTCGAGCTCCGTGAGCGCGTCGCGAACCTTCCGGCAGAAGGGGCAGCCTTCGAACTCGTAGAGCTCGAGCGGTCGTACCGGCCGCCGTGCCGGCCGCCGCGCCTGTACGCCGGCGCCGAGACGGCTCACGGTCGTGAACATCGAGGTGGCGAGGTCGAGGAGGCGCGGCAACGGCATGGACGTCCTACGCCCGGCCTCGGTCCTGAATGAGCTCGATCAGATGGCCGTCCGGGTCGCGGACCCAGAGCTGCCCGACCTCGCTTCCGGCCTCGAGGGTTTCGACGCCCGCCGCGTGCAGGGCGCCCACGACCGTGTCGTAGTCTGCGATCGCGAACGCGACATGACCGGCGAGGGGATTCAATGATGGGGGCGGGTTCCCGAGCGGCGCCCCCTCGGGCGGGACGATCAGATGGACCTGGATCCCATGACCGCCGAGCCAGGCGCCGGGGAACGGCAGGTTCGGGCGCGGGATGGGCGCCAGCCCGAGGACGTCCTCGTAGAAGCGCACCGCCCGTTCGAGATCGCGCACCGGAAACGACACGTGGTTCACACCAGTGAGCGCCAGGACGGGCATGGGCGTTCCCCTATGCCCTGGCAGTGGTAGGGTCAACGCGTGGGCGGGTCCCGCTGACCATTTGCTCAGGACGGCCTTTCATCAGATAACCCCCCGTCGGGTCCCATGACGACGACATTCAGCGAATTCGCCCTCATCCCGGCGCTCACCGAGGCCGTAGCCGACATGGGGTTCACCCGTCCGACGCCGATCCAGGCCGAGGCGATCCCCGTTGCGCTCGCCGGCCGCGATCTGATCGGCTGCGCCTCCACCGGCACGGGCAAGACAGCGGCGTTCCTCTTGCCGATCCTCCAGAAGCTCAGCGAGGGTCCCCGCAACGTCTGTCGCGCCCTCGTGCTCTCGCCGACCCGCGAGCTCGCCATCCAGATCGACGAGCAGGCGCTCGCCATCGGATATCACGTCGGCCTCACGGCGGTTTCGGTCGTCGGCGGCGTCGACATGCGGCCCCAGGAGCGAGCGCTACGCGCCGGCGCGGAGATCGTGGTCGCGACGCCGGGACGCCTCCTCGACCACATGCGGTTCGACTACGTCGACATGAATTCCGTCGAGATCCTGGTCCTCGACGAGGCCGATCGCATGCTGGACATGGGCTTCTTGCCCGACATCCGCCGTATCCTGCGCGCGCTCCCCGCCGACCGCCAGACGCTGATGTTCTCGGCGACGATGGCGCCGGAGATCCGCCAGCTCGCGAACGACATCCTGCGCGACCCGGTGCCGATCCTGGTCGGCGGCCCGCAGCGTCCCGCGAGCGGCATCGTCCAGAGCGTCTATCCGGTCGCGCAGAATCGGAAGACGGCGCTCCTCACGACACTCATCAAGCTCCAGGAGTGGCGCTCGGTGCTGGTGTTCGTGAAGCGCAAGGTCGACGCCGACCGGCTGGCGCGCGCCGTCACGCGCGGCGCCGCGCCCGCGACCAGCATCCATTCCGACCGCCGCCAGGAGGACCGCGTCGCGGCCCTCGAGGCGTTTCGTCGCGGGGACTACCCCGTGATGATCGCGACCGACGTCGCGGCGCGCGGGATCGACGTCGAAGGCATCTCGCACGTCGTGAACTTCGACGTGCCGTTCTCGCCCGACGACTACATCCACCGCGGCGGGCGCACGGCCCGCGCCGGCGCGGTCGGCGAGGTGCTGACGTTCGTCGCGCCCGAGGAAGAGGACGAGCTCCAGTCCATCGAGAAGGCGATCGGCATGACCCTGCCGCGCGTGATCCTCCCGAACTTCGACCACGGCGTGCACGAGCACGTGCCGCGGCCGGTGGTCGAGGACGACCGGGGTCGGCGCGGGGCACGCGGGGGTCGAGGCGGACGCTCCGGTCGTGGCGGACGCGCTCGTTCCGCGCCGCCCGCGGCCGCGGACGCCGCGAAGTCCGTCGCGGATGGGCAGGACGGCGCGCGTACCGAGGGAGCCGGAGGCGATGCCGCCCCGGCCAAACGTCGACGCCGGCGCCGCCGGCGCGGCCCGAACCCGGCATCCACGACGCCGGCGGAATGAGGACCTCGTTCGTGCATCGTATCGCCGTCTGCCTCGCATCGGTCGTCCTGGCGCTCGCCATGCGCGCCGACGCCGCGTCGCCGCCGTCGCGCGTGAACATCCTGGTCTTGAAGGAGCACGGCGTCGGCGGCGCGTCCCTCGCGCAGAGCTACCTCGATCGCTTCATCGCGCTCGCGGCGCAGCAATACGGCTGGGGCGACGCGCACGGCCAATACCACACGACCCGCGCCGCCGCCGAGTCGTACATCCGTGACGAGAAGCCGCGCTTCGGCATCCTGTCGCTCGCGGCGTTCCTGGCGTTCCGGGCGAAGTATCAGCTGGAGGTCGTCGGCACCGCGGTCGTCTCGCGTGCCGGCGGCCAGCAGTATTTCCTGATCAGCAAAGACGCGGCCGACGCGAAGGCGTGCTTCGGGAAGACCATGGCGACCGACCACGCCGACGACCCGAAGTTCATCGAGCGCGTGATCTCCGGCAAGAGCTTCGTGCTCGGCGACTTCCAGCTCGTCGAGACCCAGCGGCCGCTCCAGGCGATCAAAAAGGTGCTGACCGGCGAGGCCGTCTGCGCGCTCGTCGACGATGCCCAGATGGCGGAGCTCCCGCACATCGAGGGCGCGGAGGGCATCCGGTCGGTATGGGAGAGCGCCAAGTTTCCGTCGATGACGCTCGTCGCGTTCGGCGACACGGCGGCCGCCGAGCGCAAGAAGTTCAAGGACGGTCTCTCGCGCGTGTGCGACGGCGACGGCAAGACGGCGTGCGCCGAGGTCGGCATCCTCGCGCTGAACGCGGCGGACGCGAGCAGCTATTCGGCTGCGATCGCGGCGTACGGCAAATAGTGCGGGGCAATCGGGCGCGCGGGCGGGCCCGTGACGATCGAACGCGCGGGCGAGCCCGCGCGACGGTTCC